>NZ_JBKKAD010000168.1:0-152098 GCF_046714715.1 Conyzicola sp. | reverse complement strand
TCGGGGGCGCTCAACGAGTCGGTCTCCGACGTCTTCGGTTCGCTCGTCGAACAGTATGCCCTCGACCAGTCGACCACCGAGGCGAGCTGGCTCATCGGCGCCGGCCTGTTCACCGACGAGGTGGAGGGCACGGCCCTGCGGTCGATGAAGGCTCCCGGCACCGCCTACGACGATGACGTGCTCGGCACAGACCCGCAGCCCGGCCACATGTCCGACTACGTCGAGACGGACGACGACAACGGCGGAGTGCACATCAACTCCGGCATCCCGAATCGGGCCTTCTACCTCGTTGCCGAGGCTCTCGGCGGCAACGCCTGGCAGCGCGCCGGGCAGATCTGGTACGACACGATCACCCTCGAGCTCGCAGCCGACACGACCTTCGAACAGTTCGCCGAGGCCACGGTGCGCGCGGCCGGCACACGCTACGGTGAAACGTCGACAGAAGTCGACGCGGTGCGTGCCGGCTGGGGCACCGTGGGCGTGAAAGTGGGCAACGATGGCGGTCTCACGGCCTGACTCCTGGGCGATCATCGTGGTGCGCACCGGTGGCTTCGCGGGGTTGCGTCGCGAATGGCGCACGGGCACCGCGGATGCGCCCGACGTCGACTGGGCCACCCTCATCGGCGCGTGCCCGTGGAAAGACGCCGTGAAACCCGCCGACCCGCGGGCCCGAGACCAGTTCGTCTGGCGTCTCGAGGCATCGGGCCGCGCCCGCGCCTACCGCGCCACCCTCTCAGACGGCCAGCTCACGGGCGCGTGGCGGTCCCTCGTCGACGAGGTGCGACGAGCGCGACGCGGCGATGAGCACCCCCGACCCGCAACGCGCGACTAGCCTGCACCCTCGAGCATGACCTCGATGCTGCCGTCGGTCACGCGCGATTCGAACTTCGGCTGGGGTGCCGTCGCCGGCCCGTGCACGACGTCGCCCGTGCTCAGCGAGAACACGCTCTTGTGCCAGGGGCACACGACGCACCGCTCGCCGCCGTCGACCACGAGCTCGCCCTCGTCGAGCGGGCCCGACAGGTGGCTGCACGTGTTGGCGAGCACGTCGACACCTGCTCCGCTGCGCACGACGAGCAGCGGCACGCCATCGACGGTGCGCTGGGTGAGCTCATTGTGGGCGAACTCCTCTAGCGCGCCGAGATGGCGCCAGCCGGTCGGAAAGCGGTGCGGCACGTCTTCGGCGTGGTTCACCGCGGCCGCCTGCCGGTAGGCGAGGTGACCGCCGAGGTAGCCGGAGAAGCCGACGAAGGCGAGTCCGGCGAGGCCCAGAACGCGACCGCTGGCGTGACGACCGCGGGTGCGCTGCACGAAGGACGCCGCGTAGAACGCCGTCGCGACGGTGTTGGATGCTGCGTGCACGAGTCCCACGCGCTGCTGTTGTTCGTGCAACTCCGACCAGTCGGTGAGCCCGGTGGCGACGGACGGGAGTACGCCGGCTACCCCAGCACCCACGAGAAGGCGCGACGCCTTTTCAGAGCCGGGCACGCAATCGAGAATGGCACTGCTCACCCAGGCGCCGATCGGCAGCATCACCGCGACCGGGTGCACGGCGTGCCCGACCGGCACACCGTGCAGCAGATCGCGCAGTCCGCGGGGGCGCACCACCGCGTTCACGATGTCGCGCACTCGGTTCACCACCGGATCGAGCACCTCGGCGTCTTCGAGCACCGCGATCTTCTTGACAATGCCGAGCTCTCGCATGGTTGTTCTCCTATCCGATGGACTTCGCGTGGTCGGGAACGTAGCGGTACTGCTTCTTCGACGGGCGCTCGTAGTCGGCAGCAGACGGGCGGGCGGGAATCTTCACGCTCTTCGGCTCGGTCGACTGATACGGGATCTGCGACAGCAGGTGGTTGATCGTGTTCAGCCGCGAGGCTCTCTTGTCGTCGCTCTCGATCGTCCACCACGGCGCCTCGTCGATGTCGGTGTGAGCGAACATGTGGTCTTTGGCACGGGAGTAGTCCTCCCACCGCGTGATCGAGAGCACGTCGACGTCGGACAGCTTCCAGCGGCGAACCGGGTCGTTGAGGCGCTTGTGGAACCGCGCCTCCTGCTCCTCATCGGAGACCGAGAACCAGTACTTGATCAGGATGATGCCGTCGTCGACGAGCATCCGCTCGAACACGGGCGTCTGCTCGAGGAAGCGTTCGTACTGCTCCTGCGAGCTGTATTCCATCACGCGCTCGACGCCCGCGCGGTTGTACCAGGACCTGTCCATCAGCACCATCTCGCCCGCGGTGGGCAGGTGTTGGATGTACCGCTGGAAGTACCACTGGCCGAGTTCGCGCTCGCTCGGCTTCGTCAGCGCCACGACGCGGGCGGTACGCGGGTTGAGGTACTGCATGATGCGCTTGATGGCGCCGCCCTTGCCCGCGGCGTCGCGGCCCTCGAAGACCACCACGACCCGCGCGCCCGTCGCTGCGATCCACTGCTGCATGCTCACGAGCTCGATCTGCAGTCTCTTGAGCTCCGCCTCGTAGACCCGGCGGCGGACGCGCTTCTCGTGCTTCTTTTTTCCCACTAGCCGGACGGGTTCTCGACGGGCGTGCCGTCCTGCTCGGTTCCCGACTGCGGGTCGACCTCTTCAGGCTTCGGAACTGACGTGTCTGGGGTGTTCTCTGCATCGCTCATGCCAGCCACGCTAGGCGCACCCACGCAACGAGAAAACGCCGAGCAGGAATCGACGATCGGTGCTAAGGAGCTTCTCGAGGCCGGGTCAACCAATACGCTGGCCGAATGACCGATCCTAACTTCGATTCGCGAGATCGCGAACTATCCGTACGGGGTCACTTCATCGCGAGTGTCGTCGCGCTACTCCTCGCCGTTGCGTGGACAGGTTTCCCGATGCTGGCGGAGGCAAACGACACACCGCTGCGCGGCGAACTCGGCGGCTACCTCCTCGCGTCCATCGGTTTCGTAGGTCTTGCGGTGTGGTTGGCCGCCACCGGCCTGACACGGCAGCTGCGCGCCCGACGAGCCGCCCGAAGGGGTACGCGATGAGCCGCTCGATACGGGCGTCACTGGCTGTCGGAATCGGCGGGGCGTTGCTCCTGAGCGGATGCGCGTCGACGGCCGAGCCGGCCGGCGCTCCGGCGGGCAATCCCGCGACTCACGCGACGTACGACGCCACGAACGCGCCTCAACCGCCGCCCGCGGGGATCGTCATCGACTACCAGCTCGGCGGCGGCTACGCGCCGGTCGCCGGAGTGGGCGGGGTCGTGCGCGACAGCACGGAGGAGCCCGCCGAGGGGCTGTACTCGGTCTGCTATGTGAACGGCTTCCAGACGCAACCCGCCGACCGCGACGACTGGCTCGGAGGCAGTCCCGACCTCGTGCTCCACGTCGATGGTCGACCGCTCGTCGACGAGAATTGGCCGGACGAGCTCATCCTCGACACGTCGACCGCCGACAAGCGCCAGCGCATCGCGGCGAAGCTCGCGCAAACGCTCGACCGCTGCGCCTCGGCGGGGTTCGAGGCGATCGAGATCGACAATCTCGACAGCTATACCCGCAGCGACGGCCGCCTCGGTCAGGACGACGCGGTCGCGCTCGCCACGCTCTACGCCGAGCACGCGCACGCGGCAGGTCTTGCGATCGGGCAGAAGAATTCGGCGGAGCTCGGAGTGCGCGGGCGCGACGAGGCCGGGTTCGACTTCGCCGTGGCGGAGGAATGCCACCGGTGGGACGAGTGCGCCCTTTACACGGACGTCTGGGACGAACGGGTCATCGCCATCGAGTACGCCGACGATCTGCGCGGTGACTTCGACGACGTCTGCGCCGACCCGCAGGTTCCGGCATCGACGATTCTGCGCGACCGCGACCTGACGACGCCCACCGACCCCGAGTACCGCTTCGCGGCCTGCGGATTCACAGAAGCGGAGTAAGTGCCTCGATCCTCGATGCGGTCACCGAGCAGGCACACTGCGTCGGTCGAGGCCACAACAAGTGGCCGCGGGTACCTAGAATCGACGAGAGAAGTCACCGGAGGGGGTCAACGTTGTTATCCATCGTCTATGTCAGCTCTGCTGTCTCGCCGTTCTCCGACGAGGCGCTCGCTGAGCTTCTCGTGAAGAGCCGGGCGAACAACTCGGCAGCCCAGCTGACGGGCATGCTTCTCTACCGCGACGGGCAGTTCATGCAGGCGCTCGAGGGCGATGATGCGACCGTCCGCTCCGTGTACGAGGTCGTCGCCGCCGATCCGCGTCACGAGGGCGTGCGCACGCTGCTCGAGGAGCAGATCGACGAGCGTCGCTTCCCGGATTGGAATATGGGATTCCGCGCACTCACCGAGTCAGGCATCCGTGAGATCCCCGGCTACAGTTCGTTTTTCCAGGAGAGCTCGAACCCCGCCGACTGGGGCACTCCGTCACGTTCGCGGATGCTGCTGGAGTGGTTCCGCTACCACGACGCGGCCTGACCTTCTCGGGCTTCAACGCGGTCGCCCCGACCGCGTCTGTGAGTCCGGGCACGCCTCCGCCTGTCGCGGATCTGTCGGGCCCGGTCGCGGGGTCATCGCTTCCCCGTGTTTCTGTGCCCCTGGCAGGAATCGAACCTGCGACCAAAAGATTAGAAGGCTTTTGCTCTATCCACTGAGCTACAGAGGCGCTGCGCTACAGAGGCGCGGCATTAACGATAGCGCAGGCGGCGTCAGACGGCTTTCGCCAACGCCACGAGCACCTGGTTCACGGTGGGCACACCCTCGGCCCGGAACACCTCGCTGCCGTCTTCGGCGGCAATCACGATGGTCGGGGTCGAGCGGATTCCCGCCTTCTCCGCCTCGGCGGTGTCGCGCGCGACATCCAACTCTGCGATCTTCACGTCGGGCAGCAGCATGGCCACCTGCTTCAGCACGCCCCGCGTCTGGATGCAGGGGTCGCAGAAGGCCGAGGAGAAGAAGAGTAGGTTCACGTGAGAGCCAACCGGGGCGGAGGCGGGGCTATTCCTACTGGTCGCTCAGGCGCTCTTCGGGGTCTTCGAGCGCTTCGCTCGCCGTGGCATCCCACGTGTAGTGAACCTGCACGCTGCCGCCGATCGACTTCGCCTCGGGAGCGCCGTAGACGAGCTGCGACTCCTTGCCGTCGAGCGAGACCAGAACGGTGACGGTCTCGTCGTACGAGCCGTCGGTGCTGATGCGGGTGTCGGTCTGGCCGTCGTAGGGTCCGCCCGTGTAGAAGACGACGTACTGGTCGCCGCGCGAAAGCGTTACCTCGTTGTTTGTCATGAGTCAGGTTTACCAGACACCGAGCAGCGTCAAGACCCCGAAGACCAGCGACACGGCGGCGAGGGTGAGTGCGACGCTCACGATCACGAGGTGCACGGTGAAGAACGGAGTGGCCTTCCCCTCGGCCGTGCGAGCCCGCGGATCGCGCGCCACACGGCGGAAGAAGGTGGGCCAGACGGCGAAATTGAAGACGCCGTTCAGGATGAGGAGGACGGCAAGTGCGGTGGTCATGATGCGAACAAGACTATTCGGATGCTGCGGCGCCCGTTCGCGGTCGGCGAACCCATTACTTAACCCAGTTATATAACTGGGTTATAGACTTGCTGCATGCACGCAGAACCCACGGACATTTTCGAATCCCTCCTCACCTCCAACCATCGGCTCACCCGCATGGCGGCGCAGTCCACCGGCTCGACGGTCTCCGCCGCGGTCTGGTCGACCCTCTCGGTGCTGAACGCCGACGGGCCGCGCCGCAACGGCGAACTGGCGAAAACCGCCCGCATCACCCAGCCCGGTATGACCAAGCTGCTCGGCAACCTGATCGAAGACGAGTGGGTCTACCGCATCGCCGATGTGGACGACTCGCGCGCCTGGCTCATCGCCATCACCGACAAGGGCCGCGACGCGCTGTCCGACTGGCGCACCCAGCTCGCCGAGGCCACGAAGAACATCTTCGGCGACCTGAGCGACACGGAGTGGGCAACCCTGGGCCGTGCGGCCGAGATACTCGCGGCCCGCGTCGGGGTGGCGGAGGTCGCGGCGTGAGCGCATCCGACACCCACGCGACTCCCCCGATTGCGACCAGGAAGGCCAGCATCCTGCACCAGCCCAAGCAGGTCTGGGCGGTGGCCTTCGCGAGCGTCATCGCGTTTATGGGCATCGGCCTCGTCGACCCCATCCTGCCCGCCATCGCCGAGCAGCTCGAGGCGAGCCCCACCGACACGGAGATGCTGTTCACGAGCTACCTCGTGGTCACCGGGTTGGCGATGTTCTTCACGAGCTTCATCTCGAGCCGCATCGGCGCCAAGAAGACCCTGCTCATCGGCCTCGCTCTCATCGTGGCCTTCGCGGCCGCCGCAGCGCTCAGCGGAAACGTCGAGAGCATCATCGCCTTCCGCGCCGGCTGGGGCCTCGGCAACGCGCTGTTCATCTCCACCGCCCTCGCCACGATCGTGGGGGCGGCGAGCGGGGGAACGTCCAGCGCCATCATCCTGTACGAGGCGGCCCTCGGCTTGGGCATCGCGATCGGACCTTTGCTCGGCGGGCTGCTCGGCAGTGTCAGCTGGCGCGCCCCGTTCTTCGGCACGGCGGCCCTCATGGCGGTCGGTTTCATCGCGATCACCGTGCTGCTCGCGGGCGACGACCGGGCCACCCGCATGCCGACAGCGCTCTCCGCACCCTTCCGCGCCCTCGCCAGACCCGCTCTCGCGCTGCTCGCCGGTGCCGCGCTGTTCTACAACATCGGGTTCTTCACGCTGCTCGCCTACACGCCGTTCCCGCTCGGCTTCGGCGCGATGGGCATCGGCCTCACCTTCTTCGGCTGGGGCCTCGGACTCGCGATCACCTCGGTGTGGGTCGCCCCCGCCCTGACCGCGCGGATGAAACGCACCACCGTGCTCGGCGGGGTGCTGCCCCTCCTCGCCCTCGACCTCGTCGCGGCGGGACTCTTCGTCGGATCGCAGGCGGGCCTCGTGACCACCGTCGTCGTCGGAGGTCTGCTGCTCGGGGTGCTCAACACCGTGCTCACCGAGTGCGTGATGGAGGCCACCGACCTGCCGAGGTCGGTCGCGTCGTCGTCGTACTCGGCGGTGCGCTTCCTCGGTGGCGCCGTCGCTCCCCCGCTGGCCACCACCCTCGCCGGGCTGTACACCGCGGCGACGCCGTACTACGTGGCGGGCGGCTCGGTGCTGATCGCCATGCTGATCGTGCTGCTCGGCCGGCGGGCGCTCGCCCGGGTGAACGACGGCGCCGAAGAGCCGGTGGTCGAAGCCGAGGCGATCGGTGCGGGCGCACTGGCCTGACCGGCGTGCGACCGTCACGAAGATAGACTGAGCCAATGGCTACTGCTACGGACCGACTGGTCTGGATCGACTGTGAAATGACCGGACTCGACCTCGCGGTCGACGAACTCGTGGAGGTCGCCGTCGTCGTCACCGACTACGACCTCGTGCCGGTTCATCCGGGCTTCACGATCGTCATCAAACCCGACCAGTCCGCGCTCGACAACATGGGCGACTTCGTGCGCAACATGCACACCGAGAGCGGGCTCATCGAGGAGATCCCCAACGGCGTCAGCCTCGCCGACGCCGAATACGAGGTGCTCGAGTACATCCTCAGGTACGTCCCCGGCGTGCAGACGACGCCGCTGGCCGGCAACACGATCGGCACCGACCGCGCCTTCCTCGCGAAGTACATGCCGCGCGTCGACGGTCACCTGCACTACCGCAGCGTCGACGTGTCATCCATCAAGGAGCTCGCGCGCCACTGGTTCCCTCGCGTGTACTTCAACGCGCCGGCCAAGAACGGCGGACACCGTGCCCTCGCAGACATTCTGGAATCGATTCGCGAGCTCGATTACTACCGAAAAGCCGTATTTACCGCGGAACCCGGCCCCACCACCGAGCAGGTGCAGACCATTTCGGCCGAGGTAGTGGAGAGATTCGCTCCGCACCTGTAATAGGATCGTCTGGTTGCTTCAGTGAGAGATCACGAAGCAGCCGCCTGGTGGGCGTAGCTCAGTTGGCAGAGCGCTGGCTTGTGGAGCCGGATGTCGCGGGTTCGAGCCCCGTCGTTCACCCCAATCGTTGCACCACAGCAACACGGTATGGCCCGACTGAGAAGTCGGGCCATTGCCGTTTTATGCGAGGCTTGATTGCATGTCGAAGACCCTCGAAAGCACCGAGCTGCGCGAGCAGACCGTGCTCGACAGCCCGTGGGTCACCCTCGTCTGGAACGACCCGGTCAACCTCATGAGCTACGTCTCCTACGTCTTCCGCAGCTACTTCGGCTTCTCGCACGAGGAGGCCGACCGCCGCATGCTGCAGGTGCACAACGACGGTCGCGCGGTCGTCGCCACGGGCAGCCGCGAAGAGATGGAACGCCACGTCGAGGCCATGCACGATTTCGGCCTCTGGGCGACGCTGCAGAAAGCGGATGCGTGACCCCCTTCTCGAAGACCCCCGACGGCACAGTCGTGGTCGGCTTCAGCGCGGTCGAATGCGACATCATCGCCGATCTGGCGGCGCAGATCGCCGGCATGCTCGGCGACATCGCCGGTTCGGACGACGCCGACCCCCTTTTCGACCTCGTGGGTATCGGCGGCCGGTCGGCGATAGACCCCGACCCGGCGATAGCCCGGTTGTTACCGGATGCCTATGGTGACGATTCCGAGGCATCCGGCGATTTCCGTCGCCTCACCGAGCGCTCCCTCGCGAGCCGGAAGGTGGCGAACGCCCGGGTCGTGATCGCCACGCTCGAACGCGACAGCGGACACGTGGAACTCGACGAGGGCGACGCCCAGGCCTGGTTGCGCACCCTCTCGGACATCCGGCTCACGATCGCCGCCCGGCTCGGCATCCAGAGCGACGGCGACGAGGGCGCGACCGACAGCGACGCCGCGGTGGCGCTGCACGACCTCTACGACTGGCTCGCGTTCGTCACCGAGAGCCTGCTCGACGCCCTCGAGGACTGACCCGGGCCGGGCTCTGCCGGATTCCTCTGTAAGACTGGTCGGGTGGAAGCCCTCACCGAAGACGAGTTCGAGAAGCTGGTCGTCGACGAACTCGACGCCCTGCCCGATGAGATGGTGGACGGTCTCGACAACGTGGTGTTCGTCACCGAGGCGCGACCGGAAGACGGATCGCTCGACCTGCTCGGCCTCTACGACGGCGTCGCCATCACCGAGCGCGGCCAGTACGGGTTCGGTGAACTGCCCGACCGGATCATCCTGTACCGCGAACCCCTCGCCGACGTCAGCGAAGACCTCGACGATCTCAAAGACCAGATCCACATCACGCTCGTGCACGAGATCGCCCACTTCTACGGCATCGACGACGACGAACTGCACCGGCTGGGCTGGGCCTGACCCGTGGGCTGACCTTGTCGAGCGGATCCATCCACCGAGGATTCCGACAGGCTCGCTGCGCGACAGGCTCGATGCGCACCAGCTTCGATGCGTGAGGCTCGATGCGCCGCCGTCAACCCGCGTGTTCGCGCTCGCGTCTCACGTCGCGCATCGCCACACTCTTCGACGGCATGGGTCTCGGCCGCCGTTCGGGGTCGACGTCGGGCGGAGGCACCAAGAAGTAGTCGGTGCCGACCCGGTAGATCTCCCAGCCGTTGTCGTGGACGAGCAGGTGATGAAACTTGCAGAGCAGTATCCCGTTGGCCAGGTCGGTGCGGCCGCCCTCTGCCCAAGGGATGATGTGGTGCGCCTCGGTCATCGAGGGCTCCTTGTCGCAGTCGCCGAACATGCATGCTCCGTCGCGGATGGCGAGGGCGATGCGCTGCTTCGGGGTGAATGTGCGATGTTCACGCCCGACATCGAGCGGTCGGCCGAAGCTGTCGAGGGTGACCTCGGTTGTGGCTCCGTCGCACGCCAGGCGCTGCAGCGCGGCCGCGGTGAGGGGCGCGCCGGTGGCTTCGATACGTCCGTGACCGGAGGAGACGCCCGTCGAACCCCAGTCACCCCCTGCGCCGGAGACGCCCGCGGTCTCCAGAGTCTTCTTCGTGACGAGCACCCGGATCGACGCCGCGCCGGTGCCGAGGAGGTTCGTGGAGTCGGCATGGGCGCCGGCCTGCAACAGGCCGAGAAATGTGTCGGAGGCCAGCTGGCCGATGGTTCGCGGGTCGTTCAGGATACGCTCGGCGATCTGCTGGTTCTCGCCCGAGACAAAGCGGACGCCCCGCTTGGGCGATGTCGCACGATTGTTGAGCTCGAGCACGGTGGCGTAGCTCTCCGGATCGAGATCCCAGACCAACCTGCCCATGCCGTTGCCGAGGCTGAACACCCTCAGCGCCCGCTTCTCGAACCGCTCACGTTCACGGTCGGCGATACCCGCCTCGTCTAGGTCGTCGCGAAACTCACGAGCGCGCCCCCGCAGCAGGTCGAGATCGAGGGTGGATGCGAGCGCGCAGAGGGCGCCCGCGGCATCGGCGAGAGCGGCGGCGGGCACGTTGTCGGTCGGGAGTCCGAGCCCCGTTCGGATCGCGTCGGCGGCCCCCACCGACAGCGCGCCACTGGCTACCGCCGCGGCCACACACGCCAGCCATGGCTCTCGCGCTTCGAATACCTCGCCCGATGTCGGGTCGACCTGCCCTGACGTCGCTGCCTCCCGCACGAGCCGCCCCACCCGCACCGCGGTGGTCGCATCTTTACCCGACGCCCCAGAGGTCGCCTTCACCAACTCCTCGGCCGTCCTGAACCCCTCTCGCTGCGCGAGCCCCGAGTGGCCCATCTCCCGCGTCGAACGCGCCGCGATTTCGCCGGCAACGAGTGCCAGGTGAGCGTCGACGAGCTGCTTGGCCCGGGCGGCCAGTCGGCTCAGTGAAACGAGAGCCGCGTCATCCGATGCCTGAAAATCGGCGACATCGCTCGACACCGCGGAAGCGGCCTCGACGACAGCGGTGAACTGCTGCGTGAGGTCGATAGTCGGTGTCGTTGTCATGCCTCGATTTTCCCACTTTCGAACATATGTTCGAGTGTTCGCGGCAAATATTGTGGAGAAAAATCGAGCGCTGTGGAGAACTCAGGGAGAGGAGACCTCGAGCGGCAACGCCGGGTTGGCCGACCACTCCTCGAGCGACCCATCGTAGATGCGCACGGCCTTGACGCCGATCGCCGCGAGCGTGAGCGCCCCGGCGGACGCGGTGATGCCGCCGCCGCAGTAGAGCAGCACCTCTTCGGTTCCCGACGCGCCCACGGCCTGGGTGTCGACGCCCGCGCCGTCGTAGGCGAGGATCACCTCGACCCGGCTCTTCAGGGTGCCGTCGGCCTTGAACAGGTCGCGGCTCGACACGTTGACGCTGCCCGGGATGTGTCCGCGGCGCGAATAGCGGGTGGGATCCGTTCCGGCGAAGCTCCCCGAGGGCAGGCTGCAGACGAGCGGCCGGGAGTCGGAGGCCGAACGCTCGACGAGTTCCTGCTGGCTCACCCACGCCTTGCGTGCCACGGTCGCGGTCCACGGCGCGACCGGCGCGGCCTCGACCGCTTCACCGTTCTCGAGGGGCTGCCCGGCTGCCTTCCAAGCCGCGAGACCGCCGTCGAGCACGCGGGCCCGAACCCCGATCCAGCGCAGCAGGTACCAGAGGCGCGCGGCCCACACGGTCCCGGTGGTGTCGTAGATGACGACCTCGGCGTCGGCGGCGACCCCGAGGCGCGCGAGCTCGTCGGCGATTTCCTGGGGTTCCGGATGCGTGTAGTTGAGTTTCGCGCTCGTGTCGCTGAATTGCGTGGCCACGTCGACGTGGTGCGAACCGGGGATGTGACCGGCTAGCCAGCGCGGTCGCCCGTTGTCTTTGCGATAGTCGCCGTCGTACTTCGGCGGGTGCAGTTCGAGGCTCGCGTCGAAGACGACGGGAGGACTGTCGCTGCCGAGGGCGTCGGCGAGCTCGGACACGGAGATAAAGGGAGAAGTCACTCGGTCACTCTCGCACCATCCACCACGGCCCGCCACCGCGCAAGCTCGAGCGTCACGTCGCTGCCGTCGATCACGGCGTCGGCGTGCGCCGCGGGGTTCTCCCGGGTGAGGAACGCGTCCTCCTGCGCCGCCCACTCGTCCCAGTGCGGAGCGTAGGTCGAACCGTCGCGTTCCAGTGCTCGGCGCTTTCGCGTGGCGGCGTCGAGCGCGACCCAGATGCCGAACGTCGCGAGCCCGCGGTTGTCGCGGCTGAGCGCGCCGCAGCCCTCGATCACGAGCGGGCGACCCGGGTCGATGTCATGCCACTCCGCATGCCGACCGAGCGCCCAGTCCCACCGTCGCCACCGTGGGGCGTCGCTCGCGAGGATGTCGTCGTGCACGACCCGGCTGCCCTCCTCGAGCCCGCCCCACCCCGGGTACAGGTCGTCGAGGCGCACGAGCTGCGCGGTCGGCGACCCGGCGACGATGGCCCGCGCCAGCTCGGTCTTGCCCGATCCCGAGCGCCCGTCGATCAGCACCACGGCGGCCCTCACGGCAGCTCCGCGATTCCGTCGTCGTCGAAGCGCACGGTCACCTGCTGTCCGACGGTGACCGGATGCTGCGCGCTAGCGATCCCGTCGACCTCGCCGACCCCTGGCACAGTCAGCCGCACGTGCGAGCCGTCGACGGCGGGAGTGCGGCGCACGACCGTCGCGGCGACCGGCCCGCCATCCGTCACGACCACGGCACTCGGCCGCAACGCGACCGGATGATCCGCCGCGGGACGCACCATCCGCGCCGCGTCTCCCCCGAGCACCGTCGTGTAGCCGAGGAACCGCGCGATCTCGGGCGAGGCCGGGCGGCGCCACACCTCGGCGGGGGTGCCGCTCTGCCGCAGCCGCCCACCGATCATGACGGCGACACGGTCGGACACCGCGAACGCCTCATCCTGGTCGTGGGTCACGAACACCGCGGTGGTGCCCGTCTCGTCGAGGATGCGTCGCAGGTCGCCGGCGAGCCGCTCGCGCAGTTCGCGGTCGAGCGAGCTGAGCGGCTCGTCGAGCAGCAGCAGCCGGGGCTCGGCGGCGAGCGAGCGGGCCAGGGCGACCCGCTGCTGCTCGCCGCCCGAGAGCTCCGTCACCCGCCGGTCACCGAACCCGGCGAGGCCGACGAGCGTCAGCAGCTCGTGCACGCGGGAGCCCGACGACCGACCCGCGATCTGCAGCGGATAGGCGATGTTCTGCGCGACCGTGCGGTGCGGGAACAGCTGTCCGTCTTGGAACATCAGCGCGAACCCGCGTTTGTGCACGGGCACGGCCGTGATGTCGTCTCCGTGCCAGGTCACGCGCCCCGCGTCGAGCCGCTCGAGACCGGCGATCGCGCGCAGCAGCGTCGACTTGCCGCTGCCCGACGGGCCGAGAATGCCGAGCACCTCCCCCGCCTCGAGCCCCAGGGTCACGTCGTCGACCGCGACCGCGCCGTCGAACGACACGGTCACCCCGTCTACCTGCAGCGCACTCGAATCAAAAACCGCGGTCATCTAGAAAGCCCCCATCGTTCCCACGCGCAGCCGCTCGACGAGCGCGATCACCGCGACCGTCACGGCGGCCAGCACGACCGAGGCCGCGATGGCCATTCCGAAATTGTCCCCGCCCGGCAGGCCGATCAGCCGGAAGATCACCACGGGCAGCGTCGGCCGGTCGGGACGGGAGAGAAAGCTCGTCGCGCCGAACTCGCCGAGAGCGACCGCGAACGCGAATCCGGATGCCGCGAGCACGGGCCGCCCGACGATGGCGAGATCCACGTCCCGCAGCACCCGCCACGGCGCCGAGCCGAGCACGGCGGCCGACTCCCGCATCCGTCCGTCGATCCCGGTCAGCACCGGCAGGACGGTGCGCACGACGAGCGGCAGCGCCACGAGCGCCTGCGCGATGGGAACGAGCACGGGTGACGACCGCAGGTCGAACGGCGGCTGGTTGAGCGTGATGAGGAAGCCGAACCCGACGGTGACCGCGCTCACCCCGAGCGGCAGCATCAGCACGCCGTCGAAGCCGGCGAGCGAGCGGCGCAACCCGGGCGAGCGCGGGCGCCGCGAGATCACGAGGCTCGCGGCGAGACCGATGACGAGCGCGATGGCGGTGGCCTGCACGGCGATCACGAGCGAGTTGCCGAGGGCCGTCCAGACCGGCACGACGAGGGCGTTGCGGCTGCCGGTCGTGCCGAGCGCGGCGTAGTTACCGAGCCCCCAGCCGTCGGCGGTGCGCAGCGACCGCAGCAGCAGCGCGACGATCGGCAGGGCCAGGAAGGCGGCGACGGCCAGGGTGACGACGATGTTCGGCAGGTCGCCCGGTCGGGGTGCCCGCCCAGACCTAGCCGAGTCGACGCGCCGCTGCGCGGTGCGGCCCCCACGCGCCCGGGCGGCGACGAGCAGCACCGCCACGACGACGACCAGCTGGGTCATCGACAGCACGCTCGCGGCGCGCAGGTCGAGAAACTGGGTCGTCAGCAGGTAGATCTCGGTCTCGATCGTGCCGAACCTGGTGCCGCCCAAGACGAGCACGACACCGAAAGCCGTGGAGCAGAACAGGAAGACGATGGATGCTGCCGAGGTGATCGCGGGCGCGAGCCGCGGCAGCGTGACGGTGAACCACACCCGCACGGGACCGGCACCGAGCACGCGGGCGGCCTCCTCCTGCCGCTGGTCGAGCCCCTCCCACGTGGTGCCGACCGTGCGCACGACCACGGCCACGTTGAAGAAGACGAGTGCGAGCATGATGGCGGCGAACGTCCCGTCGAGGTGCAGGTCGCCGAGAAGGCCGCCCTCGCGCAGCAGCGTGCGGAACGCCACACCGACGACGACCGTGGGCAACACGAACGGCAGCACGACGAGGGCCCGCAGCATCCGCTGGCCCCTGAATCGCAATCGGTAGAGAACGTGCGCGATCGGGAGTCCGAGGATGACGCAGACGATCGAGGCCAGCGCGGCCTGGCCGATGGTGAGACCGATGAGGCGCAGCGTGCGCGGCCGCGTCAGCACCTCGGCGAAGCCGCCCAGGTCGAGCACCCCGTCGGCGAACAGCCCGCGGGCGACCATGGCGGCGACGGGCCAGGCGAAGAACACGCCGACGAACGCCAGCGGCACACCCGCCCCGAGCACGATCGCGAGGACCGTGCTCGGGGCGGGTTTCACACTCGTGCGACTCACGGGGTGGCGATCGCCGCCCACTCGGTGAGCCACTGCTCGCGGTTCGCGTCGATCTCGTCGGGGGCGACCTCGAACGGGTCGTCGGCGATCGCGGCGAACTGCGCCCAGGTCGCGGGCAGCGTGGCCTCGGCGTTCACCGGAAACACGTACATGTTCTCGGGGATGTCGTTCTGCACGGTCGGCGAGAAGAGGAAGTCGACGAGCTGTTCGGCGGCTGCCCTGTTCTTCGTTCCGGCGATAACGCCGGCGTATTCGGTCTGGCGGAAGCAGGTGTCGAGCAGGGCACCGGTGGGAGCCTCGGTCGCGCCCTCGGTCACCTCGGCGGGCGGGCTCGAGGCGTAGCTGACGACGAGCGGACGGTCGCCGTCGCTCGACGGCCCGGAGAAGTCGACGTAGTAGGCGTCGCTCCAGCCGGCGTCGATCTTCACGCCGTTGTCGACGAGGGCGGCCCAGTAGTCCTGCCAGCCGTCCTCGCCCTTGGCGGCGATGGTGGCGAGCAGGAAGGCGAGACCCGGTGACGACGAGTTCGCCGCGGGAACCACGAACAGGTCCTTGTACTCCGGCTTGAGCAGGTCGTCGAGCGTCGCCGGTTCCTCGATGCCGGCCTCGGTGAACCACTCGTGGTCGACGTTGACGCAGACGTCGCCGTTGTCGATCGGGGTGAGCTGCTCGCGTCCGCTGCCGGCGGGCAGCAGGTACTGCTCTTCGGCGTCGGTCAGGTCTTTCGAGGCGTAGTCCTCGAGCACGCCCTCGTTGACGGCACGGCTCGCGAACGTGTTGTCGATGCCGAAGACCACGTCGCCGAGCGGCGAGTCCTTCGTGAGCACAAGGCTGTTCACGAGCTGGCCCGCGTCGCCGGAGGCCTGCACCTGCACCTCGATGCCGGTCTCGTCGGTGAACTTCGCGAGGGTGCCCTCGCTCAGGGTGAAGGAGTCGTGCGTGACGAGAACGAGCGTGTCGGGCGCCGCGCCCGGGGCCGCGTCGCTCGCGCACGAGCTGACGGCGAGGCCGACCGCGAGCAGGATGCCCGCGGAGGCCAGAGTTTTCTTGGATGTGTGCACTTGTCGTGCCCTTTCATTCGCTGAAATAGGCACGGGTTGAAGAAGATATGGATCTCCCCGTGAGAATGCCTCCCTGCGCTGGCATGATCCAGATCAGGTTCGACGGTCGAAGCTTGGTTTAGCTTCCTCTCAGCCCGGCTCACCGGACTCCCGTGTTCGAGATCAGTGTAACCCCGCCGGCGGACGACGCATGAACAGGACAACCTGGCCGGAATGCGCGGTCGACAGGACGGATGCAGGCGAGCGGATGCCGCGGCTCCTGTCGAGGGAAGGCGGACGGGCAGCCGTCGGCAGCGGGTCAGCGCATCTGGCCGATCGCGCCGAAGAACAGCGAGAACCAGACGATGAAGAACACGACCTGCAGTATCGTGCCGACCATCCCGATGATCACGCCGGCGCGGGCCAGACCTCGGCCCTCTTCACCGGTGCGACGGATCTGGGATTGCGCGATATAGCCGGTGATGACGGCGGCCAGGGGAAATATGAACGCCGCGATGAGCGAGATGATCGCGAGGACATTGGTCTTCACCGGCATGACAGCGGCTTGAGGTTGGCTCATGGCTGTCAGTGTAGTGGCGCGGTCAGCGCCGGTAGGACGCCACCATCAGCTCGCCCGCGATGACCGCGAGCTCGTCGTCGAGCCGCTCGATGAGCCGGTCGGAGACCGAGCCGGCCACGAGGTCGTGCGGGCCGAGGGGCAGCAGGCGGCCCGTGCGCACCCGGATGACCTGCCAGCCGGTAGCGCGCAGCATCCGGTCTTTCCTGCGGTCTTTCTCTTCGTGGCGCCCGACATGCTCGAGCCCGTGCCGGCCGACGCTGTCGTATTCGATCGCGACGCGCAGCTCGGGCACGATGATGTCGGGCCAGATCTCGAGGTTGTTGAAGAACGGCTTCGCCACCCGGATCGCGTTGTTGCTCAGGTCGAAGTCGAACCGTTCGGCCACGCGTGCGCGCAGGTCGCCCTCGACCGCCGACGCGGGTCTGGGCGCGAGCGCGCTCACGAACGGCTCGCCCACCGCGACCCTGTCGGCCCCGGCCGACGCGTTGCGGCAGGTGCGGCAGCCGCGACCGCCGAGCATGCGCTCGACCGTCGACTCCCACGTGCCGTGACCGCGGCCGCACACCCAGCGGTACGCCGTCGCTGTGCCCGTCTCGACCGCGAGGGCGTCGCGCTGGCCCGGCGTCACGATCGACAGCAGCCGCTCGCGGGTGACCGCCGACCCGTCGAGTCGTCGGCACAGGTAGCAGCGGTCGTCGTCGCCGGTCTCGATGCGTCGAAGATCGCGCGGATGCCCGCACGCGTACGGCGGCGGCGGCACGGCGGGTGCCGCGGCGACGGGCGGCCGCCGTTTCACGGCCAGCGCCGCGCAATCGGGACACCACGACGACTTACGCCGCTCGCGCCCCGGCCTGTTGCGCTGCTCCTCGGGCGTGGCCACGAAGGTGTGCCCGGCATCGCACTGCCACACGAGCAGCACCTCGGCGAGCGGAGGGATCTGCGTGAGGGTCACGCCGTGGTTGAACTCGGGGTGGTACTGGCGGATGAGCACCGGATAGCGTTCCCAGTCGGCGCGATACGTGCCGACGGCGTAGGGCATGGCGGTGCCCTTGGACCACTGGCGGCGCGCCCACCAGGTGTTCACCGGCTCTGCCACGATTCCTCCCGCGGCGAGGCTAAGCCCGGCCGCCGACATTGCAGCGCGGCGGTACACACAGCAAAGCTCCAATACTGTGTACCCATGGCGTTTTCGCACGAGACAGATGGCGGGCTCTCCCTCATCGACCTCGTCGACGAAGTCATGACCCGCGCCGAAACCCCCGAGATCGCGCGCGAGCAACTCGCCCGTCTCATCGCCGCGTCGAAGGCGATTTCATCAGACCTCGACCTGCCGACGGCGCTGCGCAACGTGGTGCAGGTCGCCTGCAATCTCGCCTCGGCACGCTACGGCGCGGTCGGCGTCATCTCCCCCGACGGCATGCTCGAGGAGTTCATCCATGTCGGCATGAGCGACGGCATCGTCGCCGAGCTCGGCGCCCCGCCCAGCGGCCACGGGCTGCTCGGCTCGGTGATCGCCGAGGCGCGGCCGATCAGGCTGGAACACCTCTCCCGCGACGAACGCTCCGTCGGCTTCCCCGCCGGCCACCCGCCGATGGAGAGCTTCCTCGGTGTGCCCGTGCGCGTCGGCGGAACCATCTACGGCAACCTCTACCTCACCGGCAGCGCGCGCGGGTCGTTCGACGCCGTCGACGAGCAGATCATCCTGACGCTGGCCTCCATGGCCGGAACCGCCATCGCCAACGCGCGCCTCTACGAGGAGGCCCACCTCGGGCAACGGTGGCTCGCGGCATCCGAGGAAATCAACCAGCGTCTGCTGTCCGGCGACCTCGGCGAGACCGACGTCGCGCCCATCGCCGACCTCATCCTCACCCTCGCCGACGCGTCGTTCGTGGGTCTCGTGCTGCCCACCGACCGGCCGGACGCCCTGCCGTTCGCCCAGAAGTTCGGCCCCCTCGCCGATGCGACCGGCACCGTCGCCGACGACGAGATCGCCGCGCTGCCCGAGCGGGTGCGCCGCGCTCTCGAGCTCAAAGACGACCGTCCCTCCGCCTTCCGCGACATCGAGATCTGGGCGAGCGCGCTCATCGGCTCGACGATGGTCATCCCGTGGGGCGACATCGAGGCCACCCGCGAGGGCGCCCTGGTCATCACCCGCGACAGCGCCGGACATCCCTACACCGTGGCGGAACGGCGCATGGCGAAGCGGTTCGCACGCAGCGTCGCGATCGCCCGAGAACTCGCGATGGCGCGCAACAACCGCGAACACGTCGCCCTCACCGACGAGCGTGACCGTATCGCGCGCGACCTGCACGACCACGTCATCCAGAGCCTGTTCGCGGTCGGGCTCGGGCTGCAGAGCATCGTCGGTTCGGCGAGCGGCCAGGTCGCCGCGCGCATCTCCGCCCAGGTCGACGCGATCGACGTGACCATCCGGCAGATCCGTCAGACGATCTTCCAGCTCGGAACGACGCCGAGCGCCACGACGTGGAGCCAGAAGAAGCGGTTCAACCAGCTCGTGCGCGAGATCCTCGAGGGCGAGGGCATCGACTCGTCGCTCGACTTCCGCGGACCCGTCGACACCCTCATCGACAGCGAGCTCGGCGACGAGGTCTCGGCCGTGCTGCGCGAGTCGCTGAGCAACGTCGTGCGGCACGCCGACGCCACCCGCGTCGACATCTCGATCGCCGTCTCCGCAACCGAGGTGCGGGTGGTCGTCACCGACAACGGCCGCGGCCTCGGCGAGGTCGGCAAGCGCAGCGGACTCGACAACCTCGACCATCGGGCGCTGGCCCGCGGCGGCCGGTTCGCGACCGCCGCGCGCGCGCCCTCGGGAACGACTATCGATTGGGCCGTGCCCGTGGTGACTCAGTGACAGCTCCCGTGCGTCTCTACCTGCTCGACGACCACGAGATCGTGCGCCGCGGTCTCATCGACCTGCTCTCCGAGGAGAGCGACTTCGCGGTGGTCGGGGAGAGCGGCGTGGCCACCGGCGCGGCGGCCGCGATCGTCGCTTCCGGCGCCACGGTCGCGATCCTCGACGGACGCCTCCCCGACGGCAGCGGCATCGACGTGTGCCGCGACGTGAAATCGGCGGATCCGAGCATCCGGTGCCTCATCCTCACCTCGTTCGACGACGACGAGGCCGTGCTCGCCGCGGTGCTCGCGGGTGCCGACGGCTACCTGCTGAAAGAGGTGAGGGCTACCAGTCTGGTCGACGCGATCCGCTCGGTGGCGGCCGGCACCAAGCTGCTCGATCCCGCGGTCACCGAGCGCGTGCTCGACCGCGTGCGCTCCCCCGGTGCGACCGCGTCGCCGCTCGGACTGCTGACCCCGCGCGAGACCGAGATCCTCGCGCTCATCGCCGAGGGTATGTCGAACCGCGAGATCGCCGGCGCGCTCTTCCTGGCCGAGAAGACCGTGAAGAACAACGTGAGCGGCATCCTGTCGAAGCTCGGGATGCAGCGGCGAACGCAGGCCGCGGTGCTCGGGGCCGAGTGGCTCCCGAAGCGCGACCGCTAGCCGAGGCCTGCTCCCCGCGGCCGCGAGTTGTCACATATCGACCCGTTTCGACGGTCGATAGGTCGATTCGTGACAACTGGACGCGGCGCGCCCGGGTCAGCGGGCGGCCGCTACCCGCTCGTAGTACGCCAACGTCGCGATGATGCGGGTGAGCAGCTCGCCGACCTCGTTCTGCTCGTAGCCGCGGCGCCACGAGGTTGTCGTGAACCGCACGTTGACCACGTCGGCCGACACGAAGGGCGCCGGCACCGGCGGTTCGCCCGTGGTCTCGTAGGCGGCGATCAGCTCGCGGGCCGCGGCGAGGAAGCCGTCGACACCGACGATCGAGTAGCCCGTGCGGAACCTCGTGGTGGTGAACGTCGCGTCGGCGAGAGACGACGAGTGCAGCAGGTCGGCGGGCGGCGCTTCGACGGGCGCGGCGACCGGAGCCGCCTCGTACTCGCGTAGAGCCGCCACAACCCGCTCGAGCAGGTCGTCGACCTCGTCCTGGTCGAAGCCGTTGTCGAACTTCGTGGTCGGCAGGCGCAGGTGGGCCACCTCGTCCGCCGACAGCCCGGCGGCCGACACGGGCCGCCCGGCGGTCACGGCCGTCTCCCACGCGGCGAGCGCCGCACCCGCCACGGTGAGGAAGCCGGTGACGGGACCCTGCTCGTAACCCTCGCGGAATTTCGTGACGGTGAACCGGGCTTCGAGAACGGAGTCGGAGGTCAACATCCCCTCACCCTAGGGTGTGTCGAGCAGCGCGACGATCTTCTCGACCGTGCGCAGATTGCGTCCGGTCGCGGTCACGCCGAGGCTCAGAAAGTATTTCGCCGGCACCTTCGACTCGGAGATGCCGTTCGGACACCACTGGTAGATCGCGTGCGGACCGGCCACCAGGCGTTCGGGAAGAAGATCGGTGTCGGACGGGCGGCCGCGGACCGTGTCATCCGCGGGGCCGTCCAAAAAGTAGACCAGCGCCCGCGACGGATCGACCGACACCGAAGCCAACGGATTCGCGGCCACGATCTCGCGGAACCGCGCGTCGTCGACGAGTACCACGGGGGCCGACACGCCCGTGGCAGCCGCGATCGCCGCTTCGAGCGAACGGGCGTCGACGACGTCGGACGAGTCGAACACGACGTTGCCGCTGCGCAGGAGAGTGCGCACATTCTCGTGGCCGAGCGCCTCGAAACACGCCCGCAGGTCGGCCATCGCGATGGACTTCGCCGTTCCCACATTGATACCCCGGAGCAACGCGACATAACGGTTCACGCCAACACCCTAGCGACTAGCACAGGTGCGTCAACCCGGCAAAGCTGTGACAGCGTTGAGAGCCACCGTCTATCGTGAACACGACCCACCACGTCTATAACAAGGGGATTAATTGACTGTCTGGCCCGGATCTGCCTACCCGCTCGGCGCAACATATGACGGAAACGGAACGAACTTCGCACTATTCAGCGAATCTGCCCAGAAGGTCGAACTCTGCCTGTTCGACGACGACCACAACGAGACCCGCTTCGAGCTGACCGAGGTCGACGCGTTCGTCTGGCACGGCTACCTGCCCCAGGTCCAGCCCGGGCAGCGCTACGGCTACCGCGTGCACGGCGAGTACGACCCCGAGAAGGGCGAACGCAGCAACCCGAACAAGCTGCTGCTCGACCCGTACGCCAAGGCGACGACCGGTGTCATCGACTGGGACCCGAGCGTGTTCCCCTACAACTTCGGCGACCCGCTCTCGCGCAACGACGACGACTCGGCCGCGCACACGATGCTCGGCGTCGTCATCAACCCCTACTTCGACTGGGCCGGCGACCGCCATCCGCGCACGCCGTACAGCGACACCTTCATCTACGAGGCGCACGTCAAGGGCCTCACCAAGCTGCACCCGGGCATCCCCGAAGACCAGCGCGGCAGCTACGGCGGCGTCGCCCACCCGATCATGATCGAGCACTACCAGAAGCTCGGCGTCACGGCCGTCGAGCTCATGCCGGTGCACCAGTTCGTCAACGACTCGGCGCTGCAGGAGAAGGGCCTCAGCAACTACTGGGGCTACAACACCATCGGCTTCTTCGCACCGCACTCGGGCTACGCCTCCAACGGCGAGCTCGGCCAGCAGGTGCAGGAGTTCAAAGGCATGGTGCGCTCGCTGCACGACGCGGGCATCGAGGTCATCCTCGACGTGGTCTACAACCACACCGCGGAAGGCAACCACCTCGGCCCGATGCTCTCGATGCGCGGCATCGACGACAAGGCGTACTACCGCCACGTCGACGGCAGCCCCGAGTACTACATGGACTACACCGGCACCGGCAACTCGCTGAACGTGGGCCACCCGCATTCGCTGCAGCTCATCATGGACAGCCTGCGCTACTGGGTCACCGAGATGCACGTCGACGGCTTCCGGTTCGACCTCGCCTCCACGCTCGCCCGCGAGTTCTACGACGTCGACAAGCTGTCGACCTTCTTCGAGCTCGTGCAGCAGGACCCGATCGTCTCGCAGGTGAAGCTCATCGCCGAGCCCTGGGACGTCGGTCCCGGCGGCTACCAGGTCGGCAACTTCCCGCCCCAGTGGACGGAGTGGAACGGTAAGTACCGCGACACGGTTCGCGACTTCTGGAAGGGCGAGCCGTCGACGCTCGGCGAGTTCGCCGAGCGCCTCACCGGTAGCGCCGACCTCTACGAGCAGTCGGGGCGACGTCCGGTCGCATCCATCAACTTCGTCACCGCGCACGACGGCTTCACGCTCGCCGACATCGTGTCGTACAACGAGAAGCACAACGACGCCAACGGCGAAGACAACAACGACGGCGAATCGCACAACCGCTCGTACAATTTCGGCGTCGAGGGACCGACGGATGACCCGCACGTGCTCGAAATGCGTGCCAGGCAGCAGCGCAACTTCCTCACCACGCTGCTGATCTCGCAGGGCGTTCCGATGCTGCTGCACGGCGACGAGATCGGACGCACCCAGGGCGGCAACAACAACGGCTACGCCCAGGACAACGAGATCAGCTGGATCCACTGGGACAAGGCCGACCTGCCGCTGATGGAGTTCGTGGCGGCGATCGCGCACCTGCGCAAGGACCACCCCACGTTCCGCCGCAGCCGCTTCTTCGACGGGCGCCCCGTGCGTCGCGAAGAAGGTGCGCCGCTGCCCGACATCGGCTGGCTGGCTCCCGACGGCGGGGCCATGGCCCCCGAGGACTGGGATTCCGGCTTCGGCCGTTCGATCGGCGTGTTCCTCAACGGCGACGGCATCCGCGGCAAGGACATGCGCGGCGAGCCCATCGTCGACGTGCACTTCCTCATCCTTCTCAACGCGCACACAGAGGCCGTGGAGTTCACGCTGCCCGAAGACGAGTACGCCTCCGCCTGGGAGATCGTGGTCGACACGGCAGGCGCCGGCGTCTCCACCGAGCCGCGCAACGCGGGCGACACGGTGACCGCGCAGGCGGTCTCCGCGCTGATCCTGCGCCAGTCCTCCGGCCCCGAGCCCGAGACCGACAACTCGGTCGCGGCGTCGCTCATCGCCCAGACCGGCACGAGCAGCGCCATCAACGCCCCGGCCCGACCGGTCGTCGAGTAATGGCCGCCGTCACCGCGCTGCCCGTCTCGACCTACCGGCTGCAGATCACCGCGGAGTTCACGCTCTTCGCCGCGGCCGATCTCGTCGACTACGTGCGCTCGCTCGGCGCCGACTGGGTCTATGTCTCGCCGATCCTGCGGTCGACCAAGGGCTCGAACCACGGCTACGACGTCGTCGACAACTCGATCGTCGACCCCGCGCGCGGCGGACCCGAGGGTCTCGCCGCGCTCTCGAAGGCCTGCCACGAGGCGGGCCTAGGCCTGCTCGTCGACATCGTGCCGAACCACCTCGGTGTGGAAGACGCTACGCAGACCGCGTGGTGGTGGGACGTGCTCGAGAAGGGCCGCGACTCCCGCTACGCCGAGGCGTTCGACATCGACTGGGACTTCGGCGGCGGCAAGCTGCGGATCCCCGTGCTCGGCGACGCCGACGACGCTCTCGACGACCTGAAGATCGTCGGCAGCGAGCTGCACTACTTCGAGAACCGCTACCCGATCGCGGCCGGCACCGCCGACGACGGCGCCTCCGCCAGGGAGGTGCACGACCGTCAGAACTACGAACTGATCAACTGGCGCCGCGCGGATTCGGAACTCAACTACCGCCGCTTCTTCGCGGTGAACACGCTCGCGGGCGTGCGCGTCGAGGTGCCGTGGGTCTTCGAGGAGTCGCACGCCGAGATCGTGCGCTGGATCACCGAGGGCCTCGCCGACGGACTGCGGGTCGACCACCCCGACGGTCTCGCCGACCCGGGCGGCTACCTCGACATGCTCGCCGCGGCGACCGGCGGCACCTACGTGCTCGTCGAGAAGATCCTCGAGGGGCCCGAACGGCTGCCCGGGTTCTGGGCGACCGCCGGCACCACCGGCTACGACGCCCTCGCCGACATCGACCGTGTGCTGGTCGACGGCGGCGGGCGCGAGCGCCTCGACGCCATCGACACGGCCCTGCGCGACCGCGCCCAGCCGGTGGAGTGGAAGACGCTCATCCACGGCACCAAGCGCGGCATAGCCGACGGCATCCTCAACTCCGAGGTCAACCGGCTCGCCCGCGAGTACGGCGTGGCCCGTCCCGACAGCGACACCGCCCTCGTCGCCGACGCGGTGGCCGAGCTGCTCGCCTGCTTCCCCGTCTACCGCTCCTACCTGCCGAGCGGCGCCGAGCACGTGCACGAGGCCGCCGAACTCGCCCGCCGTCACCGCCCCGAGCTGTCGGCGACGATCGACGATCTGCTGCCCGTGCTGCTCGACCCCGAGCAGCCGATGGCCGTGCGCTTCCAGCAGACCTCGGGCATGGTGATGGCCAAGGGCGTGGAGGACACCGCGTTCTACCGCTACACCCGGCTCGGTTCGCTCACCGAGGTGGGCGCCGACCCCGAGGAGTTCAGCATCGGGGTCGCCGAGTTCCACCAGCGCCAGAGCGACCGTCAGGCGAGCCTGCCCGGTTCGATGACCACGCTCTCCACCCACGACACGAAGCGCGGCGAAGACACCCGCGCCCGCATCACAGTTCTCTCCGAGCTGCCCGAGCGCTGGGAGTCCGTGCTCGGAAACCTACGCGAGCTGGCGCCGCTCGGCGACGGCCCGCTCGAGAACCTGCTCTGGGAAGCCATCGTCGGCGCGTGGCCCGCCAGCCGGGAACGCCTGCACGGCTACGCGGAGAAGGCGGCCCGCGAGGCAGGCAACTCCACGACCTGGACCGGCCCGAACGAGGAATTCGAGGCGCGCATGCACGCGGTCGTCGACAGTGTGTTCGACGACGCGGCGGTACGCGGCATCGTCGAGGGATTCGTCGAAGAGATCGCGGATGCCGGGTGGTCGAACTCTCTCGCGGCGAAGGTCGTGCAGCTCACCGCTCCCGGCGTGCCCGACGTCTATCAGGGCAGCGAGCTCTGGGAGACGAGCCTGGTCGACCCCGACAACCGCAGACCGGTCGACTATGACATCCGACGCCTGTATCTGGCGGCGGTTTCGGCGGGGGCGCATCCGGAGATCGACGAAACCGGCGCGGCCAAGCTGCTCGTCACCTCGCGTGCCCTGCGGCTGCGTCGCGACCGTACCGAGCTGTTCACCCGCTACGCCCCGCTCGAGGCCTTCGGCAAGCAGGCCGCGCACGTCGTCGCGTTCGACCGCGGCGGCGCCGTGACCGTCGCGACCCGTCTGCCCGTCGGGCTCGCGGCGGGCGACGGCTGGGGCGACACCACCATCACGCTGCCGGGCCACGACCTCGAAGACGTGATCACCGGCGCCCGCTACCCGGGCGGCAGCGTTCTGCTCTCAGAGTTGTTCCACAAGTATCCGGTGGTGTTGCTCGCCCCCGTGGAGGTCGCATCGTGAAGAACCGCAACTACGAGGTGTGGGCACCGCTCGCCACCCGCGTCGACCTGAACGTCGAGGGCACGGCCGTGCCCCTCGAGTCGGCGGGCGGCGGCACCTGGGTCGTGCCCGCCGGCACCACCGTCGACGCGTCGGCGGGAACCCGCTACGGCTATCAGATCGACGGCGGCGACCTGCTGCCCGATCCGCGGTCGCGTCGCCAGCCCGACGGCGTGCACGGCGCGAGCGCGGTGTTCGACGACTCCGAATTCGAGTGGACGGACGCCGCGTGGACCGGACGCCAGCTCGCCGGCGGGATCATCTACGAGATGCACGTCGGCACGTTCACGCCCGAGGGCACCCTCGACTCGGCGATCGAGCGTCTCGACTACCTCGTCGACCTCGGCATCGACTTCGTCGAGGTGCTGCCGGTCAACAGCTTCAACGGCACGCACAACTGGGGCTATGACGGCGTGCTCTGGTACTCGGTGCAGGAGACCTACGGCGGACCGGCCGCCTACCAGCGGTTCGTCGACGCCTGCCACGCCCGCGGTCTGGCGGTCATCCAGGACGTCGTCTACAACCACCTCGGCCCGAGCGGCAACTACCTGCCGGTCTACGGCCCGTACCTGCACTCCGAGAGCGCCAACACCTGGGGCTCGTCGGTCAACCTCGACGAGGCCGAGGTGCGCCGCTACATCCTCGACAACGCCCTGATGTGGCTCGGCGACTTCCACGTCGACGCGCTGCGCCTCGACGCCGTTCACGCCCTCGTCGACACCGCCACACCGCACATCCTGCAGGAGCTCGCGCAGGAGGCCGACGCGCTGAGCGCCCACGTCAGGCGCCCGCTCACGCTGATCGCCGAGAGCGACATGAACGACGCCAGCATCGTCACCCCGCGCGAGGCCAACGGACTCGGGCTCGCGGCACAGTGGAGCGACGACTACCACCACGCGCTGCACGTCGCGCTCACGGGCGAGACGAGCGGCTACTACGCCGACTTCGCCTCGCTCGAAGCCCTCGCCAAGGTCTCGACGCGCGGGTTCTTCCACGACGGCACGTTCTCATCGTTCCGGAAGCGCGACCACGGTGCGCCGATCGACCCGGTCATGCCCGCCTGGCGTCTCGTGACGTTCTCGCAGGACCACGACCAGATCGGCAACCGCGCGGCCGGCGACCGGCTCACCGAGACCCTCGACTACGGCCAGCTGGCCATCGCCGCCGTTCTCACCGTGTGTTCGCCCTTCACTCCCATGCTGTTCATGGGCGAGGAGTTCGGCGCCACCACCCCGTGGCAGTTCTTCACGTCGCATCCGGAACCCGAACTGGGCAAGGCCACCGCCGAGGGCCGCATCGCCGAGTTCGAGGCGATGGGCTGGGATCCCGACACCGTGCCCGACCCGCAGGACCCGCAGACCTTCGAGCGCTCGAAACTCGACTGGTCGTCGGTCGAATCGGGCGATCACGCGCGTCTCCTCGCCCTCTACCGCGAGCTGATCGCGGTGCGCCGCGCAGTGCCGGCGTTCTCCGACCCCGACTTCGCGCACCTCCGCGCCTCGTTCGACGACGACACACGCTGGTTCCGGGTGGAGCGCGACGACGTGTCGATCGTGGTGAACTTCGGTCTCGAAACGCTGTCGCTGCCCGTGCTCGAGGCGACCGTGATCCTGGCGACGGATGACGCGGCCACCGTCACCGGCACCGTGCTGAGCCTGCCGGCTCACAGCGCCGTCATCCTGCAGCACTGATTCGCGCACACCCCTTCGCCGGTCGGACCTCGCGCGCTGCGGAGCCCGACCGGCGAATTTAGTTGTCGCTGAAACTTTTTTGGTCGATCGGGAATAGCGCACAGGTCCATGCGCTTGAATGAATCTGTGAGCACCGCCGTGCTCGTATATTTCGAAAACTCTGGAGTACACACATGACCATCGACGTCGCCACCATCCCCGCCGGAACCTGGACCCTCGACCCCACCCACTCCGACATCACCTTCAGCGTGCGCCACCTCGCCATCTCCAAGGTGCGTGGCGCGTTCGAGAAGTTCGATGTCACCGTCGTCACGACCACCAACCCCGCCGACACCACCGTCACCGCCTCGGTCGACGTTGCCTCGGTCAACACCAACCAGGCCGACCGCGACGGCCACCTCAAGACGAGCGACTTCTTCCTCGTCGAAGAGTTCCCGACCATGGACTTCGTTTCCACCGGCGTGCGCGTCGACGGCGACGTCTTCTTCGTCGACGGCGACCTCACCCTGCGCGGCGTCACCAAGCCCGTCACCCTGAAGGGCGAGCTCGGCGGCGTTATGGTCGACGGCTACGGCCAGACCAAGCTCGGCGCCTCGGCCTCGACCAAGATCAACCGCCTCGACTTCGGTGTGAACTGGAACGCTGCGCTCGAGGCCGGCGGCCTCACGCTCGGCAACGACGTCACCATCAACTTCGAGATCCAGGTCACGCTCCAGCCGTAATCTGCTCGCAGCACGTCGTTAGATACCCACGCGGCACTTGCGCCTCCGTTCGAACATGTGTTCGAATGGGGGCGTGAGGCATTTAACCGAGGGTTCAGCATGAGGTGGGACGGCCAGGCGATCAACGTCGAGCAGCGCGATTCCCTCACCGGTCTCGCCAAGCTCAGCAACGTGGTGCGCAGCGTGCAGACCCCCGAGTTCGCCGGCATCACCTTCCACGAGGTGCTCGCGAAGACCGCCCTCAACCACGTGCCGGGCGCCAGCAACTCGATGCCCTTCGCGTGGACGATCAACCCGTACCGCGGGTGCAGCCACTCGTGCGTCTACTGTTTCGCGCGCAACACCCACACCTATCTCGAGCTCGACGCCGGCAAAGACTTCGACAACGAGATCATCGTCAAGGTCAACGTCGCCGAGGTGCTGGCGAAAGAGCTGCGAACCAAGCGCGCCGTGATTCCGGCGGTCGCGCTGGGAACCAACACCGACCCGTACCAGCGGGCCGAGGGCCGCTACCGGCTGATGCCCGGCGTGATCGCCGCGCTCGCCCAGAGCGGAACGCCGTTCTCCATCCTCACCAAGGGCACCCTGCTGCGCCGCGATCTACCTCTGCTGGTCTAGGCGAACACGCAGATTCCCGTGTCGCTCGCGATGTCGATCGCGATCTTCGACGACGACCTGCAGCAGGCGGTCGAGCCGGGCACCCCCACCGCGAAGGCGCGGCTCGCCACGGTGACGGCGGTGCGCGAGGCCGGGCTCGACTGTTCCGTATTTATGATGCCGATCCTGCCGCACCTCACCGACACCACCGCGCACCTCGACGAGGCGCTCCGCCAGATCAAAGCGGCCGGCGCCACGACGGTGCTGTACACGGCGTTGCACCTCCGGCCCGGAACCAAAGAGTGGTTCATGCAGTGGCTCGAGCTGAATCATCCGCACCTCGTCGAGAAGTACCGGTTCATGTACTACGGGGTCAACTCCTACGCGCCCAAAGAATATCGACAGTGGCTCGCGGCCAAGATGCGGCCCCTCATCCGCAAGCACGGGCTCACCCGCGGCATCGAAGACCCCACGACGGGCGGCGTGGCCGCGCCCGACGTTCGCTCCCGCTTCGACCAGCGGGGAGAACGCCGAGCCCTTCCCTCCCTCATCGCCGAGGAACTGCCGCCCGCTGTCGCCGCCCAGGCACTCGGCGTGCCGACGCTGTTCTGACCGCCACCGCGACGGGCGGGGGCCGTCGCTGTCTGCGGCGTCGCGATCTGCGCCGACGCGGAATGAACCGCCCACCGCTCGACGTTGGCTCTGAACACGGCGTGACGATCTGCGTGACCGCCAGCACCGAGGGAGACAAACCGTGACGACCACCGATTTCGACTGGGTTCAGCTTCAGCACCGCGCCCACCAGGAGTTCGCCGCCCGCATCGCCGCCGTGCAGAACTGGGACGCTCCGACGCCCGACACCGACTGGAGCGTGCGCGACCTGGTCACCCACGTGGTCACGGAGCAGCAGTGGGTCCCCCATCTGCTCGCCGGCCGATCGCTGGAACAGGCTCGCTCGAGCATCGACCGGCTGCGCGCCGACCTCGCGGGCGAGTGGGCGCTGTACTCCCTCGCCGCCACGTCGGCGTGGCACAGCACGCCGCGCGACGCCCGCGTGCAGCTCTCCTCCGACACGGTGACGGCCGACGAGTACCTGCGCGAGCAGGTCGCCGACGTCACCATCCACGCCTGGGATCTGGCGCGCGCGGTGGGCGCAGACGAGACCCTCGACGACGAACTGGTGCGGGCGGTGTGGAGCGTGTTCGAGCCGCAGAAGGCCACGCTCGAGGCGAGCGGGCTCTTCGCCTCGCCCGTGCCCGTGGCCGACGACGCCCCGCTGCAGTCACGCCTGCTGGCGATCACCGGGCGCGACGACCGTCGGTAGCCGTATGTTTCGCAATCCCTGTTGCTTCGATCGCGCATCTGCGTACGATGTGCAGGCATTTTGCTCGTGCAAGGAGGCCCAGCAGTGACGATGCAGTACGAACAGCGACCCCTGTCTATCGACATCCGACTCGACGCACTCTCCGAGCGGGAATGGCGCGTCTGCGACAACCGCCTTCCCGAAAGCGACCACCTGTCCATTCTCGGATTCATCGAGCTGCGCAATGGACTCTTCGAGGTGACGACCATGGACGACCCCGGTCAGCGCGTGATTTTCGACTCGCTCGCGGCGGCCAGGAACGCCTTCGCGCCAATCCCGAGAGAGCGTGTTCACACGGCATAGCTCGTGGTCTAGTCTTCGAGTAACACCGTGCACTACTACCCCGCACGACGACGTCCGGGGCGCATTTCCCCCTCGCGGGGGAAGGACCGACGATGGAAGTGGTTATGGGCAAGATTCTGTATGGCGAGTCAGGCATCGAGGTAGTTTTCGACGACAGGGCTATGGCCCACCTACAGCTCGTCATCGGTGCGAAGCTGCGTCGGCGCGAGAGCTTCTTCTTCTCCTGGAAAGACGATGCGAGCGTGGGTGACGGCCGCAGCAGCATCTGGCTCGACTCCTCGATCCCGCTGTACTTCCGATACTCCGGCAGCAAACCGGTCACGATCAACCGGGAATGGCTCGACATCCTCACCCTCTCCGCCCACACGGCCCAGGGTCTGCAGTTCACGGGCGAGCCGCACGGCGACACCCCCGCGCCGCGGTCGCAGGTGTAGCAGGGGTTCCACCGTTTGACAAGTGTCTCTCTGACGAACACTTCGTTTGGTTGACTGTAGTGCCCCCAATCGAGGGCCGTACAGCAGACCCATAGGACGACGACCACCATGGTGCTCATTTCCCCGAGCCGCAAGCCCACCCCCGCCCGTTCCGTGAGCGTCGCGATGATCGACGACGAACTCTTCGCCCTGCTCACACCCACAGAGACGCTCGGCTACGTGCACAAAGTGGGCCGCGTCTACGTCGCCATGCGCGGCGCCGACTACAACCACGCGGTCGAGGTGGGGCAGACGCTGTCCCGCGAGCGCGCCATCGAAATCGTGCGCGCCGCCTAGCTTCAATAGAGTGGTCCTCGTGACCACCTATACGCCCCGCCCCTGGCTGGCCAGCTACGCTCCCGGAGTCCCGCACGAGATCGCACTTCCCGAAGGGTCGCTGTTCGACCTGGTCGACAACTCCATCCGAGAATTCCCCGACAATGTGGCCTTGGAATTCTTCGGAGCGACCACGACCTATAGCGAGTTGGGCGAGCAGATCTCCCGGGCCGCCGAGGGCCTGAGGCGGCTCGGCGTGAAGAAGGGCGACCCGGTGGCCCTCGTGCTCCCGAACGCGCCCCAGCACATTGTGGCGTTCTACGCCGTGCTTCGCCTCGGCGCCATCGTCGTCGAACACAACCCGCTCTACACGCCCCGCGAACTGCGGCACCAGTTCGAAGACCACGGCGCGCGTTTCGTGATCGCCTGGAACAAGGTCGTCGAGACGATTCAGGCTTTTCCCTCGGATGTCGCGGTCGAGACGATCATCTCGGTGGACGTCACACGGGCTATGCCGTTCATGACGCGAGCGCTGCTGCGTCTGCCCGTCGCCAAGGCGCGCGAGTCCCGCGGCGCACTCACCACGAGCGTGCGCGGCACCGTTCTCTGGAAGGACCTGCTGAAGAGCAAGCCGATCGACGTCGACGTCGCCCGGCCGGGGGCCGACGACGTCGCGCTGCTGCAGTACACGAGCGGCACGACCGGCAGCCCCAAGGGCGCGACCCTCACGCACCTCAATCTCACGGTGAACGCGGCGCAGTCCCGCGCGTGGACGCCGACGGTGCCCCGGGGCACCGCCGTTGTCTACGCCGTGCTGCCGATGTTCCACGCCTACGGGCTCACGCTCTGCCTCACCTTCGCCATGAGCATGGGCGCGCGGCTCGTGCTCTTTCCGAAGTTCGACCCCGACCTCGTGCTCGCGGTCGTCAAGAAGCGGCCCGCGACGTTCCTGCCCGCGGTCCCGCCGATCTACGAGCGCCTCACGAAGGCCGCCGCCGACAAGGGCGTCTCGCTCGCCGGCATCGAGATCTCCATCTCGGGCGCCATGCCCCTGTCGGCCGCCGTAGTCGAGCCGTGGGAGGCCGCGACCGGCGGCTACCTCGTCGAGGGCTACGGGCTCTCCGAGACCTCCCCCGTGCTGATGGCGAACCCCGTCGCGCCCAGCCGCCGCGCGGGCACCGTCGGCCTCCCGCTGCCCAACACCGAGGTGCGGGTCGTCGACCCCGAGAACCCCCAGGCCGACCGGGCGCCGGGCGAGGCGGGCGAGCTGCTCGTTCGCGGCCCGCAGGTCTTCAGCGGCTACTGGGGAAAGCCCGACGAGACGGCCGAGGTCTTCGTAGAATCCACCGACGATGGCGCGCACTGGTTCCGCACGGGAGACATCGTGAGCATCGACGCCGACGGATTCGTCAGCATCGTCGACCGCATCAAGGAACTCATCATCACGGGCGGATTCAATGTCGCCCCCAGCGAGGTCGAGGAATGCCTGCGCGGTTTCCGCGGCATTGCGGATGCCGCCGTCGTCGGCCTTCCTGACGGTCACAGCGGCGAGGCGGTCGTCGCGGCCGTCGTGCTCGAGCCGGGGGCCGAACTCGACGCCGAGGCGGCGCGCGCCTACGTGCGCGAGAACCTCACGCCCTACAAGGTGCCCAAGCGTCTCGTCGTCGTCGAGGCGCTGCCGAAGTCGCTGATCGGCAAGGTCCTGCGCCGCGAGGTGCGCACCATCCTGCTCGATTCCGGCACGGGCGCGTGATGGCCCGGACTCCGACGGAGCGGGCCCGACGTCTCTGGCGCTGGTCCGCCGCCGCCGTGGCGGCCGGCCTGCTCGTCGCCGTCGCGAGCATCTTCCTTCCCGTCGCCGCGTTCGCGCTGTCGATCGTGGCCGCCGTGTTCTTCGTGGCGGCGGTGCTCGTCGGAGCGATCGCGGCGAACCAGACGACCCGCCGGCCCGAGCTGACGTGGATCATCGCGGGCATCCTCGTCTTCTGGGTCGCGAACAGCGCGCTCTACCTTCACCTCGTGGTCGAGGCGAACTCGCTCGTCGGCACGGTGCCGCCGCAGGAGGCGATCGACCTGCTCGGCACCCTGTTCGCCGCCGGCACCACCGCGCTCATCGCCGCCGTCATCCTCACGATCGTCGGCTGGGCCGTGCGGCCCGGGCGCTGGTCAGCGCTGCACGGGCCCAGCGGGCAGTCGTAGCCGCCGGTCCCCAGGCGTCGGTCGCTAGGCGGCCGGGATCGGGAAGACCAGCAGCGTGCTGCTCGCCGTCGCCACGGTGCGCCCCTGGCCGTCGAGCACGATCGCCTCGGCGAACGCGACTCGTGATCCCGGCTTGGTGACCGTGCCGACCACGGTGAGCGGCCCCGTCGTGGTGCTCACCGCCCGCAGGTAGCTCACCTTGATCTCGAGCGACGTGTAGCCCGTGCCCGCCGGAAGTGTCGTCTGCACCGCGCAGCCCGCCGCCGAGTCGAGCACGGTGCAGACGAAGCCGCCGTGCACCGAGCCGATCGGGTTGTAGTGCGACTCGTCGGGATGGCAGCTGAACGTCGCCGTCCCCTGGCCCACCGACTCGAGGTTCATATTCATCAGCGCCGTGATCGGCGGCGGCGGGATCTCGCCGTCGATCATGGCCTGCAGGTACTCGATGCCGGGCATCGTGGCGGCGCGCGAGGCGCCGACCATCGGGTCGTCCCACTCGACGGTGCGGCTGCGAACGACGTTGTTCTCTGGGTCCATACCCCCCAGTGTGCTGCTAGGCCGGATCGGTCACAAAGTCGATGAGCTGTTCGACTCTTCCCAGCAGGGCGGGCTCGAGATCGTTGTAGGAATTCACCTGACCGAGGATGCGCTGCCAGGCGCGGGCGATGTCGGCCTGTTCCGCGTGCGGCCAGCCGAGCGCGGCGCAGATGCCGTGCTTCCACTCGATTCCGCGCGGGATGACGGGCCACTCGCGCAGACCCAGTCGCTGCGGCTTGACCGCCTGCCAGACGTCGATATACGGATGCCCGACGACGAGAACGTGGGATCCGTGCGGTCCGCGCGCCACGGCATCCGCGATTCGGCTCTCCTTCGACCCGGGAACCAGGTGGTCGACCAGCACGCCCAGCCTGCGGGATTTCGCGGGGCCGAACTCCGCGACCAGGCTCACCAGGTCGTCCACGCCCTCGAGGTATTCGACGACGACGCCCTCGACCCGCAGGTCGTGCCCCCAGACCTTCTCGACGAGTTCCGCGTCGTGGCGGCCCTCGACGTAGATACGGCTCGGCAGCGCAACGCGAGCCGCGACATCCGCGACCCTGATCGAGCCGGAGGCGCTGCGCCCGGTCGACGCCGCTTTGCGCACCGGTGGACCGAGGGTGACCCGCGCACCGTCCACGAGGAAGCCGGCACCGAGCGGGAAGGCCCGGATCTTGCCCGCGCGGTCTTCGAGTTCGACGCTCGTGCTCTCGATGCGCACGATGGCGCCGACGAAACCCGTCGCCGCGTGCTCGAGCACCAGGTCGCGCTCCGCAGCGACCACGGGAGCGGCGGCGAGAACGGGGCGCTTGGTGAACCCGACGAGCGGGTCAGAGCCGTAGCGGTCGTACGTCACGGCCTAGTTCCCCTGGAGGGAGTGCTCCGCGACGTAGGGCGGGGCCAGGTGTAGGTACTTCTCGTGCACCTGGGCGCTCGTGTGCCCGGTCGTGCCGTCGAGGTGCGTCTGCGGCGAGTCGAACTCGACGATCCACATGCGGGTCGGCCCGCCGGTGTTGGTCACGCGCTGGATCGCTGCCCCGCCCGCGCCGACGATGACGCCGCTCGGTTCTTCCGGCCAGGGCGAGGGGTCGTCTTCCGACACCGCCTCGACGTAGACCTGGGCGCCGATTCCGAAATCGAAGGTTTCCACCGGGGTTGTCATGGCTCCATCTTCGCCCACGCGCCGCTAGGCCTCCGACTGACGTGCCGCCCTCGCCCGAGATTGCTGCCGCAGCCGGTGCGCCGCCGGCCAGGTGACGAGCAGGGCGAGCAGCACGCCGACCACGGTGCCGAGGCCGTTCGACAGCAGGTCGCGTGGATCCGAGACCCGGTCGGAGAGCCAGACGCCCTGGGCAAGCTCGATCCAGCACGAGGCGAGTAGCCCGGCGAAGACGCCCACCCACCAGAGCCTCCGGCCGAGCAGCAGCAGGACGAAGACACCCATGGGCACGAAGAGCGCGACATTGGCGGCGAATTCGACCCGACCGAAGGTGAGGAACTCCGTGCCGACGTTCGACTGGACGGAGCGCGCGACCCGCTGCAGCAGCGAGAACGTGCGCACGCCGGCGTTCGACGGTGTGAGCGTGAGCCACGCGAGTGTTCCGAGATACGCCAGAGTCACGACACTGACGATCGGGTGGCGACGGAACACGTCTGTATCGTCTCAGGCCCGCCTATGCGACACGTGGGAGAAGAGTGGATGCGACGTGTGAGCCGAATCCTGCGGCGAACGCCCGCTTCGGGGCAGGATGGGGGGATGGACAAGCCCCAGATCGAGCATGAGCCCGAACGCACGCAGTACACCCTGGTTCTCGACGGGTCGGAGATCGGCTACGCCCGCTACACCGACACGGCGACGCAGCGCGTTTTCACGCACACGGTGGTGCAACCCGAGTTCGGCGGCCGCGGTTTCGCGACCGGGCTCATCGAGTTCGCGGTCGCCGAGGCACGCGCCGAAGACAAGCGCATCGTCGGCGAATGCCCGATGGTGGCCCACTGGCTCGGCAAGCACCCCGAGCTCGCCGACTACGTCGACGAAGCCTAGAGGCGTAAGGGCCTAGGAGACCTAGACGCCTAGGAAGCCGGTCGTCAGCAGTTCGCGCACGCTCGGCAGCACTTCGGCCAGCAGCTCGTCGCTGTCGACCCCGAGCAGCTGGGCGACGGCCGAGCAGATGGCGCCCAACTCGAGCTCGCCGTCGCACGCACCGACCACCGCGGCCAGCGCCGTGCCGAGCGGGAACGTGCGGCCGAAGCCCGTGCCCTGCCGCAGATCCATCACCGTCGGGTCTTCGTCGCCCGGCCAGTAGTGCCGCTCCTCGGTCACGTCGCCCGCCACGACGGGGGCCGTGCGCGTCAGCTCCGCGTCGGACAGCGGCGCCTGCAGGTCGTGGGCCGCCAGGGTGGCCGCGACGTGTACGCCGAGTCCCGCGGGATTGTTGCCGAGACCGCCGTGCAGGCGTTCCAGCCTGCGCAGGGTCGGCCCTCCCGTCACGGGTCGGCGCAGAGTCACGTAGCCGAAGCCGATGCTCGAAACGCCGCGGGCGGCGAAGTCGTCGAGCCAGGCGGCGTAGAGAGCGTCGAACTCGTCGGTGCGGGGCAGTATCCCGCCGTCGCGGATCCAGGTCTCGGCGTAGAGCGCGGCGTCTTGCACCTCGCGTTCCACGACCCAGGCGTCGAGCCCGGTTCCGTCGAGCCAGGCGGTCACGCGCTCGAAGGCGTCCACACCGTCGTGGTACTCCCAGTTGCCGAGCAGCTGGGCGACGCCGCCGGGCGCCAGATGGCGGGCCGCGCGGGAGATGACGGATGCGACGAGCGCGTCGCCGACCAATCCCCCGTCTCGGTACTCGTACGACGGCACGCCCTCGCCGCGCGGGGTGATCACGAACGGCGGGTTGGAGACGATCTGGTCGAACGTCTCGCCGGCAACCGGTTCGTAGAGGCTGCCCGACCGCAATTCGATGTTGCCGACGCCGTTGAGCTCGGCGTTGAACCGGGCGAGTTCGAGCGCGCGGCCCGAGATATCGGTCGCCACCACGTGCTTCGCGTGGCGGGCGGCGTGCAGCGCCTGGATGCCGCAGCCGGTGCCGAGGTCGAGGACGCGGCCCACCTTCGTGCCCACCATGAGGCCGGCGAGCGTGGTCGACGCTCCCCCGACGCCGAGCACGTGAGTCTCGGGGATGGCACGGCGCAGGGCCGCCTCGCCGAGGTCGGAGGCGATCCACCAGCTGCCGGCGCCGAGCGCGTCGACGAACGCGTGCGGACGCAGGTCGAGCAGCGGCATGGCCAGCTCGCCGTCGAGGCGCACGAGACCGAGGGCTTCCGCACCGTCGACGCCGAGCGCCGGGAGTGCCGCCGCGAGGCCGGCCGTCGGCACGGGCAGGCCGAGCACGAAGAGGGTCGCGAGCACGCCGACACCGCCCGTGGCGGCCACCGCGCGCCGCGCAGGCTCGCGCTGTCCGCGGCGGAGCGCGGAAGCGGCATCCGGCCCCCACAGCGAGTCGACGGTGTCGGCGGTGAACTGCGCGGCGAAGAGGTCGTCGCGTAGGCGGGCGATGAGGGCGGAAGTCACTGCGACATTCAACCCCATCGGCGGCACTGCCAGCGACCGTCGCGCAATTCTCTGCCGCACCCCGGCGTCGGTCAACCCCCGACGAGGCCGGTCTCGCGGCGACCTACCGTTAAGAAGTGGCCGCGGCGTGCGCCCGCACCACGCAGGAGGTGCATGGCCATGCGGCGCGTCTACTATTCCAGCGGTTCGATGCTCACGGGCGACTCGATCGCCAACGCGGTGCTCGAATACGCCGAGGCACTCGCCAAAAACGGTCGGGCCGACATCGTCGAGATCCCGGTCGTCCTGGCCTCCGGTGCGTCCGGAACGGCGACCCTGCTGATCGGGCCGTCCAGCCAGTTGGCGAGCGTCACCGAAGAGTCGGAGTTGCGGCAGCCGTTCGACGATTCACTCGTCGACGATCTGCGGCAGCGGGCGACACGGTTGAACACGCCCCGGGCGGGCGACTACCAGCCCCAGTACGCCGACTTCCTGTCGGTGCACGAAGACTACGAGTGAAACGGGGCTGAAGAAGCTCCGGAATCGATCAGGCTTCGGGCTCTTCGACGATGCGCAGTCCGCCTGGGCTGTTCGCGCTCACGGTCAGCGCCTCGAGCCAGAGGCGGTTGACCGCCGGCGGCTGGGATTCCGGGTAGGTGAAGTAGAGGGGGATGGAACGGTGCATCCAGATGCAGCTGCGGCCCTCGCCCACGCCGGGCGCGTCCTTCCAGGAGAAGAGGAAGCCCTCGTCGCGACGCAGCTTCGCGACGATCACAGCCTGAAGGTGCGCGAGTACACGGTCGTCGAACTCGATCTCAAGGTTTGCGTTTCCATAAACCAGCGTTCCCACGAGGCCCCCGCTTTCTAACTTCTGTTGCTTCGCTCAAGCGCGCAGAACCCTGCGTCATGTGCACGATCCTACGGCGAAAAATACGTGTTCTCAGTTTACGCCCCCGAAGCGGATTGTCGACGCTCGCGCGGGTAGGCCGCCCCGGCTGGGCTTCACGCTCGGTTTCGATGTGTACCCTGTCCACATGAGAGTTCGTCGTCGCCCCGCGCCCGGGAGCACCCCGTGACCGAACCCGCCACGGCACCGCCGCGCGAGACGTATCGGCACGGCGACCTCCGCCAGGCGCTCATCACGGCGGGACTCGACCTCGCCCGCGAAGGCGGTCCGGACGCCGTCGTGCTGCGCGAGGCGACCCGCCGGGTGGGGGTCTCCCCCAATGCGGCCTACCGGCACTTCGCCGACCGGCACGCCCTGTTGACCGCGGTCTCCGCCAGCGCCCAGGGAATGGTCGCCGATTCGATGCTGGCCGGCATTGCGCCGCAGGGGCCGGATGACGCGGCCACCGCCGCGCGCGGCCGGCTGCGAGCCGTCGGCGAAGGATACCTGCGCTTCGCCCGCGAGCAGCCCGGGCTGTTTCGTGCGGCGTTCACCGTTCCCGACGACCTGTCGAACTCCGGCTCGCCGGCGAAGGCTGGCGCCGCCGGCTTCACGCCCTTCCAGATCCTGAGCGGGACGCTGGACGAACTCGAGAGCGCCGGGGTGCTGCCGGCTGACCGTCGGGCGGGCGCAGAGCTGCACGCCTGGTCCGCCGTGCACGGTCTCGGCATGCTCATCATCGACGGCCCGCTGCGCGGCCTCACCGCCGAGATGATCGACGGCGCCACGACCCGACTGCTCGACATGGTCGACCGCGGCATCTGAGGCCCGGCGCGGTCAGGCAGCGTTGTACGCTGAATTGACCGCCAACGCCCCGAGGAGATCGTGAAGCCGCTCAGCGAATCCGACATCCGCGCCAGCTTCGTCAACGCGACGCGGGGCGAGATCGACCGCATGCCGTTGCCGGGCCTGCACGAGGTGCTCTGGGACAGTCGGGAGTACCTGGGTTGGCGCGACCCGCAGGCGCGTCAGCGCGGCTACCTCGTGCACTGGTCGGGCGACACCCCGGTCGGCATCGTGCTGCGCGCATCCGAGGTCGCCCTCAGCCACGGAATCTCCGCGATGTGCGCCCTCTGCCGCACCGCGCAGCCCTCGCACCAGGTCACCATGTTCTCCGCCCCACGCGCGGGCGAGGCGGGCCGCAACGGCAACACGGTCGGTACCTACATCTGCGACGACCTCGCCTGCTCGCTGATCATCCGCATCGCGCCGGCCGCGCAGCCGATGCACCCCGATCCCGCCGACGTGATCGCCACCCGCGCCGAGGGCCTGCTCGGGCGCGTGAACGCCTTCACCGCCGACATCATGCGCACGGCCTGAATGGCCACCCGCCTGCTGCTGCTCGCCGACACCCACGTGCCGAAACGCGCGCGTGCGCTCTCGCCCGCCGTGTGGTCCGCTGTCGAGGAAGCTGACCTGGTGATCCATGCCGGCGACTGGGTCGACGTCGCACTGCTCGACGAGCTGCAGGACCGCGCGGCCCGCCTGCTCGGCGTGTGGGGCAACAACGACGGCGCCCCACTGAGGGCCCGCCTGCCCGAGGTCGCCCGCGAGACCGTGGACGGCATCCGCATCGCCGTCGTGCACGAGACCGGCGGCGCGGTCGGGCGTGAGGCGCGCTGCGACGCCGCGTACCCCGATACCGACCTGTTGGTCTTCGGGCACAGCCACATCCCTTGGGACACGGTCACCCCCGGCGGCCTGCGTCTGCTCAACCCCGGTTCACCCACCGACCGCCGCCGCCAGCCGGTCTGCACGATGATGACCGCGGTCGCCGATGCGGGCGTGCTGCTCGACGTGAAGACGGTCGCCGTCGAGCGCTAGGCGGCCTGCTCTCTAGATAGCAGGGGCGCTAGGGGTTGTCGCGCGTCGGCGGCCGGTGGCAGCGTGGAGTCATGACTGACGACACCGATCTCGAGACCATCCGCACGATCATCGACGCGGCCAAGGTGGCCATACTCACCACGACGAGCGAGGAGGGCGAGCTGCACAGCCGCCCGCTCGCGGTGCTCTCCGACACCTTCGAGGGCTCGCTCTGGTTCTTCACGGCAGACCCCAGCCCCAAGTCACGAGACATCGCAGCGAATCCCGAGGTGAACGTGGCCTACGCCGACAACAAGGCCTACCTGTCGATCGCCGGCACCGCGTCTATCGACCGTGACCGCACCCGCATCGACCAGCTCTGGAACCCGATGGTCGAGGCGTGGTTCGAGAACGGCAAAGACGACCCCTCGGTCGCCCTGCTGCGTGTCGACGCCCGCAGCGCCGAGTACTGGTCGATAGACAAGCCGGGGGTCGTGCGGGCCTTCGAGATCGCCAAGGCACTCGTAACGAAGACCCCGCCCGACCTGGGCGAGAACCGCACCGTCGCGCTCTAGAAAGCCGTCGCACTCTACCGGAGGAGAAGATCATGCCGCTCACGTTCCGACCCGGGCAGCCCCGCTGGATGGACCTGATCAGCCGCCACCCAGACACGGCCGTCGAGTTCTACACCTCGCTGTTCGGCTGGCAGACGGCGGCGGCACCGCCCGAGTTCGGCGGCTACGTCACGTTCTCCGCTGACGGTAAGAACGTCGGCGGTCTCATGCTGAACCCCGCCGACTCGGGTGTCGACGACACCTGGACGGTCTACCTCGAGATCGCCGACGCTCGCGCCACGGCCGAGGCGACCAAGGTCCAGGGCGGCCGGGTGCTCGAACTCGAGCAACTCGACGACATGGGCACCTGGCTGGTGATCACCGACCCCGACGGCGCGCGGGTCGGCGGCTGGCAGAACGAATCGCACACCGGGCTCGAAGTGACCCAAGGACCGGGCGCCCCGGTCTGGGCCGAGCTGCACGCCCGTGACTACGCGAAGGCCGTGCAGTTCTACACGACCGTGTTCGGCTGGGAGAACGAGGTGCTGAGCGACACCGACGAGATGCGCTACACGACGCTCGGTTCGGGCGCGGACGCGGTCGCCGGCATCTGGGATGCCGACGACCTGCCCGAGATCGAACCGCCCTTCTGGGACGTGTACTTCGGCGTCGAGAACGCGAACGAGGCGGCCGTGCGGGTCACCGAGTTGGGCGGCACGATGCTCGAGCGGGTCGAAGACAGCCCCTACGGCCGACAGGCCCACGCGGTCGACCCGACCGGCGCGAAATTCGCGATCCTGCAGGTGGACTAGCGGAAACCTTCCGGTCAGTCCCGTTGCGTCAGCTGCCGCTCGAGTTCGGCTATCGCCGCCAACTCGCGACTCGTCTGCACGACGCCTATGACCGCAATCACAGGGAAACCAATGACTTCGATCCAAGCGAGCCAATCCGGAACAAACGAGTTGGCCAGGCTGATCACGCCGAGGAGGGTCAGGAACAGAAAAATCAGTGGGTTGAGCCACCGGTATCGCGTCGCCTGTCGCTTGCGATAACGCAGTGCCGACAACCAGGATTCGTCGATCGCCGGGGGCAGAGCGCGTGCGCTGATGGCAGCCTGAACAGCTCTCGCCGTACTCGCCCCACCCATTCCGCGATTCTGCCGGGCAACAATGAACGCGAAAGCCGTGCCGAAGAGCAACCCGCCGACTGCACCCAGAATCACGACGAATCCGATGTTCCGCTCTGGGCTGGTCAACGCAGTAAACAGGCTCATCAGCACTCCGAAGAGCCCGCCGCTCACGAGTCCGACAACAAGTAGCGGGCGACGCCCGCTTACCTCGCGCACGTTCATGAAGCTCCCCCTAGGCTGAGGCCGTCTGGCCCGACGGCCTCAGCCTAGGGGGATGCGCCGGAATACCCCGGTGCTGACACACAGACGCCGATCCTGTCCGTGCGGGGTCGCTACGAGGCCGACAGCACCGAGAGCACGTTGCCCGCCGGGTCGCGGAACCAGGCGATGTCGGGGCCGTCGCCCTTCATCACCCCGCGGTCGTCGGCCGGGATCGATGGGCCGTAGATGTTGGTCTCGACACCGCGTGCGTTGAGGTCGTCGACGGCGGCGTCCACGTCGTCCACTTGGAAATTGAGGATGGTGAAGGTGGCGGGCTCGTGGTCGGGCTTCACGTAGGCGAGCACGGTGGCGCCGCTGTCGAGGTGCAGGTTGAGGAAGCCCATGTCGTTCTCGGTGATCCTCAGGCCGAGGGTCTCGCCGTAGAACTTCTTGGCGGCGTCGAGGTCGTCGATCGAAAAGCCGCTGAAGGCTCCGCTGGGTGTGAACATCGGTGTTCCCTTTCACTAGGTGGGGCAATGTGGTCAGTGTCCACATTGCCCCGTTGCGAGGATTTAATCCACCCCCGGGGCGAGGCGGCGGCGCAGTACCTGCCGCTCGACGAGGGTCCACGTGGTGGTCACCGTGAGGTAGAGCGTGGCGGCGAGAGGCACGAGCGCCGCGAACAACACGGTGATGAACGGCAGCCAGCTGAGGGCGGCGTTCATCCGGGCCATGGCGGGAGCCGCGTCATCCGCGGGCTTATTGAAGGCGAGGGCCACTCGTCGTGACGCGAACGCCACCGCCGCGATAACGAGCAGCAGCGCGGCATAGACGAGCAGGTCGAGACCGAACGCGCCCGTCGTGAGCAGGTGCGCGAGCGACGTGCCGAGCGGAACCCCGAGCAGCTGCTCGGTGAGCAACGCGTTCCCGTGCCCGTTTACCGTTGGCAGGATGAACAGCCCGTAGACGATCGAGAGCACGGGCGCCTGGGCGAGGGTCGGCAGGATGCCGGCGAGGGGGCTCGCCTTCTCGCTCGTGTAGAGCTCCATCGTCTTCTTCTGCAGCATTTCGGGGTTCTTCTTGTACTTCTTCTGCAGGGCCTGCAGCCGCGGCGCGAGCCGCCGGCGGGTGAACTCGGCGCGCACCTGCGAGCGGCCGACGGGGATGAGAAGCAGGCGCAGAACGAGGGTGATGAGCACGATCGCGAGCGCGGCGCTCGCCGACCCTGCGAGCGGTGCGAGCAGGTCTTGCAGGCCGGTGACGACCGAATAGGCGGCGTCGAGCACGACTGCGATGGGGGCGAAACTATAGATGTCCACGGAAAGGGAGTCCTCGCGTTGAGAGTGAATGGGGGCCGTGTGGCCGCGCATCCGCTCTCTGGAAGGGGACTACGCGACCGCGGGGGTCCGCGAGGGTGCTCTGGTGCGTGGCTTGCCCGGGGTGTGCGGATGCTGCGGCTCGGGCATTCCGACGAGCGACTGCCTGTGCGCCCTGGCCCGTTCTCCCACGCCGAGGTCGTGCGCACGGATCACGATGGCCGCGTAGCGCGCGGCAAGCACACTGGATACGGCGAGAGCGGCGATACCGGCAAAAACGAGCGTCGTCGGCTCGCCCTGCGCAACGGCCATCGCCAGGAACGACACGGTCATTACCATGACGAGTCGTTCGAGGATTGCGTGCACGCGCCCAGCATAATCGCCGGGCCGCGGTGCACACTGGGAAGATGACTATTTCCGAAGAACAGGCATCCCGCGTCGCGATCGTCGGCGGAACCGGCAAGGTCGCGAAGCACCTCATCACCCTTCTGCACGCCCGAGGCGACGAGGTGGTTGCGATTTTCCGCAACGCCGACCGCTCCGACGAGATCGCCCAGCTCGGCGCCATCCCCGTCGTGCTCGACATCGAGTCGGCCGGCGTCGACGAGCTCGCGTCGACCTTCGAAGGCTGCGACGCCGTGGTCTTCTCCGCGGGGGCGGGAGGCGGCAGCCCGGCCCGCACCCGCGCGGTCGACTTCGAGGGTGCGGTCACCGCCATCGACGCCGCGACCCGCGCCCGCGTGCAGCGTTTCGTGATGGTGTCGGCCATCGGCGTCCGCGGCCCGCTGCCCGGCGAGCCCGACGACTCGATGCGTCCGTACTACGAGGCGAAGCGCGACGCCGACCTCGCGGTCGAGGGCTCGGGTCTCGAGTACACGATCGTGCGCCCCGGCGGGCTGACGGATGACGCGGCCACCGGCCTCGTCACCATCGGCGACACCGTCGAACGCGGCAACATCGCCCGCGCCGATGTCGCGGCGGTCATCGTCGCGGCGCTCGACAACCCCGGCACCATCGGCCACGCGTGGGAGGTCGTCGCCGGCGACCGGCCGATAGCCGACGCCATCATCGACGCGCTCTAGCCCTAGATCGGTGTCGGTGGCCCGCAGTATTTTAGGTGCCACCGACACCGCAGAGGAGCGCACCATGGATTGGAAGATCGAACTACTCTCCGTACCCGTTTCAGACATCGACAGGTCGAAAGACTTCTACGTGAAGCTCGGCTTCACCGCAGACCACGACACCCGGGTCGACGAGACCATGCGGTTCGTGCAGCTCACTCCCCCGGGATCGGCCTGTTCCATCGTGCTCGACAAGAACCTGGGCGGCTCGATGGAACCCGGTTCGCTCGAGGGCATCCAGTGCGTCGTCGCCGACGCGGACGCCGCACTGCAGCAACTGGCCGACGCTGGCGTCGAGGCGCGCGGCGTCGAAGAATACCCGTGGGGTCGGTTCGTGTTCTTCGCCGACCCCGACGGCAACGGCTGGGCGCTGCAGGAACTGCCCGACTACTCGGCGGTGCAGCCGAGCTAGCGACGTTCGGTGGGCAATCTCGGGCGCCGTCGATCCTCGATCTACCGCGTAACCTCGAGTAAGCCTCCCCACCCAGCAAAGAGCGGTGCCATGACCTCGCAGCCATTCTCGTTCCATGTCGACGACTCCGTGATCGACGACCTGCGCCATCGGGTCGCACACACCCGCTGGGCGCAGCCGCTGGGCGCGCCCGGCTGGCAGGCCGGCACCGACGCCGACCAATTGCGTCGACTCGCCGAGCACTGGGGCGACGGGTTCGACTGGCGCGAGCACGAGGCAGCGATCAACGAGTTGCCGTCGTTCACGACGGACATCGACGGCGCGGCCCTGCACTACCTGCGGTTCGATGCTGCCAGCGACGGCGCGCTGCCCATCGTGCTGACCCACGGCTGGCCGAGCACGTTTATGGAACTGGTGCCGCTCGCCCGACGATTGTCGAACCCCGGCGAATTCGGCGGCGACCCGGCGACGGCCTTCACCGTCATCGTGCCGTCGCTGCCGGGCTTCGGCTTCTCGCAGGCCCGTCCCACTTTCCCCAGCGACCTCCCCACCCATGAGATCTGGCACCGGCTTATGCGACACGAACTCGGGTTCGAGCGATACGCCGCGCACGGCGGCGATCTCGGAGCCGGTGTCACCTCACGATTGGGCCAGGCACACCCCGAGTCCGTGGTCGGCATCCATCTCCTCGCCGTGTCGCCGCCCGCACACTTCGACGACGCGTCGCTCGACGAGCAGGAGCGTACCTACCTTGCGGCTGTCCGGACCTGGGTCGCCGACGAGGGTGCGTACCAGCACCAGCAGCAGACCCGCCCGATGAGTCTTGCTCCCGCGCTGTCGGATTCGCCCGTCGGGCTGCTGGCATGGATCGTGGAAAAATACCGCGCCTGGAGCGACAGCCACGGCGATCTGGGTTCGCGCTTCACCGACGATTTCTTGCTCGCCCAAGCGTCGCTCTACTGGTTCACCAACACGATCTCGTCGTCGTTCCGCCCCTACTACGAGCACGCGCAGGGGCTCTCCGTTCCCATCACCGGCGTCTCGATACCCACCGCAATTGCAGTCTTCCCCGCCGACATCAGCCGGCCCCCGCGTCAGTGGGCCGAACGGTCGTACAACGTGCGGCGCTTCACCGAGATGCCCCGGGGCGGACACTTCGCCGCCCACGAGGAGCCTCAACTTCTCGCCGACGACATCCGCGAGTTCTTCACCACTCTCGCGCGCTGAAACCCGACACAGACGGAGCGCTACTCGTCGTCGAACGGCCAGACCGGGCGGATCTCGATTTGCCCGGCCCTGGCCATGGGGTGCGCGGCCGCGATCTGAATGGCGTCGTCGAGGCTGTCGCACTCGATCACGTCGAACCCCGCGATCCAGTCGTGACCTTCGTGCAGCACGCCCGTGGCTGTGACGACTTCGCCGCCGCGCACCTTCACGACCGTCGCCTCGGCACCCGGCCTCGTGCGGTTGCCGTAGAGGTGGGCCCCGCGGGATTCGAGGTCGTCGACCCACCGTCCGGCATCCAGATCGCCGCCCGCCTCGCCATCGGGCGCGTCCGCGATGAGCAGTAAGAACTCCATTGTTACTCCTTTGGTTGCCTCATGTTTACAGCGTCAACTTGCGCGGGACAAGGGCTATTGCCCGGGCGCTAGTCATCGGCGTCGTGATCGCCCGCGGCAACATGGTCGGGAAAGTCGGTCTCGCCGATGCCGACCGCGCCGTAGAACGCCGTCACGAACGTGCGCGCCTCGACCGCGAGCCGCGCCTCGGACGCCTCGGCGCCGAAGTTCGCCGTGAAACCGTAGGTGCCCTGCGACGGGCCGTTGCGCCAGGCGAAGTCGTAGCTGATCGCACCGCCGGGCTGACGTCGCCCGCTCACGCGGAACAGCTCGCCGTCGATGGAGAGGTCGAGATCGCGCATGTGTCGACCTTAGCGACGCGGTTCACAGGCGGGCGGGCCACACTGGGGAGCATGCGCAGAAACATCAGCCCCGTCGTGCCAGGTCCCGGTCAGGAGTCCGTGTGGGACTACCCGAGGCCGCCGCGGGTCGAGCCGACGGGAGAGCGCGTGGTGGTCAACCTCGGTGGGGTGACGATCGCCGACACCACCGATGCGCTGCGGGTGCTGGAGACGAGTCATCCGCCCGTCTACTACCTGCCCCGCAGCGCGTTCGTGCCGGGCGCCCTCGAACCCGCCCCGGGCAGCAGCTTCTGCGAGTTCAAGGGCGTGGCCGGCTACCTCACCGTGCGCGGGGGCGATGTGGTCGCCGAGAGCGCCGGGTGGTTCTATCCCGAACCCAGCCCCGGCTTCGAGGTGCTCGCCGACCGGGTCGCGCTCTATCCGGGCGCGATGGAGAGCTGCGAGGTCGACGGCGAACGCGTGCTGCCGCAGGCGGGCGGGTTCTACGGCGGCTGGATCACCGGCCGCGTCGTCGGCCCGTTCAAGGGCGAGCCCGGCACGCTGGGCTGGTAGTCGCTTTGTAGGCTGGACCAATGACCAGCATCGCCCGCCGCCTCCGCATCGGCGTCGTCGCCATCCTCGTCCTGGTGGTGCTCGTCGCGGTCGGCGTGCTCGTCTGGGCCAACATCGTGATGCAGGGCGACCGCGACCGGGCGCTCGAGGTCTGGACAAACGACGCCGTCGAGGTGACGAGCACCGACCACTCGGTCGTGATCGGGCCGACGGGGGTCGCATCCGGCACCGGGCTCGTCTTCATCCCGGGCGCGAAGGTCGACACGTACGGCTACATGTACAAGCTGTCCGAGATCGTGGAGCGCACTGGCGCGACGATCGTGATCACCAAGCCGATCCTGAACCTGGCCTTCTTCGACCAGCGCCCCCTCGACACCTTCACCGCCGACGCACGCGGCGTCGACCGCTGGTTCGTCGGCGGGCACTCGCTCGGCGGGGTGCGGGCCTGCATGCTCGCCGACGACCCCGACGTGAGCGGCCTCATCCTGTTCGGCAGCTATTGCGCGAACGACCTGACCGAATCGGGCCTCGAGGTCTTGAGCATCGCGGGAAGCCGTGACGGACTGAGCACGCCCGACAAGATCGCGGATGCGCGGGGCCTGTTGCCGGCGGACGCCCGCCTGGTCGAGATCGAGGGCCTCAATCACGCGGGGTTCGGCGACTACGGGGCGCAGCCGGGCGACAACACCGCGACCATCACCACCGAGACGGCGCGCGACGAAATCACCGACGCGCTCGCGACGGTTCTCTCGCGATAGCCCGCTCACCGTTCTGCTGCGGGCCGAATAGCGATAGCGTCTCAGGAGGCGCAACAGAACAGAGGCTGCTCAGATGATCTTCGAAGTCGGCGAAACCGTCGTTTATCCGCACCACGGCGCGGCGACCATCACCGCCGTCACCACTCGCACGGTGAAGGGCGAGGAGAAGAAATACATCACGCTCGACATGCACGGCAGCGACCTCGTGGTCGAGCTGCCGGTCGACAACGCCGAGCTGGTCGGCGTGCGCGACGTGATCGACGACGCGGGCGTCGAGGCGGTGTACGCGGTGCTGCGCGGGGAGGCCGAGGAAGAAGTAAGCAACTGGTCGCGACGCTTCAAGGCGAATACCGAGAAGATGGGCAGCGGCGACGTGTACCGGGTGAGCGAGGTCGTGCGCGATCTCTGGCGCCGCGACCAGCGCGCCGTGCTCTCCGCGGGCGAAAAGCGGATGCTCGTGAAGAGCCGTCAGATCGTCGTGTCCGAACTGAGCCTCGCGCTCGGCGCCGACGAAGACGCGGCGATCGACGCTCTCGACGACGTGCTGGCCTCGAGCCTGCCGGAGCCGGCCGCCGCCGAGTAGCCGGCGACGACCGTCGGTCGGGGTTAAAGCTCCTTCGGGATGAAGGCCCAGAGGATCAGGTAGATGATCACCTGGGGGCCGGGGATCAGAATGGATGCGACGGTGAGCGCGCGCACGAGCGTCACCGACCAGCCGAAACGGTTCGCGATGGCGGCGCAGACGCCGCCGATCATGGTGCCGGACTTGGGACGCTGGAGTGTGCTCATGCCCCTAGTCTGTCGAAATCCCGTGCGGGCCGCATCCGGGATAACCCCCGCATCAGCGCTACAGGGATGATCGTCGCCGCGTGACTTCTAAGGCATGATGAGTTGCAAGCGTCCCCGAAACTGGGTCGGGCATTTCGGGGGAAATCATGGTCACTGCCGTCGCGGCACCGTCGGTCGGTGATGTTGTCACGGCTCCGGCGATCCGCGCCCTGATCGCTGCCACCGTGGTCGTGAATGCGGTGTACCTCGGGGCGCTGCTGCTGCCCGGCGATCCCGCGAGCGCGCTGGTCAACGTCTGGCTGTCGCTTCTCGCGGTGTGGCTCCCGGTCGGAGTCTTCTGGCTCGTGGCGGTGCGCACGGCGTTTGCGAAGTGGGAGGTCACCCTCGTGGCGGCCGCCGTCACCGCCAACGCCGCAGGCGATACCTACTTCTCGCTGGCGATGGATTCATCCGGCAACCTGCCCTCACCGTCGTTCGCCGACCTCGGCTACCTGATTTTCTACCCGCTCATGCTGGCGGCACTCGTCGTTCTCGTGCGACGTCAGTCGCGCACGCCGACGGTATCGGTGGCCGTCGACAGCACCCTCGCCGTGTTGGGCGCGTCCGCCGTTCTCGCGGTGGTGCTCGCGCCGGTCTTCAATGAGGCTGCCGACACGACACCGATCGACGCGGTGATTGCCGCGCTCTACCCGCTCTTCGACCTGCTCCTGGTCGCAACCGTTGTGGGAATCTCGGCGTCGCCGCTCCTACGCCTCGGACCGCGATGGCAGTTGCTGTTGACCGGCCTGGTGCTGTTCACCGGGGCTGATATCGCCTATGCGCTGCTGAACCACGAGGGGGCGTACGTCAGCGGGACGCCGCTCGACGTCGCCTGGACCGCCGGGGTGGCGTTCATCGCACTGTGGGTCGACGGTGTCGACCGCGTCCGCCCCGTTCTGCCCTCGGCCTCGTCCCGCGGGCGGCTGCTGCCCGTGCCGGCCCTGGCCGTTCTCGCCGGGGTCGTCGTGCTCTTGGTCGCAACGCAGACACGCGTGCCGACCGTTGCGTTCGTGCTGGCCGCCGCGGCGGTCGCGCTCTCGGCCGTTCCGGTCATGTTCCGGCAGTCGATGCTCGCCCGAGTGCTCGAGGGACAGGAACAGGTGGTCGCGCGCCTGACCGCGCTCGACAAATCGAAGAGCGACATGATCGGCACGGTGAGCCACGAGATGCGCACACCCCTGACCTCCATCCTCGGCTTCCTGGAACTCGTGTTGGACGACGCGGGAGGAACGCTCCCTAAGTCGGCGCGAGACATGCTGCTCGTCGTCGACCGCAACGCCCAGCGACTGCACACGCTCGTCGGGAACATGCTCGTGCTGACGCGTCTGGAGTCGGGCGATGCGACCCTCGCCACCGCGCCCGTGGAGCTCACCCGCGTGCTCGGCCGGTCGGCCGAATCGTTGCGCCCGTTCGCTCAGTCTCGGGAGGTGCAGTTCACGATCGACTGCGGTGACGCGGCGATCGTGGAGGGCGACGAGGCGCACCTGGAGCGGGTCTTCACGAACGTCATGGAGAACGCCGTGAAATTCACGCCCGCCGGAGGGTCGGTGCACGTCGGCGTCGCTTCGGGAATCGCCCTGGCGGGCCGGCCCGCCGTTCGGGTCTCGGTCGCGGACACCGGCATGGGCATTCCGACCGGCGACATCCCCCAGCTCTTCGACCGGTTCTTCCGCGCCACGAACGCCCGCGACGAGGTCGTGCCCGGTACCGGACTCGGGCTCGCCATCGTGAACGACATCGTACGGTCGCACGGGGGCGAGATCTCCGTCACCTCGGTGGTCGGCGAGGGGTCCACGTTCGGGATCACCCTCCCCGTGCGGCGCTAGCGGACTACTTCTGGGCGGCGGGCGCCTTCACCTTCTTGGTGAACAGCGTCTCGGCTTCCTCGAGCGAGAGGCCATTGGTCTCGGGCACGACCTTGAGAACGAACACGAACGACAGCGCGGCGAACAGGGCGTAGAGGCCGTAGGTGAGCACGAGCGACACCGACGCGAGCGGCGGGAACGACAGGGTGATCACGAAGTTCGCGATCCACTGGGCGGCGGCCGCGATTCCGAGGGCACGCGCACGGATGCGGTTCGGGAAGATCTCGCCGAGCAGCACCCAGACCACGGGGCCCCACGAAGCGCCGAAGCTGATGACGAAGACGTTCGCGGCGACGAGAGCGACCGGGCCCCAGGCGCCGGGCAGGCTCGGCGCGCCGTCGACCTGCACGGCCTGGCTGAACGAGATAGCCATGGTCGCGAGGGCGACCGTCATGCCCACCGACCCGAAGAGCAGGATGGGGCGGCGGCCGACACGGTCGACGAGGGCGATCGCCACGAAGGTGACCGCGATGTTGGTGACGGCGGTGATGACCGAGATGGTGAGCGAGTCGCTCTCCTGGAATCCGACCGACTTCCAGAGGGTGGTGGAGTAGTAGAAGATCACGTTGATGCCGACGAACTGCTGGAACACCGACAGGATGATGCCGACCCAGACGATCGGCTTGAGGCCGAAGCGGTTGCCGCGCAGCGCCCCCTTCTTTGAGCCATGGGCGTCGGTCTCGATGCCCGATCGCATGTCGCGGATCGCGCGCTCGACGTCGTCGTTCGGCCAGAGTCGGGCGAAAATTCCGCGCACCTCGTCGTCGCGCCCCTTGAGCACGAGGAATCGGGGAGACTCGGGCAGCTTCAGGGCGATGAGGCCGTAGACCACGGCGGGCACGATGCCGGCGAGGAACATCCATCGCCAGGCCTCCAGGCCGAGCCACAGCTCCTGGCCTGCGCCCCCGGCCCAGTTGGCGAACACCGTGTCGGAGAGCAGCGCGGCGAAGATACCGATCGTGATGGCGAGCTGCTGCAGCGAGCCGAGGCGACCGCGCAGGTTCTTCGGCGAGATCTCGGCGATGTAGGCGGGGGCGATCACCGAGGCGATGCCGATACCGAGGCCGCCGACGAGGCGCCAGGCGATGAGGTCCCACACGTTGAAGGCGAGACCGGTGCCGACGGCGCTGACGAGGAACAACACCGCGCCGACGAGCATGGCCGGAATGCGGCCCTTCCAGTCGGCGAGACGGCCGGCGACGTAGGCGCCCACGGCACAGCCGAGCAGCGCGACCGCGACGGCGAACCCGGTGAGCGACTCGCTCAGGCCGAACTGGTCTTGGATCGGATCGACCGCCCCGTTGATCACGGAGGAGTCGAAACCGAAGAGGAAGCCGCCGACCGCGCCGGCCACCGCGAGAGCGATGACCTTGAGGTTCGTGCCGGACTTTTCGGTGGTGCGTGACATCGTCGTTCTTCTTTCGTGTGGTGAGTCATCATCACCACGCTGGAACGACCCGTACGACTCTACCCCCGAGGTCGGTTCCACGCGGTTGGTCCGCCCGAACCCGCCGCATATCCCTCGAGTGACACGTCGCCCCGCTTCCACGCGGCGAGCACGGGCGCAACGATGCGCCAGCATTGCTCCGCGATGTCGCCGCGCACGGCGAGCGACGGGTCACCCTCGAGCAGCCCCGAGAGCACCTCGCCGTAGGCGCTGAGTTCGCCGGCGCGCAGCGGGCTGTCGAGAACGACCCGCTCGAGCTCGAACGGGTCGTCTTCGCCGTTGACCATGAGGTCGAGTTCGAGCGCGGCGGGCTTCATGGCGATGCGCAACTGTGCGGGTCCGGAGGGGCCGTGCAGGCCCACCGGCAGGTGCGGCACGGCGCGCAGCGTCACCACGATCTGCTGCTTCGCCTCGCCGATGGCCTTCCCGGAACGCAGCACGAACGGCACCCCGGCCCACCGCCAGTTGTCTATCGCGAGGGTGACCTCGGTGAGCGTCTCGGTCTCGCGGGCCGCGTCGACTCCGTCTTCGTCGGTGTAGGCCGGCAGTTCGCGGCCGTCGACCGTGCCCGCCGTGTAGTGCGCGCGGCGACTGGACGAGCCGTCCTTCTTCCACGGTCGGGTGGCGCGCAGCACCTGCGCCATGCCGCCGCGCAGGTCGTCGGCATCCACGCTCGCGGGCGGCTCCATCGCGGTGAGCGCGAGCACGAGCAGCAGGTGGCTCTGGATCATGTCGGCCAGCGCGCCCGCCCTGTCGTAGTACCCGGCGCGGCCCTCCAGGGCGAGCTTCTCGTCGAAGACGATCTCGACCTTCTCAACATTCGGCGCCGACATGAGCGGCTCGAAGATGCGGTTCGCGAACCGCAGTCCCAGCAGGTTGAGCACCGTCGACTTGCCGAGGAAGTGGTCGACCCGGAAGATCTGCTCCTCGGGCACCAGCTTCTCGAGCCTCCGGTTCAACGCCCGAGCAGAAGCCAGGTCGGTGCCGAACGGCTTCTCGAGCGCGAAGACGATGCCCTTCGGCAGGTCGATCGACGACAGCGCCTTCACGACCAGGATCGTGACGGCGGGCGGCAAGGCGAAGTAGAGGGCGATTCGCCCGGTGGCGGCGTCGAACGCGCGTCGCAGATCGTCCGGGTCGGTCGCGTCGCCCCGGAGGTAGAACGACTTCGCAGCCACAGCGCTGCCGAGATCGGACGCCTCCGTCGCGAACGCGGCGGACACCGTCGACTGCCACGCGGCATCCGTCACTTCGTCCCTGTCGACCCCGATCAGCTGCACAGCCTCGCCCCGCGGGGAGGCGAGCAGCGAGGCCAGGCCGGGCAGGAGCAGGCGCGAGGCGAGGTCGCCGCCGGCGCCGAGGATGATGAGCGTGTCGATGCGTTCGGTCATGGTTCACGACCCTAGACCCACTAGTGCGGTGAGCGCAGAGAATCCGGGTCGGCGATGGCGGTGCCGGCCTGGCAGCCGAGTTCGCCGGACTGCAGCAGCACGGCGGGCGCATAGACGTCGGCGACCGTGCCAGCCACCCAGGACACCAGCACGCAGTCGTCCCCATCGCCCATCGCGACCCCGACGGCCGAGTCGCGCACCACGACGTCGGGTTGCGCCGCGGTCGTGTAGTCGCCCTCGGGATCGACGAGCAGCGCGGCGATCGCGGCGGAGATCTGCTGCGCATCAAGTGCTTCGGATGACACGGGGCCGGTGCCGAGCGCGGCGAGCACCTGGCGTGCCGCGTCCGCCGCGTTGGGTGCGAGCACGGCGCGCACCGTGGTGTCTTCGGGGATGACGGCCGGCACCGGGTTGGGCGGACAGTCGACCGCGTCTACGCCGTCGCCTAACTGCCGGTCGCCCTCGTAGCCGAAGTAGGAGAACTCGACCGCGAAACAGAACGGCCCGTGAACCTCGGCGGTACCGCCGAACCCGCCCTCGATCGGCTGGTCGGGCACGAGAAATGTGAGCCGGCCGAACGGGTCACCGTGCACGGCGTCCGGGTACTCCTCGACGGCGACGATGGTGATCGCGAGCCGTTCGGAGAACTGTTCGTTGATCGCCCGCGCGAAGTCATCGATGTTCGGGCGCGTGGTGGTGAGGCTCTGCACGAGGTCGAGCACGGTGCGGCGCGCCCGGTCTTCCGCGGCGCCCTCCGAGGTGACCGTGGGGGTGACAGTGGCGCAGCCGGCCAGCCCCGCGAGCGCGGCGAACACGAGCAGGGCCGACACCGCGCGTACTCGCATAGCCCGACACTACTAGGCGCGTTTCTTCGCACTTCCCTTCGGCGGAAGCAGGGTGTTGGCCTCCTCGAGCGACATGCCGTTGGTTTCGGGGATCACCCGCAGCACGAAGAAGAAGGAGAGCAGGGCGAACGCCGCGTACATGCCGTAGGTGAAGACGAGCGAGAAGGCGGCGAGCGGCGGGAACGACACGGTGATGGCGAAGTTGGCGATCCACTGGGCGGCGGCCGCGACCCCCAGCGCCCTGGCGCGGATGCGGGTGGGGAAGATCTCGCCGAGCAGCACCCAGACGACGGGACCCCACGAGGCGCCGAAACTGACGACGAACACGTTGGCGGCGACGAGCGCGATCGGGCCCCATGCGCCGGGCAGGCTCGGCTCGCCGTCGACCTGCACGGCCTGACTGAACGCGACGGACATAGTCGCGAGGGACAGCGCCATTCCCGCCGATCCGAACAGCAGGATGGGGCGGCGACCCACACGGTCGACGAGCGCGATCGCCACGAACGTGACGGCGATGTTCGTCACCGACGTGATCACCGAGATCGTGAACGAGTCGCTCTCTTCGAACCCCACCGACTTCCAGAGGGTCGTCGAGTAGTAGAAGATCACGTTGATGCCGACGAACTGTTGGAAGATCGAGAGGATGATGCCGACCCAGACGATCGGCTTCAGGCCGAACCTGTCGCCGCTGAGCGCCCCCTTCTTGGAGCCCTGCTGGTCGGCCTCGATCGCGTCGCGCATGTCGCGGATCGCGCGTTCCACGTCGTCGCCGGGCCAGAGACGGGCGAAGATGCCGCGCACGTCGTCGTCGCGGCCCTTGAGCACGAGGAAGCGCGGTGACTCGGGCAGCTTCAGAGCGATCAGGCCGTAGACCACCGCGGGCAGCGCGCCGGCGAGGAACATCCACCGCCAGGCCTCGAGACCGAACCAGAACGGCTCGGCCGCTCCCCCGGCGCCGTTGGCGAACAGCGCGTCGGAGAGCAGGGCGGCGAAAATACCGATCGTGATGGCGAGCTGCTGCAGAGACGCCAACCGGCCACGCATGTGCCGGGGCGAGATCTCGGCGATGTAGGCCGGCGCGATGACCGAGGCGATGCCGATGCCGAGACCGCCGATGAGACGCCAGAACACGAGGTCCCACACGCCGAACGCGAACCCGGTGCCCAGCGCGCTCGCGAAGAACAGCACGGCCCCCACGAGCATCGCCGGGATGCGTCCCCAGCGGTCGGCGATACGGCCTGCACCGTAGGCTCCCACCGCGCAACCCAGCAGGGCGCTCGCCACGGCGAAGCCGGTGAGCGACGACGACAGGTCGAACTGACCCTGCACCGCGTCGACGGCGCCGTTGACCACAGACGAGTCGAAGCCGAAGAGGAAGCCGCCTACGGCTCCCGCGACGGCCAGCGCTATCACCTTGAGATTGGTCTTCGGGGTCGTCTCGGTCACAGGATCCTCCGCTCAACGTCGAACAAGAAAGGTCAACGATACGACGGGGCCCTTCGCTCACCGAGGCCTTGCGAAGCGACGCCGATGGCGCGTCACATCCGCGACCGCCGGGTGGCATGATGAGCGCAGCGGATCGCCGAAGGGACAGCGCCATCGAAATCGACATCGTCACCACGATCATCTGGATCGTCTCGTTTGTGCTCGTGACAGTTGCCGTGACCGGCCTCTCCGGCCGGGTCGGCTGGTCGGCTCCCGTGGCGCTCGTCGCCGTGGGAGGGCTCGTCTCGTTCATTCCCGGCGTTCCCCAGTTGACGGTCGAACCCGACCTCGTGTTGTACGGCATCCTGCCCCCGCTGCTGTTCGCCGCGGCCATCCGCACGCCGCTGAAAGACATCCTCGCCAGGCGCGACAGCATCTTCGTGCTCTCGGTCGGGCTCGTGGCCTTCACCGTCGCGGCTGTCGGCTTCTCGCTCTGGTGGCTGCTGCCCACCGTCGGGCTCGCCGCAGCCTTCGCGTTCGGGGCGGTCGTCGCCCCCACCGACGCGGTCGCCGTCACCGCGATCGCCGGCCGGCTGCGGCTCCCCCGCCGCGTCGTCACGGTGCTCGAGAGCGAGAGCCTGCTCAACGACGCGACCGCACTGGTCGCCCTGAACGCGTCCATCGCGGCGATCGTGACCGTGCTCAACCCGTGGGACGTCGTCGGCGAGTTCGGCATGGCACTCGTCGGCGGCATAGGCGTGGGGCTGGCCGTCGGCTTCGTGATCTCCGCGATCCGCAAACGCCTGCGCGCGCCCGTGCTCGACACCAGCCTGTCGCTGGCGATCCCGTACATCGCGTTCATCCCGGCCCAGCTGCTCGGCGGTTCGGGAGTGCTCGCCGTGGTCGTCGCCGGGCTGTTCCTCGGCCAGCGCGCACCGCTCGTGCAGAGCGCCGAGGCCCGCATCGCCGAGTCGATCAACTGGCGAACGATCCGCTTCCTGCTCGAGAACGCCGTGTTCCTGTTCATCGGCCTCAGCCTGGCCGGCATCCTCGCCGGTGTCGCCGGCTCGGACTACGGCTTCTGGCACATCGCCCTGCTGTCGGTACTCGTGCTGGCCATACTCGTCGTCTCCCGCTTCGCGTTCGTGTTCGCGACCACGCTGTTCTACATGGTCGGCCCCCGGTACACACGCAGCCGGGCGTGGAGCTGGCCGACCGCGACCGCCGTGTCATCCGCCGGCATCCGCGGCGTAGTGACGCTGGCCGCCGTGTTCCTGCTGCCCGAGGAGACCCCGGAGCGCGAGCTGCTGCAGTTTCTCGCGTTCGCGGTCGTGGTCGGCACACTCGTCGAGGGGTTACTGCTGCCCCGGATCATCCGTTCATTGAAGCTGCCGCCACCGGATGCGACCCAGGAACGCGTCGAAAAACACAATCTGCTCGCGGAAGCGCAGAGCGCGGGCCTCGCCCGGCTCGAGGCCGAGACGACGCCCGACGACGACCCCGCCGCGGTCGCGCGGCTGCGGGTCAACGCGGAATTCCTCTCGCAGGCGATGGCGCGCGCGGTGCCCGACGAGTCCGAGCCGTCGTTCGCCGCCTACGGCCGGCTGCGCCGCTCGATGATCGAGGCCGAGCGCGAGGCGGTGCTGCGGGCGCGCGCCGAGGGCCGCTACCAGGAACGGGCCGTGCGCGACGTGCTGCGCAGCATCGACTCCGAGGAGACGGCGCTCGCGATGCAGCGGCGGAAGCCCGAGTAGCCGCGCACGTTCTAGCCCGGCTGCCACGGTTTGCGCCGTTTGGGGCAGCTCAGCGGTCGAAGTGCCCCACATGGCGCAAATCGATGGCGCCCTGCCATCCCTGCGAGGCCAGTCGGCGCGCGAACCGGTCCGCGAGTTCGACCGGCTGGCGGGAAAGGTCGTCCGCACTCACTTTCACCACCTTCCAGTCGTGATCGAAGTACTTCTCGTCGCGCCGGATGTCACTGCGCTGCTGTTGCACGCTGCGATGGTGCTCGCCCTCGTACTGCCCGACGGTGCGGTACTCGGGCCAGGCCAGATCGGGCATGCCGAGGTCGACACCGTCGGTCGTGACGCATCGCACGTTGAGCAGCGGTTCGGGTAACCCGGCGCGCACCAGCAGGAGCCGCAGCAACGACTCCGGCCGAGACAGCGGCCCCTCGCGCACAAGCGGAAGCGCAGACGCCCGCGTGCGGTGCCCCGCCCCGCCGCAGTTCGGCGGCGGACGTCAGGTCGTCGAGGGTCGCGAGCGGCAGCAGGTTCAGGTACGGGTTGCCCGTCACGATCCAGTCTGCGACGGCCACCGCGTCGTCGACACTGAGCTTCTCGGCGAGCTGGCACCAGGCGACCGCCGGCGAAACCAGCGGCAGACCCACGAAGTCGACGACCTCGGCGGGCAGCAGGCGTGCGCGATGACCGGTGACCCCATGGCCGGCCGGCGCCCTTGCGGGAGCGGGCGTCGTCACGTGCAGGTTCACGGGCTCGAGCGCGCCGAGCGGCAGCGGAAAGGCGTACAACTCGGCGGCGGTCAGGTGGCTGAACGCGTTGCCCTCGGCCATCCGTGGCAGGTACGCGCGGCAGCGGTCGACGAGCAAGGTCAGGTCGAGGCCTACCGATCGCGTTCCGTGGAATACCCGCTGCAGGTCGCTCGACCGCAGCCGGTCGCGCGTCACGCCGCGGGCGATGGCGTCGCGCACGGCGAAAGGCTCCCGGCCGAGGGGTTCGGGAAGGTCGGAGCGCTGCGGCATCCGGCTATTCTCACTTTCTGAAGCGGGTCCCCAAGCGAATCATCCACAGGGCGCCGTGGTTTGCGCCGTTTGGGGCAGTTCCGCGGCCGAAGCGCCCCACATGGCGCAACTCGGCGCGCCCGCCCGCTCGGCCGCAACGCACGCCACCGCGCGGCACCCCTAGAGTGTGAGCATGATGGCCGCCGCAGACCAGCCCGCCCGATCGACTCGAACGGGCACTGACGCGTGAGCGGCGCCAGCTCGGCCGCATCCTCGATCGATCTCTCGAAGCGCGACCTCACGCTCGACATCGCTCGGGTGTTCTGCGTCGTACTCGTCGTGATCATCCACCTGTTGATGATCGGCGTCGGGTTCGACGAAGCGGGCGCGCTCGTCGTCAGCCGTCCACTCGAAGAGCAGCCCTGGTTCGCCTATGCCACCTGGGCCGGCCAGATCATGCCCCTGTTCTTCGTGGTCGGCGGCTTCGCGAGCCTCACCGCGTGGCGCAGCCTGAACCGTCGCGGCGGTGGAGCGGCCCAGTACGTGCGCAACCGGGTGCTGCGCCTCGCCCAGCCCGCACTGCCGCTCTTCCTCTTCTATGTCGTGGTGATCGGCGGCGCGCGGCTGGCGGGCGTCGACCCGCAGCTGCTCGACGTCGTGATCGTCGGCGCCGGACTGCCGCTCTGGTTCCTCGCCGCCTATGCGCTGTGCCAGGCGTTCGTTCCGTTGATGGCCGGATGGCACGCGAGGGCCCCGCGGGCGACGCTCGCAGTGCTATTGCTGGGAGCAATCCTCGTCGACACCCTGCGCTTCGCGACGGGCATCACCGAGATCGGTCTCGTCAACCTGTTCTTCGTCTGGCTGCTGGTTCAGCAGATCGGATTCTGGTACGCCGACGGCTGGTTCGCGGCCCGCTCCGGCTGGCAGCTCGCACTCATCGCGGTGGGCGCCTACGCCACGCTGTTCCCGTTCACGATGATCGGCCCCTACAGCGACGACATGCTCACCAACCTCAACCCGCCGACCCTGCCGCTCGTGGCGCTCGCGCTCGCGCAGGCCTGCGTGCTGCGGCTGATCCGACCGGCGCTCGCCGCCCTCATGAACACGCACGTCGCGAGAGCCGTCGTGTTCGTGATCGGCACCCGGCTCATGACGATCTACCTGTGGCACCTTCCCCTCATCATCGCGCTCAGCGGCGTCGCGCTGCTCATCCCCGGGGCCAGCCCGCCGCCCGGCAGCGAGGCGTGGTGGCTCACCCGCCCGGTGTTCTTCGTGATCGTGGCCGTCGCGCTGTTCGGCCTGTCGTTCCTTGTCGCCCGCTGGGAGGCCCCGCGCGAGGTCGGCGACACCCCGCCCGGCTACATCGTGGGCATCGCCGCCGCGCTCACGTTCATCCCGGCGTTCTGCGTGATGCAGTGGTTCCTCGACTTGCCGCTCGCGATCCTCGGCTCCGCCTGCCTCGGCGCCGCCGTTCTGCTGCTCGGCCGCTGGCCGGCCAGGGTGCGGGAGTCGGTGGACGCGTGACCCTACCCCGCAGCACGCCCGAGGCGCAGGGCGTGTCGTCCGCGGCCATCGTCCGGTTCGTCGATGCCCTGGAGCGCAACCTGCACGAGGTGCACAGCATGATGCTCGTGCGGCACGGGCACGTGATCGCCGAGGGGTGGTGGGCGCCCTACCGCGCCGACCTGCCCCACTCGCTCTTCTCGATCAGTAAGAGCTTCGTCTCCACCGCGGTCGGCTTCGCGGTCGACGAGGGCCTGCTGTCTATCGACGACCGCGTGGTCGACCTGCTGCCCGACGACCTTCCCGAGGTCGTCGGCGACAACCTCGCCGCCATGCGCGTGCGCCACCTGCTGACGATGACCTCGGGTCACTCCGTCGACACGGTTGACGCGACTTCCGGGCCCGAACAGAACTGGTCGCGGGCGATCCTCGCCCTGCCCGTCGAGCACGCCCCCGGCACGACGTTCGTCTACAACACGGGCGCCACCTACCTGTTGTCGGACATTCTGCAGCGGGCCACGGGCGAGCGGGTGCTCGACTACCTGACCCCGCGCCTGTTCGAGCCGCTCGGCATCGCGGGCGCCACGTGGGAGCAGTGCCCGCGCGGCATCGATGTGGGCGGTTGGGGTCTCAGCATCACCACCGAGCACATCGCCGCGTTCGGCGAGACCTACCTGCGCGACGGCGTATTCGAGGGGCGGCAGGTCGTGCCCGCCGAGTGGGTGCGGGCCGCGACGACACTCCAGGTGGAGAACGGCGACCCCGGCGCCGCAGACGACAACACGCAGGGATACGGCTTCCAGTTCTGGCGCAGCCGTCACAACACCTACCGGGCCGACGGCGCGTTCGGCCAGTGGTCCATCGCGATGCCCGAGCAGGATGCGCTGCTCGTGATCACCAGCGGCCTCGACGACCCGCGCGCCCTGAACACTGTGTGGGACCACCTCCTGCCGGTTCTCGGCGGCGTCGAGAAGGCTCCGGATGCGACCGGGGTCGCGACGCTCGCCGACAGGCTCGGCACACTGTCGCTCGCCCTGCCCGACGGCTCGACGCGCTCCCTCACCGCGCAGCGGGTCTCCGGCGTGCAGTACGCGCTGCCTAAGAATTCTCTCGGTCTCGAGTCGGTGGCGCTCACCTTCGACGGCGACGAGGCACGGCTCACCGTCGTCGCCGAGCGCGGCACCGACGAGATCGTGTGCGGCAGCGAACGGTGGGCGCCCGGCGAGTCGACGCTGCTCGCGGATGCGCCGGCACCCGCGGCCGCGGCCGGCGCGTGGGCCGACGACGACTCCTACCTCGTCACCGTTTTCCTCACGACCACGCCGTTCTCGGTGACCCTGGTTCTCGACTTCCGCGACGACGAGGTCACCCTCACCGTGGAACAGAACGTGTCGTTCGGGCCCACGCGCCTGCTGCACACCGTGGGGCGGCGGGTATAGCGAAACCGCACTTGTGGACAGTGTGAACTTTCTGCCACTGTATTCGCATGTCGAATCAGGAATAAAGCCTCCCTCAGAATCGCTGCACCCTCAGACGCACGATTTCGCGTGAAATCTCGCCGCGACATCCGGGTACCGTCGCCCGCCCTCCACATCAGCCCTCTTGCAGGACAGGACACCCCTTTGTCAGAAACAATCACCGCTCCCGCGGCAGCCGAGTCGGCCGCAGCGATCGAAGAGAAGCGCATCGGCGCTCGCAATACCCTCGCCATCACCATCCTTCTGGTGTCGACCTTCGTCGTGATCCTCAACGAGACGATCATGAGCGTGGCCCTGCCGCACCTCATGGAAGACCTCGACATCACCGCGAGTGCGGCGCAGTGGCTGACCACCGCGTTCCTGCTCACGATGGCCGTCGTCATCCCGATCACCGGATTCCTGCTGCAGCGCTTCACCACGCGCGGCATCTTCATCACCGCGATGACCATCTTCAGCGTCGGCACCCTGATCGCCGCGATCGCCCCCGGCTTCGAGGTGCTGCTCGTCGCTCGCGTCGTGCAGGCCGTCGGTACCGCGATCATGATCCCGCTGCTCTTCACGACCGTGCTGACACTCGTTCCCGAGCACAACCGCGGACGCATAATGGGCAACATCTCGATCGTGATCTCGGTGGCGCCTGCCGTCGGCCCGACGATCTCCGGCCTCATCCTGAGCGTGCTCGACTGGCGTTGGATGTTCATCATCGTGCTGCCCATCGCGGTCGTCGCCCTGCTGCTGGGCGCCATGCGCATTCCGAACGTCTCCGAGACGCGCAAGACCCCGCTCGATGTGCTCTCCGTGATCCTCGCGGCCTTCGGCTTCGGCGGAATCGTCTTCGGACTCAGCAACCTGGGCACCGCCGTCGGCGGCATCACCGCCGTCGAGGCGTGGGCCCCGCTCGCGATCGGCCTGGTCGCCCTCGCCCTGTTCATCGTGCGCCAGCTGGGCCTGCAGAAGAGAGACATCGCGCTGCTCGACCTGCGCACGTTCAAGACGCGGTCGTTCTCGATCTCGATCGGCCTCGTGATGATCAGCATGATCTCGCTGTTCGGAACGCTCATCCTGCTGCCGCTCTACACGCAGGACGTGCTCGGCCTCGACACCCTGACCACCGGCCTGCTGCTGCTGCCCGGCGGCCTCATCATGGGTCTGCTCGCGCCGTTCGTCGGCCGACTGTACGACCGCCAGGGCCCGACGGCACTCGTGATCGCCGGTTCGGTCATCGTGAGCCTCGCGCTCTGGGGCATGACCATGCTCGGCCAGAACACCGAGATCTGGTGGGTGCTCGTCGCGCACGTCGGTCTGAGCATCGGGCTCGCCCTGCTGTTCACCCCGCTCTTCACGTCGGGGCTGGCCGGTCTGGCACCGAAGATGTACTCGCACGGAAGCGCCATCCTCAGCACGGTGCAGCAGCTTGCCGGCGCTTCGGGCATCGCGCTCTTCATCACGGTGCTGTCGTCGCGTGCGGCGAACATGATGGCCGACGGCTCGAGCGAGGTCGCGGCGACCGCCGCCGGCATCCACTCGGCCTTCGTCTACGGCTCGATCATCTCGCTGATCGCCATTCCGCTGGCATTCTTCGTGCGCAAACCGGCGTCGAACGGCGCGCAGGCTCCGATCGGGCACTAGGCAGACAGATACGCCGGTTGAGTAGGGCCGCCTGCGGCCCGTATCGAAACCCTCCGAGGGTCTCGATACGGTCGCGGGGCGACCTACTCGACCGGCGTTTTTCTATGACAGGTCGACGCGACGCCCCAGCCCGAACTCTTCGGCCTCGTCGTCGGTGACCATCGCGTAGACGCCCGCGGGCACGCCCGGCAGGTCGGCGATGCGCGCGGCAACCGCGAGCAGGCGCTCTTCGGATGCCGCGTTGATGAGAAACACGTACACGTCGCCGAACTCGCCGCCGTCGTCGTAGAGAGCGGCCTCGCCGCGCTCGTCGAGCTCGGTGATGTAGTCCATGACCTCGTCGATCCACGGGAACGGGTCTTCGCCCTCCGGCAGCCCGATCAACGGGGTGAGCGGAACGTGGATCTCCACGACGGAATTCGAAATCTCGGAAATGGTGTCCTCCTGGGTACGGGTTCCAGCCTAGGCGCAGCGTGTGTCCGAGGTGTCGCGTAGCGTGAGGCGAATGGGCGCCATGAACGAACTGATCGACGCGGATGCCGTGGCCGGCCTCCGCGCGCGCCTCGCCTCCGCGGCGCCAGGCCTCGAGTTCCCGGCTCTCGCCGATGTCGCCGCGGGATTCGGCGACGCGTCGCTGCGCCAGCGCACCGACCGAGTGAGCGCCGCACTGCTCACCGACCTCCCGGCGGATTACTCCGAGGTGGCCACCGTCTACCGGCGGGCCCTGGCCGATCCAGCGTTCGCCGGATGGACGATCTGGCCCGTCGGCGAGACCGTCACCACCCTCGGTCTCAAGCAGCCGCAGCACTTCGCCGACGCCCTGGGGCTGCTCGCCGAGCTGACGCCGCGGCTCACCTCGGAGTTCCCGATCCGCCGCCTGCTCGACCACGACATCGACGCCGCCCTCGCCATCGTGCTGTCGTGGACCACCCACCCCGACCCGCACGTGCGGCGCCTCGCGAGCGAGGGTACGCGCGTGTACCTGCCGTGGGCCGTTCGCGTGCGGGCGTTGCACGGCCGCCCCGAGGCCACGGTGCCGATTCTCGACGCGCTGTACCGCGACGAGAGCGACTACGTGCGCCGCTCGGTCGCCAACCACCTCAACGATCTCGCCCGGCAGAACCCCGACCTGGTCGTCGAGGTCGCGGCGCGCTGGCTGGACGCGCCCGACGAGAACACCGCCTGGGTCGTGCGGCACGGCCTGCGCACGCTGGTGAAGAAGGCACATCCCGGGGCCCTCGGCTTGCTCGGCTTCGCGCCCGTCGCGGTGAGTGTCAGCGATCCGGTGCTCGACGCGACCGTGGTCACGCTTCCGGGAAACCTCGGCTTCCGGTTCATCCTGACCAACGACGGCCCGACGACCGAGCGCATGGCCGTCGACTACGTCGTGCACTTTATGAAGAGCAACGGGCGGCCGGCCGAGAAGGTGTTCAAGCTCACGGCGGTGACGCTCGCGCCCGGCGAGAGCGTCACGATCGCGAAGCGGCACGCGCTGCGCCAGATGACGACGCGTGTGCACTACGCCGGCACGCACACGCTCGAACTGCAGATCAACGGAGAACGCCACACGCGCACCGACTTCGAGGTCGTGCTCTAGACGCCTCTCCCGCGCGCGCCCGTTCAACAGGACACCAGCCTCACGAAGGCTGAAATCGTCCTGCTGAACGGCGATCGGGGAGATGTGATCCTGTTAAGCGGTGCGGCCAGATGGTTTGGCGCGCGCTCAGACCCTCGGCAGGTGCCGCGGGCATACGCTGGACGCATGCCCCGAACCGTCCTGCGCTTCCACGGCCGCATCGCCGGTTTCGGCACCGGCTCGGGCGTTCGCCTCGTCGTCGGCATGTGGCCGCGATCCCCGCTGGGCAGCTTCGCCGACGTGATGGTCGAGCGGCCCGACGGTCACCGCATCCTGCTCGCGCCGAGCGAGGCCGTCGCCGAGTTCGTCGGCGCCACCTACGTGTTCGACGAGGTGCGCATCGTGCCCGTCGCCTACACGCGCACCGGCCGCGAGATCACCGTCGCGGCCGGGCCGCTGAACGCGCGGTTCACGGTGGGCACGATCTCGCCCCTCGGCCGGCTGTTGCGGATCGTGCCGCGCGGCATCGCCACGCGTCCCGGCTGGCTGCGGCTCATCGACCCGGTGGCGCGCGTGCTCGTGCCCGGCGCTCGCACGGCAGGGTCGGCGGGTCAGGGGCGGCGCGAGTACTACGGCGTCACGTCCGCGCGGGCCATCACCGCTGTCACCGCCACGTGGGACGGCGACGACCTCGGCGCTCTGGCACGCCTGCACCCGCCCGTGCGGTTCGGCTTCGGGTCGGCCCCCGCGTCGCCGCACATCGTCGAGGTAGTGACGACGATCGTCGAGTCGGAGATCCGGCGCCGCTGATTCTCGCAACTCAGGCAGAATCGCGGATGCCGCGGCTCGAGCCGCACGACGGCGGGGCCACGACGGCACCCCGCGCACGTTCTGCCTGAGTTGCGAGAACCGGCTGTCCGGCGTTCGTCATTCAGGAGGACTGCTCTTCCGCGCGCTGTACAGCCGCGCGATCACGCCCCCGAGCACGACAGCAACCCCGGATCATCCGGAATCACGAACACTCCTCTTCGCAACTCAGGCAGAATCGCGGATGCCGCGGCTCGAGCCACACGACGGCGGGGCCAGGGCGGCTCACCCCGCGCATCCTGCCTGAGTTACGAGAACCAGCTGGGCGGGTTTCGATACGGTCGCGGAGCGACCTACTCAACCGGCGAAGGCGCTAGGAGGGCAGCACGCCGAACGCGCGCGCCAGCTTGTCGATCTTCTGCGCGCGGCCGAGGCGGGGAAGGTCGCTTCCGTCTCGGATGACACGTCCGCGAGCCTCGAAGTCGTCGAGGAAATCGCGCGCCCAGCTCACATCGCTCTGCGTCGGGCTGATGACCTCGTTGATCACCGGGGTCTGCTCGGGGTCGAGGCACAGCTTGCCGGTGAGCCCGAGGGCCACCGTCATCTGCGACTGCTCGCGCAGGATCGGGTGGCTGCTGCCCACTGTCGGTCCGTCGATCGGGCCGGGCAGGTCGCCGATGCGGCTGGCCACGACCAGGCGCGAACGCGGATACGCCATGGCGAGGTTGTCGGCGCTCGTGCCGGTGTCGCGGCGGTAGTCGCCGCTGCCGAACGCGAGTCGGAACGTTCCGCGGGCACGGGCGATCGACACGGCCTCTTCAATGCCGAGCGCCGATTCGATGAGCGCGAGCACGGGCGTGTGGCCGCCGAGCCGGTCGAAGGTCTCGGTGACGTCGGCCGGCGACTCCGTCTTGGCGAGCATCACGCCGCGCAGCCCCGAGACGCCGGAGAGGGCGTCGACGTCGCCGCTCCAGAAGTCGGTGGTGCGGTCGTTGATGCGCACCCAGCCGTCGCCGCCGCCGGAGAGCCACTCGACCACGTCTTCGCGCGCCTTCGGCTTGAGCTTGGGGTCGACGGCGTCCTCGATGTCGAGCACGATCTGGTCGGCGCGGGAGGCGAACGCCGAGTCGAAGGTCTCAGTTCGGGTCGCCGAAACGAGCAGCCACGAGCGGGCGATTTCGGCGGGGATGGAGTCGCGGCGGGAAACAGAATCTGGGGCGTGAGGCGTCGTTGTCATCACCGTCAGGGTATCGTGCGTCGGCTAGGAAGACTCCTTTCGTTCATTCTGGTATTCGATGACGGCGATCTCCGAGTCGTAGGTTTCGACGCGCACCAGGTGCAGGTCGAGGTCGCTGGAACCGGACGGGAACGCCGAGCGACCGTGGCCGAGCAGTCTCGGCAGCACGGCGAGGCGCACGGTGTCGACGAGGCCCGCGGCGAAGAGGGTGTCGGTGAGCGTGAGACTCCCCCACACCATGAGGTCGCCCGGGAGGTCGCGCTTGAGGCGGCGCACGGCTTCGGCCGCGTCATCCGAAACCAGCGTCGCCGGCGGGTACTCGCCCCAGGGCGCCTCCTCGAGCGTCGTCGACACCACGAACTTCGGCAGCTCGTTGATGGGCCGTGCCAGCAGCTCCTGGTCGGAGTCGGAGGTCGGCCAGAAGGCGGCGAACATGCGGTAGGTCGTGGCGCCGAGCACGATCGCGTCGACGGTTTCGAGCCGCGAGAGGGTGTCTCGGTCGAGCTCCTCGGAGGGGCCGGAACCGTCGAAGAGCGCGAATTCGCCGCTCTCGTCTCCCGCGAAACCGTCGGCGCTCACGAACTGGTGCACGATCAGGTCGCCCATGGTCAGGCCGGTACCGCGTTCTTCGCCGCATCGACGATGAGTTTGGAGACAGCGTCGGGGTGGCTGATCATAGCGACGTGGGAGCTCTCGATCTCCACGGCGATGCCGCCCGCCCGCTCGGCCATCGCCCGGTGCGCCTCCGGCGGGATGGTGCGGTCGTCCGACCCGATGAGGAACCAGCTGGGGATGGTCTTCCAGGCCGGCACCCCCGAGGGAGTGCCCAGCGTGTTGAGCGCCGCGGGGCGTTGCGCCGCCGCCATCGCGGCCGCGTCCTCGTCGCTCAGGTCGTCGCAGAACAGCTCCTTGAAGTAGGCCGGATCGATGTAGCCGTCGGCATCACCCTCGGCGGCGCCCGGGTAGGGACGCACGAGGGTGTGCTCACCGAGAGCAGAGTGGCCGCCGCCGAGACCCAGCGCCTGCAGCACGGGTTCGCCCTCGTCGAGTGCGAAACCGCAGATGTAGACGAGCGACACCACGTTCTGGATGTCGGTCGCGGCGTTGGTGATCACCGCGCCGCCGTAGGAGTGCCCGACCAGCACCACCGGACCCTCGATCGTCGCGAGCACCGCGCGCAGGTATTCGGCGTCGCCCGCGAGCGAGCGCAACGGATTCGCCGGCGCGAGCGCGGTGTATCCGTCGCGCTGCAGGTTCTTGATCACGGCCGTCCAGCCCGACGCGTCGGCGAATGCGCCGTGGACGAGAACGATGGTGGGCTTCAGCTCAGAATTCACGGGTACCTCCGGGTCGTGGGATGTGGATGATGGCTCACAAAGTAGACCCGGGCGGATGGCGAAAACAACATCTAGAAATGTGTCGATCGACCCCTGTCTGGCGCGTCATACAGGTGTCAGTATCAGTTCACCGAAGGGACACCCAATGCAGTATTCGCTTCTCCTCCACGCGCCGGAACCCGGCGACGCCGACGTCAGCGCCGAACAGATGGCCGAGTTCCAGACGGCCTTCGACGTCTATGCCAAATCGCTCGATTCCGCGGGCGTGCTCGTGGCCATCGACATCCTGCAGGGTTCGTCGGCGTCGACCACGGTCGCCGTGCGCGACGGTGCGCCGCAGATTCAGGATGGCCCGTTCGCCGCGACGAAAGAGCAGTTGGCGGGCACTTTCGTGATCGAGGTGCCCGATGTGGACGCGGCGATCGCCTGGGCCGAGAAGAACCCGGGCGCCCAGTACGGCGTGGTCGAGATCCGCCCGTCGGCGATCGCCTACCGCGACGGCGCGTGGCAGACGCCCGCCTGACCGCCGGGGCGCGGGCCGAGCAGGTGGCCCGCGCCTCCTACGGGCGGCTGCTCGCGATCCTCGCCGCCGAGACGGGCGACATCCCGCGGGCCGAAGACGCGCTGGCCGGTGCGTTCGAGCGCGCACTCACCACCTGGCCGCAAGTGGGGATCCCCTCGAACCCCGAGGCCTGGCTCGTCACGGTGGCCCGCAACCGGCACCGCGACGTGGTCAAGTCATCGGCCTACCGCACGTCGGCACCGCTCGACGTCGAGCCGGGCGTTCTCGATCTCGTCGATGTCGAGGCGATCCCCGACAAGCGCCTCGAGCTGATGTTCGTGTGCGCGCATCCGGCGATCGACGCGGCGATCCGCACCCCGCTCATGCTGCACACGGTGCTCGGCTTCGACGCGGCGTACATCGCCCGGGCGTTCGCGGTGCCGGCGACCACTATGGCGCAGCGGCTCGTGCGGGCCAAGCGGCGCATCCGCAGCGCGCGGGTGCCGTTCGTCGTTCCCGTTCTGCAGGACATGCCCGCGCGCCTGCCCTCCGTGCTCGAGGCCGTCTACGGCGCCTACGCGATCGACTGGCAGCTCGTGTCGGGCCCGACCGTGCGCGATTCGCTCGCGGCCGAGGCCCTCTACCTCGCCACGACGCTCGCGAAGCTGCTCGACGACGAGCCCGAGGCGTTCGCCCTCGCGGCCCTGATCGCGTTCTCCCTCGCCCGCGTCGATGCCCGGGTGGCAGACGACGGATGCCTCGTGCCGCTCGCCACCCAGAACCGGGCGCTCTGGCGGCCCGAGCTCGTGCGCGAGGGCGAGCGCCTGCTGCACCGCGCCCACGCCCTCGGCCGCATCTCGCGCTTCCAACTGGAGGCCGCCATCCAGTCGGCGCACTGCGCGCCGGGCGAACCCGACGCTGTGGCGCTGCTCGCCCTGCACGACGCGCTCGTGCGCGTCTCCCCCACGCTCGGCGCGCGGGTGGCGCGGGCCGCCGTGCTCGCCGACGTCGGAGGAGCGCGCGCGGGGCTGACCGCGCTGGACGACATCGACGGCGCGGAGAGGTTTCAGCCGGCGTGGGCCACACGGGCGCACCTGCACGCCACGCTCGGTGTGACGGATGCCGCGGCATCCGCCTATTCGAAGGCGATCTCGCTCACTACCGACGGTCCGTCGCGGCTCTACCTCGAGCGGCGGGCGGCCGAGGTCAGACCCGCAGATCGGTGACCACGAGGTAGTGGTCGCTCGGCGGAAGCCCGTCGGGCTCGTCGCGCACGATCCACGAACCCACGACGGTGACCGGGCGGGCGGCGCGACCCGGCCGCGCCATCACGTGGTCGATGCGGCGGTTGAACTGTCGTTTCGCTTCGTGGGTCGCGAACGTGTTGGTGTCGGAGAAGGTGCGGGGGTCGGCGGTGAAGTCGTTCGCATCGCCCCACGTGTCGATGAGGGTCTCGCGCAGGCGGGCCATCGCCGGCATCGCGAAATCGGCGTTGAGGTCGGCCAGCAGCAACGACGGCAGCTCGCCGTTCGACAGCGGCCCGCTCACGATCTCGCCGAGCTCGGCGAGTTGGGCGGAGTGCTCGTCGAGACGGTCCGGCTCCCAGCTGGTGGCACCCACCACGACGTGCAACGGGCCGAGCGGGTGCGCGACCGTCGCGATCAGGGCCACGAGGTCGCGCCCCTGCGACGGCATCGGGTGCGCCTCCACCATCGTGATCGGCCAGCGGCTCAGCAGCCCGAGCCCCATGCGCACGCCGTACTGGTCGGGGTTCTGCACCGGGTCGGGCGGCACGGGGATGCCGGGCTCGACGAACGCCGAATACATGCCGAGTTCTTCGCCGAGCGCGTCGGGCTGGGTGCGGTCGCCCAAGGCCCACGCCTCCTGCAGCCCGACGATGTCGGGGTTCCAGTCTTCGAGCGTCGCCACGATGCCGCGCTCGCGCAGGTGCCATTCGTCGCCGAAGATCCACCACACGTTCCAGGTCGCGGCCCTGATGACCGTCTGCTCGCCGTCCATTGGCTCATGCTACGAACGCCCCCGCCGCGAATCGAGGGGGTTGCGAGCCGCGGAGGGGAACGTAGGTTGAGGGGATGAGCAATCTCAGCAAAGGCGACCGCGTCAGTTGGAACACCCCGCAGGGCCGCACCCGCGGGCACGTGGTCGAGAAGAAGACGCATGACTTCGAGTTCGCCGGGCAGCATTTCACCGCGACATCCGACGACCCGGCCTTCGTCGTCGAATCGGAGAAGAGCGGCGCTCAAGCGGCCCACAAGGGATCGGCGCTGCGCAAACTGAAGGACTGATTGAATTGACGGGTGCTAACGCCTGAGATCCCGCCAGCCCGCTCCGTGCTTTCCCCGGACGTCACCAACATCGCCACCTACGAATTCGGCGACCCGGATGCGCCCACCGTCTTCGCAGTGCACGGTTTCGCGTCGAGCGCGCTGCTGAACTGGCATTCCACCGGGTGGATCCGCGACCTGCTGCGTGCGGACTTCCACGTGATCGCGATCGACCAGCGCGGTCACGGCGCGAGCGACAAGCCGCACTCCCCCGACGCGTACACGATGGCCGCGCTCGTCGACGACGTGCTGGCCGTGCTCGACACGTTCATGCTCGACGAGGTGGCGTATGTCGGCTACTCGCTCGGCGCACGGGTCGGCTGGGAGGCGGCGCGCGAGCTGCCCGAGCGCATCACGAAGGCGGTGCTCGGGGGCATCCCCGACGGCGACCCGCTCACGCGCTTCCAGGTCGATGCGGCCCGCGCGCACATCGAACGCGGCCACGTCGTGGAGGACCGGCTCACCGGCGCGTATCTGCAGATGGCGAGCGGCATCGAGGGCAACGACCTGACCGCCCTCGTCGCCCTCGTCGAGGGCATGCGCGGCGGCCCGCAGCCGAGCGCCGATAACGCGCCCGACCAGCCGACGCTGTTCGCCACCGGAAGCGAAGACGGAATCCTGCCGAAGTCGCGCGCACTGGCCATGGCGGCGGAAGGCGAGTTCTTCGAGATCCCCGGCCGCAACCACTTCAACGCGCCCACCTCGCGGGCGTTCCGCGACGCCGCGCTCGAGTTTTTGCGGGCGCCCGCGGGTTGAGCCTGTCGAAACCCCGCGGGTTGAGCCTGTCGAAACCCTGCGGGTTGAGCCTGTCGAAACCTAGCCCGCGCTGTCCTTCAGCACCTCGTCGAGGTCGTACAGCGCGAACCATCTTTCGGCAGACGCCCGCGCCGCCGGCGTGAGCACCGAGTACGGGCGCGGTTTACGCCCGCGCTCGAGCACGGTGCGCTCGAGGTAGTCGCGCACGAGCCAGACGTCGATCGGATCGGAGTCGGTGACGTCGAGCGCGGCTGACACCCGCTCGTCGTCCATTCCCAGGGTGCGCTGCAGGTCGGCCTCGCTGAGGCCCGCCAGCTCGAGGTTGGCCCGCTGTTCTTCGCTCGTGGCGGCGCGCTCGCGTTTGTTCAACGTCATGCGTCTATTCTCGCCGCGAGCGAGCTCAGCCGCCGGTCCAGCCTTCGGCATAGACCTCGACACCGGCTTGGGCGCATTCCGCCTTCGCCTCGGCGAACGCGCTCGACCAGCTTTCGGTGGCGGGGTCGAACGTGGTCGGCGCACCCGGGCGACCCTCGCCGACGGCCACTTTCATGTCTTTCACGGCATCGGAAAGGTCGGTGCCGATCGACGTGTCGATACGCTGCACGAGTCGGCCGACCAACTGGTGTGACGCGCGCAGTTCCTGTTGCCCGACACGTCCCTCGACGAACGCGACGCCCTCGTTGTGCAGCAGCGTGTTGACGTCGATCAACTCCGCGCAGATCTCCTGCGGGGTCGGCGACTGGGTGATGGTCATTCCATAGGTCACGTCGGACGTCGGCGTCGGGGCGGCGGTCTGCACGGTGTCGGTGGATATCGGGGCGGCGGTGCATCCGGAGAGAGCGGATGACACGGCCACCGCCACGGCAATCGCGGCAGCGCGGCGGTACGTCGGGTTCCCCATCCGCACAGCATCCCAGCAACCGGGAAAGGTGACAACAATTTTGCTCGCTTTCTACAAATAGATAGTGCTACTCTCTATTCATTCCAGCTCCCCAAACGAAACGAGCGCAACCATGACCGCCACCTCCACCCACGTCGTTCTCGGCGGCAACGGCATCATCGGGCGCGAGACCGTTCGCGCACTGGTCGAACATGGCGAGGCACCCGCCTCCGTCGGACGTCGCGCTTCGACCGCGCAGGGCGTGCGTTCGGTGATCGGCGACCTCCTCGACCCGGCGGCCGTGAGTCTCGCGCTGCGAGGAGCCGAGGTCGCCTACCTGACGGCGGGGCTGCCGTATTCCAGTCGCGTCTGGGCCGAGCAGTGGCCGATCGTCATCCGCAACGCGATCGACGCCGCGGTCGAGCACGGCACCCACCTCGTCTACTTCGACAACGTGTACGCCTACGGCCTGGTCGACGGCGCAATGACCGAGCAGACCGCCATCGATCCGTGCAGTAAGAAGGGGCGCGTGCGGGCATCCGCGCTGCAGACGCTCGCCGCGGCATCCGATCGCGGACTCGACGTGACCACCGTGCGCAGCGCCGACTTCTACGGTCCCGGCGCGACGACGAGCGTGTTCAACTCGTTCGCCCTCGACAAAATCGCCGCGGGCAAGACGGGCACCTGGCTCTTCGACGCCGACCAGCCGCACTCGCTCACGTACACCCCCGACATCGGCGACGCGCTCGCCCTCGTCGGCAGAACACACGAAGCGCGCGGCGGCACCTGGCACGTTCCGACGGCGCCCGCGCTCACCGGCCGCCAGTACATCGAGCTCGCCGGCGGCCGGGCCGGCGTGATGGGCAACACGATGATGCGCATCGGCTCGCTATTCAACTCCGCGGCGCGGGAGACGCTCGAAATGGCGTACCAGTACACGGCCCCGTACGTCTTCGACTCGCGTGCGTTCGAGACGACCTTCGGGGTGGCGGCGACGCCGGTCGCGCGGGGCATCGAAGCGTCGCTCGCGGCGGCCCGGCCCACGGCTCAGCGTGCACAATTGGCTGTATGACCGAACTCGCCGCCGTCGCGACCGAGCTCTACGCCCTGCTGCCGACGGAGTTCACCGCCGCCCGCAACGCGCGCGCGAAGAGCGAGGGCGGCACCCTCGGCACCGAGGTCAAGTCGCTGCCGAGACCGTCGGCGGCCGCGTGGGCCGTCAACCTGCTCGCGCGGGAGCGGCCCGACGACGTCGCTCAGCTGTTCGCGCTCGGTGACTCACTGCGGAACGCGCAAGACGGCTTCGATCGCGCGACGCTCACGAAGCTCGGCTCGCAGCGGCGGGCCCTGGTCGCGGCACTCGCGAAGCAGGCGGGTTCCCTCGCCGCCGACGCGGGGCATCCGGTGAATGCGGCGGCCATCATCGATGTCGAACGGACCCTGCAGGCCGGCATGTCGGATGCTGCCGCTGCCGCGGCCGTGACATCCGGACGGCTGGTGCGGGCGCTCTCGGGCGACGGCCTCGAAGCCGTCGACCTCGACGACGCGGTGGCCGGTCCGCTGCCACACGCCCGGGCGCGCGGGAAGGCGAAGACCCCCGTGAAGAAGGCGCCGTCGAAGAAGAAGGTCGAGGCCGCGGATGCTGCGGTCGCCACCGCACGGGCGGCCGCCGCCGACGCCGAGCGCACGGCGCGTCAGGCGGGCAGCGCGAAGGAGTCGCTGACGCTCGAGCGCGAGGAACTGCGCGAGCACCTCGCCGACGTGGAGGGCGAACTCGCCGATGCGGCACGGGCGTTCGAGGCGGCCGAGCGCAAGCGCACGACAGCCGCGCGGGCGCTGGAGAAGGCCGAGCGCGAGCGGGCGACGCTGCTGGTTGAGTAGGTCGCTCAGCGACCGTATCGAAACCTCGCGAGGGTTTCGATACGCGCCCTAGAGGGCGCTACTCAACCGGCAGCGAGCCGCGCGACCTTCAGCGCCAGGTAGCGGCGTTCGGCCACGCTGACCGTTCCGCGCATCGCGGTGCCGTACGCCTCCACCGCGCCGACGGCATCCCCGGCGAGCTCGAGCAGGTGCCCGCGCACCACGTCGAACCGGTGCGTGTGCGCCAGCCCCGCCTCCCCCGCGATCGTTCCGAGCAGGGCGAGTCCGGCGAGCGGCCCGTCGACCATCGCGACCGCGACGGCGCGGTTGAGCGTGACCACCGGTCCCGGCGCGATGCGCTCGAGCACGGTGTACAGCGCGAGGATCTGCGGCCAGTCCGTGTCATCCGGGGTCGCGGCCTCGTCGTGCAGCGCGGCGATCGCCGCCTGCAGCTGGTACGGCCCGACCGCGACTGAGCCGAGGGTGGCGGTCAGCAGCGCGGTGCCCTCGGCGATGAGCGCGGCGTTCCAGAGCCTGCGGTCCTGTTCGGCGAGCGGAACGAGCATGCCGTCGGGCAGTTCGCGGGCTGCCCGGCGGGCGTCGGTGAGCAGCATCAGGGCGAGCAGCCCTGCTACCTCGCCGTCCGCCGGGAGGCTGGCCCGCAGCATCCGGGCTATGCGGATCGCCTCGTCCGTCAGGTCCGCGCCCGCGGCGACCGACCGCGAACCTGGCGTGTAGCCCTCGTTGAAGATCAGGTAGAGCACCTGCAGCACGACGGCGAGCCGCGCGTCAAGGTCGTGTGCGGGAGGCGGCTCGAAGCGCAGCCCGGCCGCGCGGATCTGCTGCTTCGCCCGGCTGATGCGCTGCGCGACGGTCGATTCGGGCACGAGAAACGCGCGCGCGATCTCGGCCGTCGTCAGCCCGCCCACGGCGCGCAGGGTGAGCGCGAGCTGCGACGGCTGCGAGAGCGCCGGGTGGCAGCACAGGTAGAGCAGGGTGAGAGAGTCGTCGTCGCCGGGCACGGCCGTCGCAACCTCGAGCGCGGCGACACTGTATTCGCGCTCGCGGCGGGCGATGTCGCTGCGCAGCGAGTCGATGACCCGGCGCGAGGCGACCGTGATGAGCCAGGACCGCGGATGATCCGGAATCCCGTCAGTGCTCCATGCGGTCGAGGCGGCGAGCAGCGCCTCCTGGGTGGCGTCTTCGGCGGCCGACCAGTCGCCGTAGCGGCGGGCGAGCACGCCGACGACCTGCGGCGCGAGTTCGCGCAGCAGGCCGACGACGACGCGCTCGTCTGTCACTGCTTGTCTGTCACTGCTCGGGCGGCCCCGACGGGACGGGACGCAGCTCGACCACCTCAGACCACACGACGATCTCGGCGCAGATGTCGAGCGCGCGTTGCTCGCTCGCCACGTCGACCACCCAGAAGCCGATGACCGACTCCTTCGCCTCGGCGAACGGACCGTCGGTCGCGACCGGCTGTCCGTTCTCGAGCCGCACGACCTTGGCCTGGCTGGGGTCGGCGAGTCCCTCGTTGTAAACCATCTCGCCCGAGTCGCGCAGGCGCCCGTCGATGGCGATCATGAACTGGATCATCTCGCCGATCCACTCCGGTGTCTTCGTGGCGCCCATCTCCTCGGCGCTTCCGAACATTGCGATCATGTACTTCATCGTTCACTCCTCGTTTTCGGATGCCCGGGGCGGGCGTCTCACACAGGAGTCGGAGCCGGGCCGGTGTTCTCGACATCACCGTACCGAAACAGCCGGTCGAGTAGGGCCGTCTGCGGCGGGTACCCGCTGGTTGAGTAGGGCCGTCTACGGCCCGTATCGAAACCTCGGCGGGGTTTCGATACGGTCGCTGGGCGACCTACTCAACCAGCACGCTAGCGTCACGGCCGTTCGCCGCCGCCCATTCCGCCACCGCCCATTCCGCCGGCGGCCGCCACGCCCTCGGTCGCCGTGCCCGCCTCGGAGCCGTCGACGTAGACCCTGTACTCGGCATCGGCCACGAGTTTGCTACCCGAGTAGACGACCGACGCGAATTGCTTCTCAGAAGTGAACGACGTGACCACCGTGCCATCCGCGTCTCGGATCTCGACCTCGGAGCCGGCCTCGCCGCTGGCCGTCGCGGCGAGGAAGCCCTGCGCGGAGTCATCGCTCGGGGAGACGACCATGCCCGAGCTGCCGGCAGCGAGCACCGTGCCGCCGCTCACCTCGAGGGTTCCGTTGACGTCGAGCGCGCCGTTGCCGTCGTTCGTCGGCCCGTAGACGGTGAGGGTGCCGCCGCTGATCTCGGCGGATCCGTTCGAGTCGAACCCGTCGCCGTCGGCGTGGATGGTCGTGTCGCCGCCGGTGATGGAGACCATCTCGGTGCCGCCGGTCTCGCCGCCCATGCCGCCGCCCGTGGTCTCGGTCGTCGTGCCGGCCGACGCGTTGATGCCGTCGTCGCTCGCCGTCACGTCGACCGTGCCTTCCGCGACGGTGATGGTGGCGCTCTCGAGCCCCTCGTAGGATTCGGTGACCGCGACCGTGCCGCCGTCGATGAGCAGCGCGGTGTCGGCGTGAACGCCGTCGTCGCCGCTGGCGAGGGTGACCTCGGCGTCGCCGCCCAGGTGGATCGCACCGTTCGAGTGCACCGCGTCGTCGGAGGAGTCGACGTCGATCGTGCCGCCCTCGACGATCACGTAGGTGCCGCCCTTAAGACCCTTGGACGAGGTGTCGGTTACCTGCTTGCTCGCGCCTCCGCCGGCCGCGACCGTGACGGAGCCGCCGGTGATCACGAGGTCGGTCTCGGCGTCGACGCCGTCGCCGGCGGCCGTCACGTCGAGTGTGCCGCCCTGGATGTCGATGTAGCCGCGGGTCAGGTCTTCGTCGTTGTCGCTCTTGAGTCCGTCGCCGCCGACGGTGACCGTGATGTCGCCGTCCTCGACGGTGAGCGAGTCTTTGCCGCGCAGGCCGTCGTCGACCGCGTCCACCGCGATCGTGCCCGACAGCACGACTAGATCGTCGGTCGAGGTGATGCCGTCGTTGCCGTTTCCGTTCACGGTGAGGCTTCCGGTGCCGGTGATGGTGAGATCGGTGTCGGCGTACAGCGCGGCGTTGGCCTCGGCCGTGTCGGCGTACGCGGACGTGTCGCTCAGCGTGTTCTCGCTGCCGTCGGCGAGCGAGACGACCGCGTTGGTCGCCGTGGTGAACGTGATCGCCGATTCCGTTGTGGAGGAGATGTCGGCGCCGTCGAGTACGAGCGCGACGACCCCCTCGTCGACGGAGTCGACCACGATCTGCCCGTCGTCGAGCGTGCCGCTGAGCACGTAGGTGCCGGCCGCCGTGATGGTGACGGTCGATCCGTCGATGGTGACGGTCGATCCGTCGATGGTGACGTTCTCAGAATCGGATGTCGCGGTGTCTCCGTCGAGCGTGATCTCGACGGCGTCGTCCATCGACCACTCGTCGTCGTTCGTCGTGGTGGCGTCTTCGTTCGCGGCGAGCACCGCCTCGGCGGTGAGCGTCGCGTCGACGTCGGCGATGGCCGAGCTGCTCGATGCGGCTGCGTCGGTGGCCTCTGTTGTCGTTGTCGCACAGGCCGTGAGGATCACGGCGCCGAGCAGCAGGGAGGTGAGGGTCATTGGGAGGGCGAACTTTTTGCGCATGATGTGGGTCCTAAGCGTCGAAGTGGTGGCGCAGTACGCGCGCCCATTTGTTGGAGGGAAGATCGTGCCGCATGGCGGCTAAGCCGGTTCCGAATTTGGAGATCGTGGCCGGGCGGTGTCCGTGCGACCAGAGGAGTCGGTCGACGTCGCTGGTGCGCTGACCAGACTTGGTCTCGATGATCACCGAGCGCGGCAGCCGCAGAACTGCGCCGTCGTTGGTCTCCCAACTGAGGTCGGTGTCGACGGTCGCGCGGCTCTGCGAGTTCGGCACATACAGAGTCGCTCGGCGGTAGCGGGTGACCAGGGTGGGCACGAGGTCGAGTTGCTCCGGGTGGTCGATTCCGATGCCATCGAGGGCCGCATCCGCATATTCGCGCCCGTCGGGTGTGAGGGCGTCGCGGTCGCGCATCAGGTAGGGCAGGCGGTCTTTTATCGTCGTGCCGCGGGCGCCGCGCGTCTTCATCTCGAGGTACGACTCGGCGGTGTCGACGTAGCTGCGCGTGCGTAGCTTGAAGCGCCGGCGGCGTCCGGTGGCTGCCATGCGGTAGCTCAGCAGTCCGGGGGTGTCGAAGTAGACGGACTCATAGTTGGATGCCCGCTGCCCGTCGATCTCGAGAACGCGCGTCGTCGCATCCAATTTTTCGAGCACGGCATCCGCCTCGTGCGCCCGAAGGATGTACTTGCGGTCGACCCGGGTCTGCAGCGCGGCGGCGGCGATCAGCTCGTCGAGCGAGATGGTGTCGAGGTGGTTCATCGGGTGCTCCCTACGAGGTCGCGCTGCTCGGCGTCATCCGCTGCCAGGAACCGCGCCTGGGTGGGCGGCTTGCTGATGGCCTGGTAGCGCACGTCGACCAGGGTCGTGTCGTTCACGAGGTCGAGGTGCTGCACGGTGACCTTCTGAACGCGGGCGCCGAGCATGCGCTCGAGTTCGAGCCGCAGTTTGGTCTCGTCGGCGTAGGCCGTGTCGAGCTGCACCGTCTGCTGGCGGTACTGCTTGAACAGGCGCGGGTTGTCGCCGACGAACAGCACCAGCACGATGAGCGCCATCAGGGCGATTACGAGCGGGTTGATAGTCGTGCTGAGTCCGGCCATCAGGCCGAGCGCGAGGGACGCGAAGTAGTAGGCGACCTCGGTCTGCGAGATCTCAGACGACCGCAGCCGGATGATCGACAAGACGCCGAAGAGGCCGAGCCCCAGGCCGACGCCGACCTCCGAAGAGCCCAGCACGGTCGCCACGGCGAGCACGCCCACGTTGACGCCGAGGAATGCGACCACGAGATCGCGGCGCCGGTGACGCGGGAAATACATGCCGAACGTCATGATCGAGATGGCGAACAGATCGATGGCGATCATTACGGCGGAAACCATGGTGCGCTCCTGGGTTACTAGTCGGTGAACGAGGTGTGACTAGTTAGACAGGGGCGGCTATGCGGTTTCTATGTGGGGGCTGTGGTTCTAGGCTCCCACGTCAGCACCGGTGCTCAGAGCCAGACGAGCGGCGGCGACCAACGCATCGGCGTACTTTCCAAGTTTCGGCAATATCTCACCCGCAGACTCCACGTTGACAAGCGGGATCCCCACCTTCGTGCAGTTCTCCCGAACTTTGTTAGACGTCGAATGCCCCATCTTCCCGGTGATGCAAATCACAATCGTTTGTGAGTCCCGGGTACCTTTGATTTGCGCATCCAGATTTCGCGGAGGTTTGGACTTCTCACAGGGGACCCATACAAGTCGAGATCTGTCGACATTCAGTTTCGCAAGTAGTGATTCCGCAACAGACCTGTCTGGTTGGCCGCCGACGACAAGAAGTTTGAAGTCTTGTAGCGCGTCTGCGCGAGCTTCCCACCTTTCCGATTCAGTTGGTGAGTTCGGCACCGTTTGGAAGAAGACCCGCTCCGGCGGAGCGGGTAGTACGCGCCCAACCGTTACACCAGCAGGCCAGCATTCGGCGGCGATCGCGAGGTGCAACTCGGATGCATGCTGCATGGCCCCGATGTCAATCGCGAGAATAGTGGCGTTAGCGTCCTTGCCAAGGTACTTTACGTCCAGTGTTCGCTCTCTAAACGAATCAGCGTTCTTGAGCGGGGGCCGGCTCAGCAGAGCCTTCATTGCTCGATGCACCCCTTTGGACATGCCTGCCGGCACGCTACTGCCGCTGCTGCATACTCGCGTCGCGTAGAAGTGACTCACTGCTCCATGCGTTTCACTGCCCATTGCGACGCGTTCATCGCGCTCCCATTCGACAAAACGAACCCAGAAACGACTTTGTTCCACTGGAGAGCTGAAAGTTGAAAGCGCCAGACCAGGGTCAAAGACGATCGTCCTCACGAATCGAGCCCGGCTTGCATCGTCCTAGCTACAGCTTTCATAATCGCGAGCGAGTCAGAATCCTGCGCGTCAAAGAACCCCGTGGGCCATTCCGACATGTCCCCGAATTGATCGATCGAAAGGGTGCGGAGAGTCGACGCTCCGTTCTCCTGCTCCACGAATATGACCGCTATGCCGTCGCTAGGCGTACGGCCCTCAGCAACACGACGACGCAGGCGAGTCACGAGATACTCACTATGGGTCTCTACTATGAGTCGAACGTCAGGGCGGGCGAACAAGAAGAAGTCTGCCAGGCGGGACTGGACCGCGGGATGCAGGTGAAGTTCGGGCTGCTCAATCAAAAGTATTGAATTCTCGTCGATAGCCAATGCCGCGACTAAGACCGGAAGCAGCTGGCTTGCACCCACGCCAATCGTCGTAAGGTCTCGATGAACGCCCTCAACTCTAAGTCGAACGCCGCGTCCCAGTTTCCCGTGATCGATCACCTCAATGTGGTCTCCAATGCCCAAGTACTCGCACCAGCGACTGACCGCTTCCGGTAGCCTCTCTGTTCGGGTTTTACCATCCCAATCGCCATACGTCACCCGATGATCTTTTAGCCGGGTTAGCACTTCGGCAGTCAACTCGCCACGAATACCAACAGGCAAAGATTCCATTCGCTCGTCCCAAGCGCTATGGACAACCCTCGGTTCGTCCCTCAGCGGCCCGAGGTATGCGATATCGTCCGCCGTGTTCTCAATTTCCTCCCCCACTGTCGCGAGTAGGTGTAGAGCTAGCTCGTGTTCGCTTGCCACCACGTTCTCTACGAGCCCTTGATAGCGCGTGGGATTCCGCCCGTCGAAACGAGCGCCATTGGTCGAAATGACCACCCAGGGGTTCCGAGAACGCTGACGAATAGCCAAATCCACCAGCTCTTGGCGGACATTCGCTTCCATTGATCGCCACTCTTGAAGTGACCACCGAGTTCGATACATCGGCGACTGATCTTCAATCGGTTCGATTTCGGGGTGCGAGGCCATGAACTCCCGTTTGTTCACCAGCAAACTGAGTTCATTCGTCACAAAGGAACGTAGCCGGTTTGGGTTCTCCTGAACGTTGGGGCTCTTGAAGCTCGAGTCCTCGACGTAGCCGTTATAGGTTTTTTCTATCCACGAGGCCGATCTGATCAGTGCGATTCCCACCGGCATCAAACCTCGCAGAACCAAATACATCCTGTTTGCAGCGCGTCGTTGGTTCTCCGTAGATATTCGGAGCACCGTTAGTGAATCGTCCCTGAGCAGGTCAGATAGCGCCTTTACGTCTGCCCGGTTCAGCCGAGTCACCGTCGCCTCGAAAACAACTGTTGCGTCGGCTAGGTCCAAAATCTCGACATCAACGACGGTGAGCCTAGGTCCGTTTGGGGCAAGGGAAAACTGCACTTTCATTTCAGGAGCGGTCTGTCCTTGCGATCTACCTTCGACCGGAGAGAATTCGAAGGCGAGCTCGAGACTCTTTTGACCGTTACGCACCACGTCATCAGGCGCACCCAGACGCACCAGTCGACCGTTGAGCGCAAGCTCGCCTCCTCCGGCACTTGACTGCGATAGGAGCAATAGTGATTGCAAAAGTGACGATTTTCCGGAGCTGTTGGTACCGCTCACAACGCTTAACCGTCGCCCGTCGAGTTTCAATCGAGCTGACACGAGCGATTTGAAATCACTAACTCCCCAAGACAACATGCGTTCAAACTACTAGTAAATCTCAGCATTATTGAATTCTGACGGGAGTCAGCTACCCCCACAACTGGCCTCTGTCGAGGGAGGCTCAGCTAGTGCAGGATGAGACGGACGCTCGGCCGTGAGCGTCACGACGACAGGATCCGCGAATGCCCGCAGGTGATTCCGCCGCACTCGAGTCGCACCGCCAGGGCTTGCTGGCCGGAGAACTCGAACGCCTCGCGACCGCCGCAAAGGAAATGGAACGACGCTTTGCTGCGGCCGCACACAGCGAGCGGCGCCTAGCGCACACACTCGAAGTGCTCGAGAGCCGCGGCTACACGGTGTTGGCCGACCGTCGGTGGCCGAAAAGCCGTCGCGCGCAGGTCGACTTCATCGTCGCTGGTCCGGGCGGAGTCTTCATCGTCGACGCCAAAGCGTGGCGCGACGTGACTGTCGCCGGCGGGGCCGTCTTTCGGGATCAGGCGGATGTCACGGATGACTTCGCCAACATCGCTGACCTAGCCGACTCCACCCGCACAATTCTCGCGGACATCGGGCTAGCGCCCGGCGAAGTTCACGCGCTGGCGGTTTTCACTGACAAGCGGAACTTCAAGAGCACGGACCTCTACGGGGTCACCCTCCTCTCCGAAGCTGAGGTGGTGACGCGCATCTCGCGAGCGGGCGCGCGACTCTCCACCGCTCAGTTGGCGAACGTCGTCGAGGCCTTAGACGAGCTTTTTCCCATCTATGAGACCGACAATTCACTGGAGCTGGATCTGTCGTTCGTCGAACCCGTTCTGCCCGAAGACCTACCGGACCTTTTGCCTGAAGCCGTCTATGTGAACAGATTGACGGCCGCCGAGATCGAGAGCGCACTCGTCGAGGGAGTGATGGCGCTTCCGATCGAAGATTGGATGGCGTTCCTGCACCCGACGCAGGCGAAGCTCGTGAATCGGACCTTTTCCGGTCCTTCGCGGATTCGCGGCGCTGCCGGGACGGGAAAGACCGTCGTCGGTTTGCATCGCGCGGCCTATTTGGCGCGATCGAATCAGGGCAAGGTACTCGTTACGGCGTTCGTCCGAACCCTCCCTGCGGTGCTCGAATCGCTACTCGCGCGGCTCGCTCCCGATGTGAGTGACCGCGTCGAGTTTCACGGCGTCTATTCGTTCGCCCTCGACGTACTCAAACAGCGAGGCGTGCACGTCAATCTTCAACATGAAGAGGCTGAGAGCCTCTTCGACGCCACTTGGTCCCGTTATGGCGCCGACCTTGAGGTGCTCGACCCTTCAGCCGATTACTGGCTCGACGAGATCAATGCAGTGATCAAAGGCCGTGGCATCCGGACCATCGATCAGTACTCCGCTCTGGCGCGTTCCGGGCGACGTCGACGGCTGACTGTCGAGCAGCGCCGCCACGTGTGGCGCTTCTACGTTGCCTACGAGAAGGCTCGAATCGCAGCCCAGATCTACGACTTCCCCGATGTCATCCTGCACGCCGCTGCCTCGCTACGGACGAAGCCGCTCGAAGGCTACAGCGCGGTCATCATTGACGAGGCTCAGGATCTCACGTGCATGATGGTGCGAATGTTGCACTCGCTCGTTGGCAACAAGCCCGACGGGCTCAACCTGATCGGCGACGGCCAACAGACGATCTACCCTGGCGGCTTCACTCTTGCCGAGGCGAATGTGTCGATCGCTGGCCGCGGCGTTGTCATGACCACGAACTACAGAAATACCTTCGAGATCGTAGAGTTCGCCGCCTCGCTTGTCGCCGGCGACGAATTCGTCGACATCGAGGGCGCGATAAGCATGGCGGATGCTTCACAGGAGATCCTGAGGCACGGCCCCGCCCCAATGATTACACGGTTCGCTTCAACCACCCTCCACGACGAATCGCTTGTGGACCACGTTCTGGCTGTCAAGGCGACGGGCACGAGTTACGGCGATGTGGGTGTGCTCGCACTCGCCAATTGGCAGGCTGCTCACATGGTCAAGGCGCTGCAGGCTGCCGGAATCCCCACGGTTGAGCTGACGCATTACAGCGGTCAAGCAGTTGATGCGGTGAAGGTCGGAACCGTTCACCGGGCGAAGGGGCTCGAGTTCAAACAGGTACTGATGGCACGTACACCCCGCTCACTTCTCGAATCTGCACCCGCCGCTGACAACGCATCGAGCGAGCGTCGAGAACTTGATCGCCGCGCACTGTATGTGGCGATGACGCGAGCGCGTGACGGGCTGTGGGTCGGCGTTTCGTAGGCCCCTGTGCCGCATCCGTTACATACAGTTGCGTTGTAGGGGCACCTTGCTCCTCACGATGTTTCAAAGGAGAACGTCATGAGCGCATATCACTCGTCAAACCCGTCGGATCCCGACGTCTATCATGATCACGAACATTGCCCCACGGGACAACAGATCCCCGCGAGCAATCGTGTTTCCGGTACCGGCGGAAACGACCGCTGTAAGCAATGCATCGCTATGGGTTAATAAAGAGCAAAATGCTCGTCGAGCCTTAGCTGCCTGACGTCGCAGTTACGCACGAGGGCGAGCCGCCGCCATGTTGGATAGTGATAGTGGCGGCTCGCTTTTCGAAAGCAGGCTTCGATACGGTCGCGGAGCGACCTACTCAACCGGCAGGTGTGAGCACGAGCTTGCCTGACCCGCGCGATGACTGCAGGTGAGCCATTGCCTCGGATGCATCCGCCAGCGGATGCGCGGCGTCGATCACGGGCGCCAGCTTGCCCGCTTCGACGAACTCAGTGAGCATGGCGAGGTCGGCGGCGGTTGTCAGCGAGATCAGGCCCTTCAGCTTCTGCTTTGAGCCGATGGCCCGCAGCGGTGCCGTCATCGCGCGACCGACGCCGCCGGTGAAGCGGCCGCCGGCCTCTCCCCCGACGATCACAAGCGTGCCGTCGGGTGCCAAAACGCCGCGCAGATCGCCGAACGTGTGCGTGCTCGCCATGTCGACGATCAGGTCGTAGCGCTCCCCCGACCGGGTGAAGTCGGTCGTCGTGTAGTCGATGACCTCGTCGGCGCCGAGCGAGCGCACCAGGTCGAGCTTCGCGGTGCTGGCGACGCCGGTGACGTGTGTGCCGAACGCCTTCGCGAGCTGGGTTGCGAAGATGCCGACACCGCCGGACGCTCCGATGATCAGCACCTTCTGCCCGGCCTGCACGTGACCGGTGTCGCGCAGCGCGTGCAGGGCGGTGGCCGCGGACGTGGGGATCGCCGAGGCCTGCTCGAACGAGAGCGAGGCCGGCTTCGGGGCGATCTTCTTGACCGAGGCGCGGGCATACTCGGCGAGACCGGCGTCGACGACGCCGAACACCTCGTCGCCGGGCCTGAAGGCCGTGACACGAGGGCCGACGGAGTGCACCAGCCCCGCGACATCCATGCTCCTGATTCTTTGTCTGGGACCTTTGAATCCCACGAACGGGCGCATGATCAGCGGCAGTCCCGTCATGAGATGGATGTCGCCGATGTTGAGCGAGGTGGCGCGCACCTCGATCAGCACGTCGTCGTCGCCGATCGTCGGCATGGGCACGTCGTCGAGGTGCAGCACAGACGAGTCGCCGTATCGGTCTTGCACTATCGCTTTCATCAGTTGGAACCTCCGTATTGGAAGACGTCGTCGAGCGGAACCTTGAATTCGCGCGCGATCTGGAACGCCACCTCGAGCGAGGGCGAATAGCGTCCCTGCTCGATGGCGATGATGGTCTGGCGGGTGACGCCGATGCGCTCCGCCAGGTCGGCCTGCGTCATCTCGCCGGTTGAGGCGCGCAACGCACGGATGTTGTTAGTGACACTCGTCGCCTTGACCACGGTCAGAAACCCCTGCGGTAGACGATGACCTTGGTGATCGCGCCGAGCACCGCCGACAGCACGAAGCCCAGGTAGAGCACGTTCGCGATGTAGAAGTAGTCCGCCTCGATCATGGCCAGCAGCAGGGCGGCGAGGGCGCCGATCACGAGAAACGACTGCCCGACCCGGTCGCCGAGGTAGCCGATGTCGCGGTCGCGCACGTCCGTCTTCTGGTCGCGACGCGGCGTGAACATGCCAATCACGATGTTGATGACGATGCCGGCGACGATCGCGATACCGATCGACCAGAGCATCGCGGGCACGTAGTCGACGTCGACGAGAGGGGCGGATGCGGCCCTCCCCAGCACGGAGAACAGGTAGCCCCCGTACACGACGACGGCCACGGCGAGGTAGGTCCACGAGCGGCGTTCTTCGAGTGTCATCGGTCTCTCCCATGTCAAAGTTTCTTTACATGGGAAGAGTAGGGCGCGCTGGTAGCGCGTGTCAAGAATGTTTTACATTGATCTTTCTGCGGCGCTCAGTGCGGCGTCGAGCGTGCGGCCCGCGGCGGTGCGGTCGACGCGCACGACGACCATCGACGCGAAGACCAGGCCGGTGACTGTGGTCGCGATGAGTTCGATCGTCGGGGCGTCGACGTCGGGGTGCCGCGCGATCGCGCCAGCAGTGACGCCAGCGCGCAGTTCGGCGCAGTAACGCGTCACGACCTGCTGCAGTCCGCCCTCGTGACCGAGGAGCGCCGCTGTGGCGTTCAGCAAGAGGCATCCGTTCACCGCAAGCGAGGTCGGCTCGTCGACCATCGCGTCACGGAGTCCTCGCAGGTAGGTCTCGAGCGCGTTGGGGGCGACCACCTCGGCAGCGAGGGGCGCGAGGCGGGGACGCACGACGTCGTCGAGGTACGACTCGACGGCCTCGTCGAACAGTCCGCGCTTGCTGCCGAACGCGTGGTAGATGCTGGAGCGGTTGAGCCCGGTCGCGGTCTCGAGGTCGGCGATGCCGGTGCTCTCGTAGCCCTTGCTCCAGAACGCCTCTCGCGCCGCGCGCACGACTTCGACGTCGGCGAATGTCTTCGAGCGACCCATATCCAGGCTCCCCTGCTTTTTGAACCGGTCATTCTTTTTGAACCGGTCATTGCAGTATAGTAAAACGTCCAGTTCACAGAAAGTCGAGGTCGCCATGCGCGCCATCATCCATCACCAGTTCGGAGAGCCCTCGGAGGTTCTCGCGGTCGAGAACGTCGAAACGCCGGAGCCCGGCGCGGGCGAGGTGCGCGTGCGCACCCTGCTGAGCCCGATCCACAACCACGACCTGTGGACCATCCGCGGCACCTACGGATTCAAGCCCGAGATGCCCGCCCGCGCCGGCACCGAAGCGGTCGGCGTCGTCGACGCCATTGGTGCGGATGTCACGCACCTCACCGTCGGCCAACGGGTCGCCACCGGCGGAACCTTCGGCGTCTGGGCCGAGTACTTCATCGCCAAGGCGGCAGCCCTAATTCCCGTCGACGACTCACTGAGCGATGAGGTCGCCGCGCAGCTGGTGTCGATGCCCTTCAGCGCGATCAGCCTGCTCGACACCCTCGAGCTGGCGGAGGGCGACTGGATGGTTCAGAACACCGCGAACGGAGCCGTCGGGCGCCTCGTCGCACAGCTCGCCGCCGCCCGCGGCATCAACGTGATCGGCCTAGTGCGCAAGGCCGCCCGCGTCGACGAGCTCGAGGAGCAGGGCATCAGCAACATTGTCGCGACCGACAGCGAGGGTTGGCAGGACAAGGTCAAGGAGATCACCTCCGGCGCCCCCATCACGATCGCCCTCGACTCCGTCGGCGGTAGCGCTTCTGGCGACCTGGTGTCGCTGCTCTCCCCCAACGGCACACTGATCGTTTTCGGCGCCATGGATTCGCCCGTGATGGAGATCAGCTCGGGCGCCATCATCTTCAACAACATCACTGTGAAGGGCTTCTGGGGCAGCAAGGTCATGGGCTCGATGGGCGCCGACAAGCGCGCGGGCCTGCTGGGCGAACTCGGCCTGCGCATCCGCGAGGGATCGCTGACCCTGCCCGTCGAAGCGACCTACTCGTTCGACGAGGCGGGCGCGGCCAGCAAGGCCAACTTCGTCGAGGGGCGTGCGGGGAAGGTGCTGTTGCGGCCGTAGGGCCCTCCTTCGCAGGCTCAGTCGGCGCTGGGGTCGCGCAATCGCTGGCGCGATTGCCATAGCTCCACCGCGCTACTCAACCAGCAGAGCAGCACGCGTAGGGTTGGGAGGGTGAAGACGCGCTCGTGGATTGTGCTCTCCGCTGTGGCGCTGATGCTCATGGGGTGCGCTTCGCCCGCGCCGCAGCCCGCCGCGACCACCCTGCCGCCCACTCCCACGCCGACCGCCACTGCCGACCCGCTGGCCGGGCTCACCCTCGAACAGCGCGTCGGCCAGGTGTTCATGGTCGGCACCACAGCGTCGGCAGCAGAGGCCGCGACGCTGTCTGCAGTACGCGACCGGTTCGTCGGCGGCGTCTTCCTGTCGGGCCGGTCGAGCGCGGGAACGGCCGCGACCGCCGCCGTCGTCGCGCAGTTCACCGCCGCCGCTCCGCCGGATCGCCCCCTTCTGGTCTCGACCGACCAGGAGGGTGGCCAGGTGCAGGTGCTCAGGGGGCCCGGGTTCAGCGAGATGCCGTCCGCTCTGGAACAAGGGGCGATGGATGCGGCCAGCCTGCAGACTGGCGCCACCGCCTGGGCCCGCGAACTGGCCTCGGCCGGGGTGACCATGAACCTCGCGCCGGTGGTGGATCTCATCGCTTCTAGGGAGGCCGCGACATCCAACCCGCCCATCGGAGGGTACGACCGCGAGTTCGCGTTCGACGCCCCGGGCATCGTGGCTCACGCGGACGCGTTTCGCGCCGGCATGAGCGCGGGTGGGGTCACGAGCGTGATCAAGCACTTTCCGGGGCTCGGCGCGATCACGGCGAACACCGACGACACCGCGGGCGTCACCGACACGACCACGAACGCGCAGAGCGACAGCGTGGGCATCTACCGCAGCGAGATCGCGTCGGGGGCGAACGTGGTGATGATGTCGTCGGCGATCTACACGCAGATCGACTCGGGGGCGCCCGCCGTCTTCTCCCCCACCGTCGTCACCGGGCTGCTGCGCGGCGGGCTCGAGTTCGACGGCGTGATCATGACCGACGACCTGTCGGGGGCCGCGCAGGTGACGGCGTGGTCGCCCGCGGACCGCGCGGTGCTCGCAATCGAGGCCGGCTGCGACATCGTGCTGGTGTCGCGATCGCCCGCTATCGCCGCCGAGATGATCGACGCGGTCGTCGCGAAGGCGCAGAGCGACCCGGAGTTTGCGAACCTGGTGGATGCCGCGGCGCGACGCGTAATGACGCTGAAGAACGCCGGCTAGCGGGTTTCGATACGCTCGCTGCGCGAGCTACTCAACCAGCGTGGCCGCTCGCTGCGCGAGCTACTCAACCAGCGTGGCCGCTCGCTGCGCGAGCTACTCGACCAGCGACTCTTCCCGCTTGCGGGCCCGGATGCTGCGCACCCGCGTCACCACGAACCAGGCGACGAGCGCGACCACCACGGCGATCACGATCTTCTGGAACACGCCCGCATACTGCTCGACGACGTGCCAGTTCTCGCCGAGGTAGAAGCCGGCGATGACGAAGATGGAGTTCCAGATGAGGCTGCCGGCGGCCGTCAGGGCGGTGAACGCGAGCGGGTTCATCCGCTCGACTCCCGCGGGCAGCGAGATGAAGCTGCGGAAGAGCGGGACCATCCGCCCGAAGAAGACGGCCTTCGTGCCGTGCTTGCCGAACCAGACCTCGGTTTTGTCGAAGTCCTCCGCGCTCATGAGCGGCAGCTTGTCGACGATTGCGCGCACGCGGGCGCGGCCGAGCCAGGCGCCGAGCGCGTAGAGCACCCACGCGCCGACGATCGAGCCGAGCGTGGTGAAGACGATTGCGTCGACGAGACCGAAACTGCCGCGGCTCGCGGTGAAACCGGCGAGCGGAAGGATTACTTCGCTCGGAAGCGGCGGGAACAGGTTCTCGATTGCGATCACGAGACCGGCACCGGGAGCGCCGAGCGTCTCCATCACCCCGACCGCCCAATCCGCGAAACCTGTGAGCTGGGAACCATCGGCGATGTCGGTGGGCATGGGTTCGAGGGTAAGGGGCGAACCTGAGCGGAGTTTGGGTGGGAGGAGGAGTCGATCTCAGGGCGTGTAGACGTGAAGCTTTTCCGGGTTGACTTGGATCGCGATCTCGGTGACTCGACCACTAACGATCTCCAGATCGAAGACGCCGATGATCCTGTCCCCCTCACGCGTGACGATTCCGGTGCGACCGTTCACCATTTCAATCGTGGTTGCTAGCGTCGCCGTGAGCTGACGCTGCTTCCCCACGACTCCGAGAAGATAACGAGCAACGAGGTCCGATCCGACAACAGCCTTCCTTGCTGCCCGGGTGTGATCACCACCATCAGCTCTCGACACGACGCTCGGGTCTAGGACGCGGACGAGCGCTTCCAAATCGCCGCCCATGCACGCACCGAGAAAGGCCTCTACTACTCCGTCGCGTTCCTTCTGGTCCGACGTGCTCGACGTCGGCCGCGGAGGCGCGCCGATCTTGTGTCGAGCGGTGGAGGCGAGCTGTCGGCATGATCCGGTTGTCCGCCCGACGATTTCGGCGATGTCATCGAAACTGAGACCAAAGACGTCGTGAAGGATCAAACTGACCCGCTCCCCCGGACTCAATCTCTCCATCGCGACGAGGAGTGCCAGAGACACCGACTCGTCCAGACTGATGGAATCGGCCGGGTCCATCGCTCCACGACCCGAACCTTCCCCGGCATAGGAGCCGATGAGTGGCTCGGGCAGCCAAATGCCGGTGTACTGTTCGCGACGAGCTCGTGCCGACCCCAATTCGTCTAGGCAAATCCGACTGACGACGCGAGTGAGCCAGGCCATTGGCTCTCGCACCAGGTCGCGCTGATCCTGATCCAGACGGTGCCAGCGTATGAGCCCCTCCTGGACCGCATCTTCGGCGTCATGAACCGAACCGAAGATACGGTAGGCGACGCCGAATAGCCGACGGTGATCAGCACTCCCCGGTGCGGCAACGGTCATGCGCGAGTCAGCTCCCCGTCGGCCAGTGGCTTGGGCCCCTTGGGTGCCCAGTATGCTCCCGGCTTGCTCCGCTCTTTACGCGGACCGTCGACAGTCATCGTGCAGATCATCTCTTTAAACCGTGCACCAAGTGAGCCACCGATGGCAAAAGGTGTTGCTGTGTCGTTCGACCTCACAAATTGAACGTAGCCGTCGCGCCGACCGATGCTGATGCACTGCACCAAGAACCCGACTGACGTGATCGGCAATGGTCGGCGACGCAGGAGGGCGAGGAGGACATCGGCCGCCGCGCCGCCAAGCGGGAGCGCCGCCGCGCAACCCATGCGCAGGTGCTGTCCGTACTGCTCGGGGAGTCGCACGGCGTCACCGGCGCCAAGAATATCCGGGACGTCGATCGAGCGGAGATGCTCATCGACTCGTAGCCGCCCGACCTCATCGCAGGCGAGACCGCTATCCCGAGCGAGGTCGGGCACTGAGAATCCCGCTGTCCATAAGCAGACGTCGAACACCATCGTCGACTCGTCGACGAAATGCAGAGTGCCTTCGGTCACGGAGGATACAAAAGGGCGGTTCTCGATATCAACGCCCAGCCGGTTGAGACGCTTGGTGATGCTGCGCCGCGCCCGAGCACGCATTGGTCTGACCAGGGGCCCTGACGTGACCAGAGTGACCCGCAGCTCCGGATTCTTCTCCGCGACCTCAGCGGCCGTCTCCACTCCGGTGAAACCGCCTCCGACGACGACGACACGTTGTCCAGCTCGGGCAGCGGCGATCGATCCCGCCGCCGCTGTAGCCGAATGAGGGTCAGCTATTGCATACGTGAACTCGCCAGCGCCTTTGACTCGGTCTGTGGAGTCGCCGCTTCCCACCGCGTAGACGAGCTTGTCGTATGCGTAGGTGGAGAGACCGCCTCTCGCCTCGCGCACGTCGACTACGCGCTTTGCCGGATCGATGTGCGCCGCCGTGCCGATAGTGAGCTGCACATCGGGGTGCAGCATGTCTGCGAGTGGGATGGCCGCAGTGTCACGGGTGCCTGCGGCGACCTCATGGAAGCGGATGCGCTCGTAAAAATGCTCATCGGGGTTGATCAGACGAATGCGGACGCTGGCTGCTTCCGCATCGCTGAGCGACGAGCGCAGGCGGTTGGCGCAGATGACGCCGGCGTACCCGCCTCCGACGATGACGATCGTTTTCATTTGTCCTCCTGAGATAGACCTTCACTACTCATGACGACATAGCCATCCGGAATGTGAGGAACGTCTCTGTCAGACACGCCCCGGCCGGAGGACGCAGAGCGACCTAACCGACAGCGGTCAGTTGCTGCAGCCCCGCCACGCGCAACAGGTCGAGGCGGGCGGCGTCCGTCGAGCCCGGTTCGGCCGTATAGACGACGACGCGCAGGTCACTGCCGGGCGCCATCAGCACGTCGCAGTCGAGGGCGATGGGGCCGACCATCGCCGTGTGCACGATCTTTTTCGACGAAAGGTGCGTCGCCACCCGGGCGCACGACCAGAGGTCGGCAAACCGCGGGCTCGACTTCAGCAGCGTCGCGATCAGCTCGGCGAGGGCCCTGTCGTTCGGGTACCGGCCCGAGGCCGAGCGCAGGTCGGCGGCGAGGTCGTGCTCGAAATTATCGGCTTCCTCGACGCTCTGGGTGATCTCGGGATTCTCCCCCGCCATAAATACGCGCCACGCGACGTTCGCCGCCTTGCCCGAATACAAGGACGGGTCGCCCTGCAGCGCCGCCCACAGCGGATTCCAGCTGATCAGATCCCAGGTCGCCGAAAACACGGCGGCCGGGGTGTCGCCGAGCCGGTCGACGATGCGCTGGATGCTCGGGGTGAGGTGTCGCGGCACCTCCGCGCTCGTGGGCACGGCCGCACCGGCGACGCGGTAGAGGTGGTCGCGCTCCTCGTTGGTCAGTCGCAACGCGCGGGCGATCGAAGCCAAGACCTGCGGAGACGGACTCGTCGACCGCCCCTGCTCGAGCCGCACGAGGTAGTCGACGGAAACACCGGCGAGGGACGCCAGCTCCTCGCGCCGCAGACCTGGAGCGCGACGACCGCTACCGCGCGGCATGCCCGCCGCCTCGGGCGCCAGCCGGTCGCGCCAGGCGCGCAGGATGACAGCGAGTTCGTGCGGCGCGACGTCGTTCATTGCTTCAGTCTCCACCCTCCGCGCCGCGGGAGGGTGGTACTCGCAGTCCATAGTCAACAGCGTGCCTTCTCCACGAAACACACCCGCCGCACGCTGGAGCCATGACAACAACACTCATCACAGGAGCCAACAAAGGTCTCGGTTTCGAAACCGCACGACGCCTCATCGAACTCGGCCACACCGTCTATCTCGGAGCCCGCGACGCAGAGAAGGGAGCGGCCGCGGCCGAATCGCTCGGCGCGAGATTCGTACAGATCGATGTGACGGATGACGCGTCTGTGGCGGGCGCTGCGGCATCCATCCTCGAAGAAGCAGGCCACCTCGATGTGCTCGTCAACAACGCCGGCATCTCGGGGTCGCAGGCCGACTCTGCCGACGTGACGGCCGACATCGTGCGCGAGGTGTACGACGTCAATGTCTTCGGCGTCGTGCGAGTAACGCACGCGATGCTCCCGCTGCTGCGCAAGTCACAGTCGCCGGTCATTGTGAACGTATCGAGCGGACTCGGCTCGTTCGACCGGGTGAACGACCCGGCGCACATCGAGTCGACCTTCGCGACGATCGCGTACGGCTCGTCGAAATCGGCCGCCACGATGATCGCGGTGCAGTACGCCAAGGCGTTTCCCGACATGCGCGTCAACGCGGTCGACCCCGGGTACACGGCGACCGACCTGAACGGCAACAGCGGCACGCAGACCGTGGCCGAGGGAACCGACGCGGTCGTGGCGATGGCGACGATCGGCGCCGATGGACCGACGGGCACGTTCGTGGCGCGCGACGGGGTTATGCCCTGGTAGCGGTCACGCCGGTCGAGTAGGCCGCCCGCGGCCGTATCGAGACCTGTGGAGGGGTTTTGATACGGTCGCTGAGCGACCTACTCAACCGGCACTAAGCCGCGAGGGGCAACCCCTCAGCGACCGTGACCGTAAGAGCGCCATCGACTGCGTCGACCGTCAGGGCTCCGCCGTCGAACAGCGCGTCGGTCACCAGCAGGTCGGCGATGCGGTCGTCGAGCTCGCGCTGGATCAACCGGCGCAGCGGGCGGGCACCGTACTCGGGCTCGTAGCCGTGATCGGCGATCCAGTCGACGGCGGCGTCCGTGACGGCCAGGCTGATCGAACGACCCTCGAGCCGCGCCTGCGTCGCCGTGAGCAGCAGCCGCACGATCTCGCGCAGCTGGGCCTTGTCGAGCTTGCGGAACAGCACGATCTCGTCGATGCGGTTGAGGAACTCGGGGCGCATCGCCTCGCGCAGCTTGCCCATCACCCGGTCGCGCAGATCCTTCTCCGGCGCGAATCCATCGGCGGTCGTCGACCCCACGAAGCCCATGGCACCACTGCGGCTGGCCAGCACCTCAGCCCCCACATTGGAGGTCATGATGATGACGGCGTTGCGGAAGTCCACGGTGCGGCCCTGGCCGTCGGTGAGTCGTCCGTCATCCAGAACCTGCAACAGCAGGTTGAAGACGTCGGGGTGGGCCTTCTCGATCTCGTCGAACAGAACGACAGAGTAGGGGTTGCGGCGAATGCGCTCGGTGAGCTGCCCGGCCTCGTCGTAGCCGACGTATCCGGGAGGGGCACCGACGAGACGCGAGACCGTGTGGCGCTCGCCGAACTCGCTCATATCGAAGCGCAGCGTGGCCTTCTCGTCGCCGAAGAGCGACTCGGCCAGAGCCTTCGCCAGCTCGGTCTTGCCCACGCCTGTCGGGCCCAGGAAGAGGAAGCTGCCGACGGGCCGGTTGCGGTCACCCATGCCCGTGCGGTTGCGCCGAACGGACTTGGCGACAACGGATACCGCGTCGTGCTGCCCGATCACACGGGCGTGCAGCTCGGTCTCGAGCTTGGCGAGTCGCGAACGGTCGGCCTCGGTGAGGCGCGCCGCCGGGATACCCGTGGCGCGCGAGATCACCGCGGCGATCTCGGCCTCGTCGACCACCGCGTCGGCCCGCGTCGACGACGTGGAGCCGTCGAGCTTGGCCTGCACCGCCTGGATGTCGTCACGGAACTTCGACGCCTCCTCGTACTTCTCGGCCGCGACGGCCGAGTTCTTCGAGCCTTCGAGCACGGCGAGCTCCTCGAGCAGCGCCGAGACGTCGACCTTCGAACCCAGCTTGAGGCGCAACCGTGCCCCAGCCTGGTCGATGAGGTCGATGGCCTTGTCGGGCAGGAACCGGTCGGTGACGTACCGGGCCGACAGCTCGACCGAGGCGCGGATGGCCGCATCCGTATATCTGACAGCGTGGTGGTCTTCGTAAGCCTTGCGCAGCCCCGACAGGATGAGAACGGCGTCTTCGATGCCGGGCTCCCCCACCTGCACGGGCTGGAAACGCCGCTCGAGCGCGGGGTCCTTCTCGATCGAGCGGTACTCCTTGAGCGTGGTGGCGCCCACGAGGTGCAGGTCGCCCTTGGCCAGACGCGGCTTCAGGATGTTGCCCGCGTCCATGCCGCCCTCGCCCGCGCCACCGGCGCCGACGACGGTGTGGATCTCGTCGATGAAGATGATGAGGTCGCTCTTGTGGGCGCTGATCTCGTCCATGAGCTTGGTGAGGCGCTCTTCGAAGTCGCCGCGGTACTTGGTTCCGGCGAGCATGGCGGGCAGGTCGAGGCTGACGAGGCGCTTGCCCCGCAGCTGCTCGGGAACGCCGCCGTCGACGATGGCCTGGGCCAGCCCCTCGACGATCGCGGTCTTGCCGACGCCGGCCTCGCCGATGAGAACGGGGTTGTTCTTCGTGCGGCGCGACAAGATCTCGATGGTCTGTTCGATCTCGTCGGCACGACCGATCACGGGGTCGAGCTCTCCGTTGCGGGCGCGCTCGGTGAGGTCGGTGCCGTAGGTGTCGAGGGTCGGGGTCTCGGATGCGGGCTCTGCCGCCGTCTCGTCCGTCTGCGGGGCTGTGGTCACGGTCTCGCGCAGGTTGTTCTGCAGGGCCTCGGGCGTGACGCCGGCGGCGGTGAGCACCTGGCCGGCGGGCGAGTCCTGGTTGAGAACGAGCGCGAAGAAGAGGTGCTCGGGGTCGATGTAGGTACTGCCGGCGGCGCGGGCCACCTGCAGGGCGTGGAAGATCGCGCGCTGGCCGGATCGCGTCAGCGACGGGGTTTCGTCACCCGCGTATCCGGATGCCTCGGGCAGACGCTTCTCGACGGCGGCGACGACGGCGTCCGGGCTCGCGCCAACACCGCGGATCGCGCCCGCGGCGGGCTCGTTCGCGGCCAGCACCCGCAGGATGTGGAGGGCGTCGAGCTCGTTGTGACCGTGGTCGAGGGCGAACTGGCCGGCCTCGGCGAGCATCTCACGGCTGCTGCGGCTGAGCAGGCGGCCGATGTTGATGGCGCGCGGCGATTCGGCCGAGCGCTCGCCCTGTAGGTAGCGCGCAAGGAACTCGTCGAACGAGCTGCTGGCATCTGGTGTGTTAGGCAATGGGACCTCCCGGTAAGACTTGAGTGCCTTCGACTCAAGTTAACGCCGGGCGTCGAATTTCATTCCCGCAGTCAACTTCGCATGGGAGTCCCCGCTAAAGCGGGTTGCACTTGGCGTACCCCCGCAGGCGATTTCACCGGGCGGGGTAAACGGGCATTTGAGCAACCAATGGCGCAGGAGGCCGAACCGCGATGAACTGCGCGCGGTGATCGACCCGGTCCGGGCAGATCCTAGAAGCGAAACAACGATCATCTGTCCGGCCTGCCTTCCTGATCGCGGAACAGCCTCAGTCAGGTTAGGGAGATCGCCAAAGATGCGTCGTGAGGGTACGGGAAAACGCTGTGCAGTGCGTAACGTTCTCCATGGCTGCCCGTCGCATGACGCCCGCCTCACGCACGCGAGGAGACACTGTGGAACTCAGGCACCTGCGGTACTTCGTCGCTGTCACCGAGGCGTTGAATTTCACGCGCGCCGCAGAACAGCAGCTCGTCGCGCAATCTGCGCTGAGCCAGCAGATCGCGGGGCTCGAGCGCGAGCTCGATGTGCGTCTTTTCGAACGCGGCGCTCGATCAGTCTCGCTCACCGACGCCGGCGAGGCCCTCCTACCGTTGGCTCGCCGTGTCCTCGGGGACGTAGAGGCAATCAACGTCGAGATGGATGCACGTGCAGGCCTGCGACGGGGAACTCTGCGGATCGGGCTGCTCCAGTCCCCAGCGACGTCGATCGATGTCGTGCAGGTCATGGGTTCATTCCACGAGCGATACCCTGGCATTACTTTCACCATCACCGACTCCCCGTCAGAGCAGATGGCTACTGCGGTAGCAGCCGGTGATTTGGACGTGGCGCTGGTGGGCCTTGAACCGCACGAACTGCCCGCGACCGTGTCCTCCTTGCTGCTGGCCGTCGACCCGCTGGTTGCGGTCGTCGCCAAGGACAACGCGCTCGCCTCGCGGCGCCTTGTGAGTATCCCCGAACTCGTCACGCAGGGCCAGTTCATCCACTTTGCCAAAGGCTCGGGGTTGCGCCGACGCGTCGAGGACGGGTTCGCCCGTGCCGGCGCACCGCTGGTCGGCTCCTTCGAAGTGGGACAGATCATCGACATGATCCGCCTCGCCGGCCACGGCATCGGCGTGACGATCGTGCCACGGACGGACGCTCTGGAGGCCGAGAACGCGGTCGAGGCGTTCGCGGTCATTCCCTTGGCCGACCCTGACGCTGTCCACCCGGTCAGTCTCGTGTTCAACCCCGCGCGTCTCTCCCGCGCAGCTGAGGTTTTCGTCGACGAAGCCTCTTACCGATTCCTGGGAAAGTCCGCCGAGGATGCGGCGGTCGCCGGCACGCTGCCATAAGCAGAAGCGATCGGTCTGAGCGCATCTATGTGTTGGACGGATCGACGTGCAGGGCGGACGATGGACCGACGGAACGTTCCGACCGAGTTCCGTGGAAAGTGATCATTGTGACGACTCGAACCATCACGAACCGCGATCTGCTTGCGACGGTCTGGACTTGGTCCGGGAACGCCGGCCCTGCGATCGGCGACGAGACAAGCCCGCTCGACATCCGCTCCCGCCTGGCCGCCGTGCAGAAGGCTGGCTGGACAGGAGTCGGCTTCGTGCACAGCGATCTTATGAAGATCGTCGAGGCCATCGGTGTGCGCGAACTGAAAACGCTCCTCGACGGCCACGGCATCGCCACGGTCGAGCTGGAGTTCATCAGCAACTGGTGGGCGAACGGCAGTCTGCGCGACGCCTCGGACGCCGTGCGCGCCGACCTGTTCGCGGCAGCGAGCGTTCTCGGGGCCACGACGATCAAGGTCGGCGCCGAACTGCAGTCGTTCGGTGTCGAGCACCCCGTCACGCCCGACCGCTTCCGCGAATCCTTCGACTCGCTCGCCACCGACGCGGCGACGCACGGCCTGCGGGTCGCGATGGAACCGATGCCTATGTCCAACATCACCACCATCACCGCCGGAGCTGACCTCGTTCGGGAGATCGCCAACCCCGCTGCCGGCCTCGTCGTGGACGCTTGGCATGTGCGTCGCGGCGGCACCGACTACCAGGCGATGATCGACACACTGCCGATGGAGCACGTTTTCGTCGTCGAACTCGACGACGCCGACGCCGACGTGGTCGGCACCCTGTGGGACGACACGGTGAACAACCGACGGATGCCCGGAGACGGTGCACTGGACACCCCGGCCTTTGTCGCCGCACTCCACGACGCCGGATGGCGTGGCCACTGGGGCGTCGAAATTATCTCGCGAGAGCTACGGGCCCTCCCCGTCGAGGACGGTGTTCAACGCGTCTATGACAAGACCATCGCCACCTTCGACCGAGCCGAGCACGTACCTGCATTCACCATCGTCACTCGCGCCTGACCGGACGGAGCCATGCTCGAACCCGTCATTGTCGAGCGACCTGACGGGACGGATGAAAGTGTTATGTTCCGGGCTCAGACCCGCGTCCATGCATCGCTGTCGAGTCTTGACGTCGCGCTGGCGTAATGGACGAACCGCGATGGCTCAACACCCCCGGACCGGCTTCTCGTCGAAGCATTCGCGATCGTCCGCATCTAGTTCGCGCGCCCGATAGTCGATGGTCTATCGGTTCACGTTGATCACGCTCGGCGTTGCCGGGCTGCCGGGCGAGCGAATCGTACAGTCCGACCCTCTCGTCGCCGACGTGCCCCTCATGACTGTTGTATGGTACGGCGATGGAATTCGCTGCGCATCCCTTCTCGACCATCGAATGGAAGTCCGTCGAACACACCGTGCATAACGGCTCCACGGGCGAAGCTCGCTGGCGGTCGGTCGAGATCGGCGCGACGCGACTCCGAATGGTGGATTACAGCGCGGGCTATCTGGCCGATCACTGGTGCACACGCGGGCACCTTCTCTTGGTGCTCGACGGGTCACTCACCACCGAACTCGATGACGGCCGGGTAGTCGAACTCACGGCGGGGCAGAGCTACCAGGTCGGCACGGGCATGGAAGCCCACCGATCGAGCACGGAAGACGGGGCCAAACTCTTCATCGTCGATTAGGCAGCACGCCAGGCGGACCTCGGCCCGGTGGGGCATCCTTTGCCTCACATGTACGTCCCGGGACGACATCGGCCCTCAAGGCCGTTGCCAGATGTGATGGGATGGTCCGATGAGTACGCACCTTGAACGCACGTTGAGCTTCCGAGCGATGCATGAGCCCGGCACGCCGATCGTCCTACCGAATGTGTGGGACGTCGCCTCGGCGCGCGTGGTCCTCGCTGCCGGAGCACGCGCGATCGCGACGACCAGCGCCGGCGTCGCATGGTCAGGCGGCCACCGTGACGGCAACGACCTGCCGCGCGACAGCGCTTTGCTCGCCGTGGAGCGCATTACGGCAGCCGTGGACGTCCCCGTTACCGCTGACATCGAGCGTGGCTACGGCGAGACACCGAGCGACGTCGCCGCGACCGTCGACGCGTTCCTCGACATTGGGGTCGCGGGCGTCAACATAGAGGACTCCTTGAGCCCGATCGAGCAGCAAGAGCTGCGTATCCGGGCTGCGCGTGACGCCGCGGAGGAGAAGGGCATCCCATTGTTCATCAACGCTCGCATCGACACGCACCTTCTCGGAGACCCAGGAAGCGACGACTGGCTCGAGGAGACGATGAAGCGGGCGACGGCGTACGCCAGTGCAGGGGCGAGCGGCATTCTCGTCCTGGGCGCCCTGTCGACAGACACGATCTCGGCCCTCGTGAACACGATCACACTGCCGGTCAACGTCGCCTTCGGTCCCGGCACGTTGCCAATCGGCGACCTCGCGCGAGCCGGCGCCAGTCGTGTCAGCGCCGGATCGGCGATCGCGGAAGCCGCTTACAGCGTGGCGCAAGAATGGGCCTCGACCATGTTCAACCTCCCCGAAGCCACCATCTCCACACCACCGGGGCTCGGATGGACGGCGCTCAACAGAACCATCCGCGACTGAATCATTTTCGAGAAGCTCGATTGCGAGCACGCTACGACATCGAGGACCTGCGAACGTCCCGGTGACCGATCGTCAAACGGACACCCAGAGCCGGCCCCTCGGTTTCCGGTGAGCGCCTGCGCGATAAGAGATCCCCACTTCAGAGAACATCCGGTATCCCCTACCCGTCTGGTCGCATCTCCCAAGCACGTCGCTTCTCCGCAAACCAAGGCCCCCTGTCGAGAGCGCGCGGGCAACGGGGCTATTTGGTGGGGGTCGAGCGGCGATTCGTGCTGAGGAGCCTCACCGCGCCGATTATGGCGACGAGCGCCAGCACTACCGAAAGCGTCGAGGTGATCGCGAGAAAGAGCGCTGCGAATCCGCCGGCCGATTCGAAAACTTGCTGACCGACCAGACCCAAGGCCGCGAGGGCGCCAGCGATCAGGGCTAAGAGAGCGATCCGAGTCCACGTAGCTCGGGCGGTAGGAGGCTGGGGAGTCATGGCGAGAGCCTAGCCTGCTGACGCGCACCCGCCTCATTCCCTCAGGCACACATTCGTGCCTAGCGCCACTACTGCGCTGACCATTGCCCGTCGGCAGCCCGAGGGTGCTTAGTGGGTATACAGCACCACAACGCACAAAGGGGTAACACCATGACCAACACAAACGATCCCATCGAAAACGACCGTCGACGCGACGCCGCAGCAGCCGACGCAGCGGCCGGCCACCGGGCAGACCGCCCGGTCGACGCCGAGCCCGCTCGCACCGTCGATGCGAACAGCACTCCGGTCGGAGAACGTCCCGTCGTGTACGAAGAGCCCGTGACATCCGCTGGCAACGTCGCCTCCGAGCGTCGGCCCGCAACAGAACCGAGCGCCGACGGCCGCACGGTTCGGCAGAACGTCGTCGCACGCGAGAAGGAGGAGTTCGGCGGGTTCAAGTTCGGCTCGGCCTTCTTCGGCTGGCTGACCGCCACCGGCACCGTCGTGATCCTGACCGCGCTCGTCGCCGGAGCGGGCGCCGCCCTCGGGCTCGGAACCGAGACCACGCGCGACGATGTGACCGACGTCGCGCAGGCCGATGCCGAGACGATCGGAATCATCGGGGCCATCGCGGTTCTCGTCATTCTGCTCATCGCGTACTACTGCGGCGGATATGTCGCCGGGCGCATGGCACGGTTCAGCGGCGCGAAGCAAGGAGTCGCCGTGTGGCTCTGGGCGATCGTGATCGCCATCGTGCTGGCCATCGTCGGCGCCATCGCGGGCAACCAGTACAACGTGCTGTCGAACCTCGACACGTTCCCGCGCATCCCGATCGGCGAGGGCGAACTCACCGCGGCCGGCATCATCACCGCGCTGCTCGCCGTGGCCGTCAGCCTCGCGGGAGCGGTTCTCGGCGGTCTCGCCGGCATGCGCTACCACCGCAAGGTAGACCGCGCGGGTCTCGGCAAGTAAGGCCACTCCGGCACCACCCGAAGAACCGCCCGCGTCTGACGCGGGCGGTTCTTTCGTGCGTGTTGCGATCGACGCCCTTCGATCGATGACGTAACCTGAGCTTTCCACACGGTGAAGGGGGCGGTAGATGGCGGACGAGAGCGCCTTTGCGAGCCGCCCGGCCGTTCACCGGCCGCTCACCTGGCGCTTCGCGTTGGCCGTCGTCGCGGGGTCGTTCGTCGGCGCCGCCGCGGTGCGCTGGACCATCGTCTTGGTCGCCTCTGCCCAAGCGCGCAACGAGGTATCGGGCCTGCAGACGATCCTGCTCGGAGCCGCTCTCGGGTTGGTGATCGGCTACATGGTGGCGGTCATCATCGTCGGGGTCGGCATGCGCAACCGGGAGCACGGCGGCCGATTCACGGTGGTCTTCGCGATCGTGCTGCTGGCCGTGCACGTGTTCTCGGGCATGTCGCGGGGCATGGCCATACTGGCCGTGCCGCTGGTCACGACGTCGAGTGACTTCTCCTGGCTCTTCCTCGTGCCGCCGCTGTTCACCGTGCCGGCAGCGGCCATGCGGGTCATCCGGTGGCGCTGGGCGGTGGGCGTGGCCGGGGTCGGCGTGGCGCTCGCGGCTGTACTCGGGGCGATGTTCGGGTGACGGGCGGGCGGCACGGGGTCGTCCGAGAGGGTGTCGGCGCAGCATCCGAATGTCTTCTTCGACGCGACGCGCTACCGCACGAGGCGCCCAGTCTCATAATCCGCCCCGGACGCTTGATCACCTCGAGGGCCCGGCGTAGACATGAGGCACACGACAGTTAGGTGTTGAACATGAACGACAAAAAGAAGCCAGACGGACTCGGAGACGATCAGACCATCCCGAACTCCGACGACGGAATCGCGGTGACCCTCGGGGCCGACAGCAATTTCAACCCCGAAGAAGACGAAGAGTCAGAGTCGACCAAGTAGCTGAACGCAGAACTGCCCGCCTCGATCGAGGCGGGCAGTTTCGTTTAACCGGGGGTTACGGAATCCAGTTGAACGTGTCGGGGTCGGGACCCGTGCGCTCATCGCGGTTGAGCTTCGCGATGGCGTCGATGTCGGCGTCGGTGAGCTCGAAGTCGAACAGGGCGAGGTTCTCCTCGACCCGGCTGCGCGTGACCGACTTCGGGAACACGATGTCGCCACGCTGGATGTGCCAGCGCAGGGTGACCTGGGCGGCGCTGCGGCCGACCCGCTCGGCGATCGCGGTGACGACGGGGTCGGTGAGCACGTTGCCCTTGGCGATCGGCGACCACGCCTCGGTGGCGATACCGTGCTGAGCGTTGAACGCGCGGGCGACCTCGTTCGTGAGGTACGGATGCACCTCGATCTGGTTGACCGAGGGCACGGTCTCGGTCTCGTCGAACAGACGCTGAAGGTGCGCGGGCTGGAAGTTGGACACGCCGATCGAGCGGACGCGGCCGGATGCCTTCATCTCCTCCATGGCCTTCCACGTCTCGACGTAATCGCCGACGGCGGGCATCGGCCAGTGGATGAGGAAGAGGTCGAGCGTCTCGAATCCGAGCGCCTCCATGGTGGTGTCGAACGCCTTGAGCGCGTCTTCGCGGGCGTGGAACGTGTTGTTCAGCTTGCTCGTGACGAAGATCTCGTCGCGCGCGATTCCCGACTCGGCGACGGCCTCGCCGACGCCCTTCTCGTTACCGTACATCTCGGCGGTGTCGATGTGGCGGTAGCCGACCTCGAGCGCCTGGAGCGTGGCCTTCTTGGTGTCCTCGGGCGGCACCTGGAACACGCCGAATCCGAGCTGCGGAATCTCGACGCCGTCATTCAGTTTGATGGTGGGTACTGCACTCATAGAGCCGTTCTCCTTACATTGCGGAACAGTGGCGGATCGCGCCACACCCCCAAGCCAACGCCTGTCGCTGCGGGATATATACCGGATGACACGGATTAGGTTTTTCGTCGCTGGGTGAGTAGGGCCGTCTGCTGGTTGAGTAGGGCGCCCGCGCCCGTATCGAAACCTGCCCCGCTACCGCTTGCGTCGACCGGACGCTGCCAGCGCGATACCCACGATTCCCCAGCTCACCGCCCAGGCGATCGGCACGGTGACCGCGAGCAGCGCCACGAGGTTCGGCTTGAACTTGGCGCCGTCCGGCCCGCGCACGTAGGCGCCGACCGGGATACTGGCGCCTCCGCCGCCTCCTCCGCCCTGCTCGGCTTCGTCACTTCCGCCGCCGAATCCGAACCAGACCAGCGCGACGGGAACGAGCTCGACTCCACCGACGGTGACCGGTTCTCCATAGCTTGCCTTCGCGCCAACGGATGTGACCTGTTGCGCGATCTTTTCCACGATGTTCGCCATGGGCACGACCGTACTCGCGGGGGTAGGGGGCGGGTCAACCGGTCCTCCACAGATATTGCCTGTGGAGAACGCTCCCGAGTTTGGCCGGATCTTCACCACGCGCGACGGTCGCTTGGGAAAATTCATACATGTCTTCCACGGCCCCACTCGATGCGTCGCTCGCAACGCTGTTGCAGTGCGCCGAGTCGGTGCCCTCGGATGCCACGGTCTTCACGTCTATCTCCGATGACGAGCTATTGGCGGCCCAGCGGTCGCTCGCGGCGGTGCGACGCGCGGTCGACACCGCTGCCGCGGTCGTCGCGGGCGAGGTCGGGCGCCGCTCAGACCCGTCGCTCGGGCATTCCGGCCTCGCTCAGCGCTCCGGTTTCCGCACGCCCGAGAAGCTCGTGCAGCACGAGACGGGGTCTACCGCCCGCGACGCAGTGACACTGGTGAAGGCCGGGGCGCTGGTGCTCGACGCCCACGAGCCGACACCCTCGGGTGCCGTCTGGATGCGCGACGTCGGGCGGGCGGTTGCAGGCGGCTCGCTTTCCGTCGCGGCTGCGACGGCCATTCAGGCCGGGCTCGGTGAGCCGGGGGTCGGGGTCACTGCCGAACAGCTGAGCGCTGCGGCGGCATCGTTGGTCGCGCTCCCGCTCGATGCCGACGCGATGTTCAAGCGCGCCCGCGAACTTCGCGACGACCTCGACGAAGCCGGCATCGTCGAACGTGAACGCCAGATCTATGAGCAGCGGGCGGTTCGCCGGGTTCGACGCGCGAACGGCCTGAACCGCTACATCGTCGACGCCGATCTCGAGTCCACGGCGTTCCTCGACTCGCTCTACGACTCGATCAGCTCGCCACGCCGGGGCGGGCCGCGGTTCGTCGACCCCGACGACAAGGCTTGGGCCGACGCTGTCGTCGCCGATGGCCGCACGACCGACCAATACGTGCACGATGCGTTCCTGCACGTGCTGCGGGCGGGGTCGGCGGCCGACGAGTCGCGCATCATGGTCGGCTCCCGTGTGCCCGCGGTGCGGTTGCTCGCCAACGTGACCGCGCTGGAAGCGGCGAAACGCGCCCGTGCGGGCTCGGCGTTCGGCGCTGGCGGTTCTGGTGGTGGTGGAACTGGTACCGGTGCTGGTGCTGGTGCTGGCGCTGGTGTCGGTGCTGGTGCTGGCGTCGCAACAGCCCCCTCCCCCAGCCACGGACGCATCGAGGGTCTCGACATCCCGGTCTCCATCGCGACTATCGAACGCAACGCCTGCGACGTGGGCACCCTCACGATCGACTTCTTTACCGGGCAACCCATCGACGTCGGCCGCGAACAGAGGCTCTTCACCGCGCGGCAACGCGTGGCCCTCGCGGCCCGCGATGGCGGCTGTCGCTGGCCCGGTTGCGATCGGCCACCCTCGTGGACCGAAGCGCACCACATTCGACATTGGAAACGCGATCACGGCCCCACCGACATTGTGAACGGCATCCTGCTCTGCCGACATCACCATCTGCTGCTGCACGACAACAACTGGGAGATCACGCGAAGCGGTGCCGACTACTGGCTCGTGCCGCCGGCCGACGTCGACCCCGACCGTGTTCCGCGCGCGATGCCCTCGAAGAGCGCCGCGCTGCACGACCTGGAGAGAGCGGCGGCAGGATAGCCAGGGAGGCGGCCGGGTGGAGCGCTGTCTGCTAGATCGAACCAGCGAACGCGTGAATCGGGCGAACCTGTGAACGGGCGGTCGACGCGGGACACTAGCACCCGACCGTCGCGCTGGCGAGGGGCAGCGAGCGCTCCGGTGGCTCCGTAACGTCGAAGGGGTGGCCACGAACCTTGTGGCCCGCACATCAATGCAACCGACAGATCAATCCACCAGAGAGATCAACAGGAAGAAGATAGCAATGCCCCAGGTCATCAAAACCGTCGACGTCAACGTTCCCGTTTCGACGGCCTACAACCAGTGGACCCAGTTCGAGACGTTCCCCAAGTTCCTGAGCTTCGTCGAGTCGATCACCCAGACCACTGACACCCTCACGCACTGGAAGGTGAAGGTCGCCGGAATCGAGCGCGAATTCGACGCCGAGATCACTGAGCAGCACGCCGACGAGCGCGTCGCCTGGAACAGCGTAGGCGGCGAAGAGAACCACGCGGGTGTGGTCACCTTCCACAAGCTGAAAGACGACGAAACGCGCGTGACCGTGCAGCTCGACTGGGAGGCCAGCGGCCTCGCCGAAAAGGCCGGCGCCGTTCTGGGTGTCGACGACCACATCATCAAGAGCGACCTCGACAACTTCAAGAAGTTCATCGAAGAGCAGCACACCGCGACCGGAGCCTGGCGCGGAGACGTCGCCAACTAGCACCGCGCGTTCGACTGGTACGCGCGAGCACAACGCTCGAACCAGCCGGAGAGCCTACCGTGAGGTGTGGCCAGTTCGTTACCTCGAGGGCCCCGCAGCTTCTGCTGTCGGGGCCCTCGTCGTTTTAGGCTGAGGGATGCCTACCTCCGCCGATCACAGCGCGGGCCTCCTGCTGTACCGGCGCCGGGAGAGCCTCGAGGTGTTCATCGGCCACATGGGTGGTCCGATCTGGGCGAGGCGCGATGCCGCGGCGTGGTCGATCCCCAAAGGACTCATCGAACCCGGCGAAAACGACTTCGCGACCGCTCGACGCGAGTTCGCCGAAGAGATCGGGCAGCCCGCACCGGAGGCTGAATACGTTCGGCTCGGCGACTTTCGCTACGTGTCGGGCAAGATCGTCACGGTGTTCGCGGCCGAAAGCGATCTCGGATTCGCGGAGCACGAGTTCGCGAGCAACCCCGTGACCGTCGAGTGGCCGCGGGGAAGCGGTCATCAGATCACTTTCCCCGAGATCGACCGTGCCGAGTGGTGCCCGGCCGACGTCGCGCGCTCAAGGTTGGTCAAGGGCCAGGTGCCGGCGGTAGCCGCGCTCGAGGCGATACTGCGCTGACCGCGCTCGAGGCAATGCGGCGATAAAAGCGGCTTACGGGTCAGGCGTCGGTGCGGGTCTGGACGCGGGCGGCGATCGGGATGGCCACGAGTGCCAGCACCGTCGTCAGCGCGAGAGCCGCGACGAAGCCGGCGCCGGTCGCCGCACCGAACGCCGTGAAGACGAGACCGGCGAACGCGATCGCCGTTGCCGCGGCGGTCGAGTCGGCGATGGTCAGCGCGGAGCTGTTGAAACCCTGGTCGGTGTCGCTGGACAGCGACAGCACGAGGGTCGAGAGGCGCGGGAAGAGCAGACCCATACCGCCGCCGGCGAGCAGCCATCCGGCGGCCGCGACGATCGGTGAGAGCAGCAGCGCGGCCGTCAGCAGCTGCACCGCGATACCGGCGAAGACGATGGCGGCACCGATGCGCAGGGTCGCGGAATGCGACATCCGGTCACCGAGTCGTCCCTGCAGCGTCGATCCGGCGGCCCACGACAGAGCGCCGACCGTGAGGATGAGCCCCGCCAGCCACGACGGCAGGCCGTACTGCTCGTGCAGCAGGTAGGGCAGGTAGACCTCCGTCGCGAAGAACGGCGCCGCGACCGCGCCGCGCAGCAACACCGTCGCGGGCAGGCCACGTCGGGCGATCAGGGTTCCGCGCGGCAGCAATGGGCGCAGGGCCAGCACCACGACCACGAAGGCGACCACCACGATGGGCCAGGCGAACGGGCCGCCGTTCTCGCCGCCGAGCCCGATCGCGAGCACCGCGACGGCGACCACGATCGCCCAGAGCACGGCCCAGCGGGCGCCCGCTGTTCCGGGGGCGACGACCACCGACCGAAGGTGCAGCAGGGCGGGAACGATCGCGCCGGCCGCGACCAGCGAGATCACGCCGACGCCGAGGAACACCCAGTGCCAGCCCACGGTGTCGGCGACGGCGCCCGCGACAGGCGGGCCGATGAGGGACGGCAGCACCCAGGCCGTCGCGAACGCGCCGAACATGCGCGGATGCAGCGCGGGCGGGTAGATGCGCGCGACCACGACGTAGAGCGCGACGATCGTCGCGCCGGAACCGAGGCCCTGCAGGAACCGGCCGACGATGAACACGTACATGTTCTCCGCCGTGCCCGACAGCGCGAGACCCACGACGAACACCGCCATCGACGCGATGAGGGGTCCGGACGGACCGCGCCGGTCGGACCAGCCGCCGGCGACGACCATGCCGATGACGCTCGCGGCGAGGGTGGCCGAGAAGGCGAGCGAATACAACGCCTCGCCGTCGAGTTCGCGGCTGACGGTGGGCATGATCGTGGTCACGGCGAGCGACTCGAACGCGCCGAGGAAGATCAGGGTGATGGCTCCGACCGTGGTCCAGAGATACTGCGGGGAGAGAAGGCGTTCCGGTGGTCGGGTGGTACTCATGATTCTTCGAGGTTAGTCATAGAATTCCGTCAACCGCACGGCGAAAGGACATCATGGCTCCCGAAATCAACTACTGGGCGGTCATTCTCGCGACCCTGTCGAGCATGATCGTCGGTACGGTCTGGTACACGCCGAAGGTCTTCGGCACCTACTGGATGCGGGTGGCGAAGGTCACCCCCTCCGGCAACGCGAAGGACGCGGCGTGGCCGATCGTGATCACGCTCATCGTGAGCTTCATCACGGCGTGGGTGCTGGCCGGGGCAGCCTACATCTCGTGGGACTTCTACGGCGGCAGTTTTCTGGTGAACGCGCTCGTGACCACGATCATCCTGTGGGCGGGCTTCACCGCCGCGCGGTTCATCACGCACGACGCCTTCGAGGGGCGTCCGAGCGGGCTGACCGTGCTGAACATCGCGCACGAGTTCGTGACGCTCGTGATCATGGCGCTGATCATCGGGGTGTGGCCGGCGTAGCTCGGGCCGCGCGGCTCTGAAATCAGGGCTCGCGCTCGCAGCCGCGGCGGCTGGCTATCCTCGACAGATGGGATCTGACGGGCGACGACCGACGGGCGGCGTTGGTCGCGACGTGCGTGGCTCTGGCACACGAGGCAGGGCCACGAGCTCTTCGCGCACTAAAGCGGCGCCCGCCCTGCCCGGATACATCCTGCTCGCCGCCTTCGCCGCGCTGTATCTCGGCGTGTGGGTCGAGTGGCCGTTCCCCGTCTGGGTGCACGCGCTCTACCTGGTCGCGGGTGTCGTCACCTTCGTCGTCTACGCCGTCGACAAGCGGGCCGCCGGAACCGGCAGGCGTCGCGTCTCGGAGAACACGCTGCACCTGCTCGCCGTCGTCGGCGGCTGGCCGGCCGCCCTCATCGCGCAGCAGATGCTGCGGCACAAGACGGCCAAGCGGTCGTTCCGCGCCGTCTTCTGGGTTACCGCGGCGGTGAACGTCGCCGGGTTCGTGCTGCTGACGACGCCGGTGGTCGGCGCGCTCGCGGGATAGGGCGCACGGCAGGGCGACGCCCCCGCCGCAGACCGATCGACGCACCCCGACGGCATCGACCGGCCCCGCGACATCCGCATCGCTGCGCGGTCTTGCGGATACGCAGGGGAAAAGCAAGGCCTGCTCCGATCCGGCGCGCGCACATACCGTGAAGAAATGACTTCTGCCCGTGGTGCCCTGTGATCGGGTACTACGCGCACCACCGCGGCGCCGGCCACCTGCACCGCGCCATGTCGATCGCGCACGAGCTGGGCGACGAGGTGACCATCCTCTCGTCGTCCCCGCGACCCGCGGCCTGGACTGGCGGCTGGGTCGACCTCCCCCTCGACCATTCGCCGCACGACCGTGACGCCGACGCGGACGCCACGGCGCACGACGCGCTGCACTGGGCGCCGCTCGGCTCCGACGGACTGCGCGAGCGCATGGGCCTCATCGCCGAGTGGCTGCGACGCGAGACGCCGTCGGCGGTCGTGGTCGACGTGTCGGTCGAGGTGGCGTTGCTGGTGCGGCTGCACGGGATCCCGGTCATCTCCATTGCCCAACCGGGCGATCGGGCGGATGCGCCCCACTCGCTGGGCTACCGCGCGTCGAGCGCGATCGTCGCCGTCTGGCCGCCGGACATCGCCGCCCTGACTGTCGCGGACGACGTCGCACCCCGCATCGAGCCCGTCGGCGCGATCAGCCGCATTGCCACCGTCGATTCGCTGCCCCGCGTCGCCGGGCAGATCGCCGTGCTCGCCGGACTCGGCACACGCGGGGTGAGTGCGCTCGACGCCGCCGTCGCCGAAGCGCGGCGCGCCCTGCCCGACGCCGACTGGGTCGTGCTGTCCGGCGCCGACAGCGCGACGGTCGCCCACACGCTGCGCACCTCGGCGCTCGTGATCGCACACTGCGGCGAGAACGCACTCGCCGAGATCGCCGCGTCGCGGGTGCCGGCGATCATCCTGCCCGAGGACCGGCCACACGACGAGCAGCACGCGATGGGGCGCGCGCTCGCGGCGAGCGACATGCCGGTGGCTATCGTCGATCCGACGGTGGATGCGTCGCCGGTCGACTGGGCGCGGCTCGTGCGCGAGACGGCGGCACTCGACGGCGAGGCGTGGAGCGTCTGGTGCGACGGTGGCGCCGCCGCGCGTGCGGCGGCCATCGTGCGCCGCGTCGCGCGACCCGTTGGCGCGGGCGATGCCGGCGACGCCGACGACGCCCCCGCCTCGCCACCACCCGACACCGCTCCCTCGCCCGCTCGCGACGCCGGCACCGCTCCCTCGCCCGCTCTCGACCCCGGCACCCCTCCCTCGCCCGCGCTCCCCCGGACCGACGCAGCGTGAGAGTCGCCGTCGTCACCATCGTCTCCGGCCGGCACGAGCATCTCGAGCGGCAGCACGCCGCACTCGCCCGCTCGACCCGGGCGGCCGACGACTACATCGTGGTGGCCATGGGTGACGCCGCCCTCGGCGGCTGGGCGCCCGGCGGTGCCCCTGCTCCGTTCGTCGTCGACGTGCCCGTCGACGGGCGGCTGCCGCTCGCCGCCGCGCGCAACCGCGGCGCGGACCTCGCGCTCGAACGCGGCGCCGACGTCGTAGTGTTCCTCGACGTGGACTGCATCCCCCACCCGCAGCTGCTCGACCTGTATGCGAAGGCCGCGCAGCAGCATCCGCGGTCTCTGCTCACCGGTCCTGTCGGCTACCTGCCCGAGGGCGTCGACTACAACCGCCCGGCCTCGTTCGACGACGTCGCGCACGTGCACGCGTTCCGTCCGAACCCCTCGCCGGGCGAGATCGACCGCGGCCGCCACGAGCTGTTCTGGTCGCTGTCGTTCGCGGTCGACCGTGCCGCCTGGCGCGACCTCGACGGCTTCTTCGAGGGATACACGGGGTACGGCGGCGAAGACACCGACTTCGGGCTCGCGGCCGACGACGCCGGCATCGACCTGGTCTGGGTGGGCGGCGCCGTCGCGTACCACCAGTTCCACGAGACGCAGGACCCGCCGGTGCAGCACCTCGACGACATCCTCACCAACGCCGCCCTGTTCGAAAGCCGCTGGGGGTTCTGGCCCATGCGCGGCTGGCTCGACGAGTTCGAACGCCGCGGCCTCGTGGGTCGCGACGCGGCCGGCCTCTACACCCGAATCGGAGTCACCACGTGAGAATCGCGCTGCTCAGCCACATGCACCACGCCATCGCCGAGCCCTACGAAGGCGGCACCGAGGCGCACACCGCGATGCTCGCCGACGAGCTGGTGGCCCGCGGGCACGACGTGACCCTGTTCGCGAAGGAGGGATCGGTCAGCGACGCCGAGGTCTACCCACTCGTGCCGGCGGACTTCGAGTTCACCAACTTGGCCAGCCCGCTCGTGCGCAAGCAGCAGCAGGGCTTCCTCGCCGAGGCGGTGCACCACAGCATCGCGGTGATCCACGACGGCCGGTTCGACGTCGTCGTCAACAACTCGCTGAGCTCGCAGCCGTTCAGCGCGATGCGCGAGCTGCCGATGCTCACCATCCTGCACACGCCCGCCAACCTCGACGACGTGACCGCGATCGTGAGCCGACCCGGCTGGACGCCGAGTGCGCTGCACCGGTACGTCACCGTGTCCGAGTCGAACGCGCGCGGCTGGCGCGGCATGCTGCCCGAGGTCGACGTAGTGCCCAACGGCATCAAGCTCGAACGCTGGCGTCCCACGGTCGCGCACACCCCCGGCCTCGCGGTCTGGGCGGCGCGCATCACGCGCGAGAAGGGCCTGCACCTCGCCATCGACGCCGCCCGCAGCGCCGGCATGCAATTCGAGTTCGCCGGGCCGATCTCGCGCCACGACTACTTCGAGACCGAGATCGCGCCGCGGCTCGGCGCGGACGTGCGCTACCGCGGCCACCTGCAGCACCGCGAGCTCGCCGGCTTCTTCGCGTCGGGCGAGGTGTTCGTCTCGTCGCCGCTGTGGGAGGAACCGTTCGGCCTCACCGTGGTCGAGGCGCTCGCGAGCGGCACGCCCGTCGCGGCTCTGCCGAACGGCGCGGTGAGCGAGCTGCTCGGCGGGCAGGGCGGGTGCATTTCACGGTCGACGGATGCCGCGGCTCTCGCCTCGGCCATCACCCGCGCCCGGCGCATCGACAGGTCGGAGGCGCTCGCTGCCTCGCGCCGTTTCGAGTTCGGCGGCATGGTCGACGCCTACGAGTCGGTGCTGGTGGATCTGGCCGCGGTGCCGGTCGAGCGTTCCGCCTGAACCGGTCGGCCTGAGCGACCGGGCGGCCTGAGCGGCTAGTTCGTGCGGGCGCGACGGCGCGCGCTCACCAGGTGGGCGACGGCTCGCCAGCCGAGCAGGAAGACGCCCAGAACCACGGATGTCACGATCACGAAGCTCCACTGAACGCCCTGGTCGGCCAGCACCCGCAGCAGCATGCCGAGCGCGACCGTCGTGACCCAGATCGGCACGCCACTGCGCAGCACGGCGAGCGGAGACCTCCACGCGCGAGCGAGCACCCATCCGACCAGCAGCGCCACGAGGAACGGCCAGTAAGTCACGAGCGCCCCGAGCATCGGGTTCTCGTCGTGGCTCGCGCGGCCGATCAGCACGAAGACGAGCACGAGCGCCGCGTCGGTCAGGAAGGCGAGCAGGGCGGTTCGGGTGGCGGGACGCATGGGGTCAACGGTACGCGCGCGGTGACCGGCTCGCGCGCTCGCGGGGTGTCGCGTGCTTCGACGGGCTCGCGCTTCGACAGGCTCAGCGACCGGGCCGCGGGTTGAGCAGGCCGCCCACGGCCGTATCGAGACCTGAAGCGCGCAGAATAGACCCATGATTCTCGGCTACAGCGCGGCGCAGGTGCGGGCCGCCGAGGCGCCCCTGCTCGCGGCGGGTGTTCCGCTGATGCAGCGCGCCGCCGCCGGGCTGGCGCGAGAGGTGCGCGCGCTCGTCGGCCGCGACGACGCCCGGGTCGTGCTGCTCGTCGGCACCGGCAACAACGGCGCGGACGCGCTGTTCGCCGGGGCGACCCTGGCGGCCGGGGGCGCGGATGTCACGATCGTGCGTACCGGCGACCGGGTGCACGACGGGGCGCTCGCGGCCGCGATCGGCGCGGGAGCGCACGAGGCCGGGCCTGGAGAGACGGCCGGGCGAGAGACAGCCGGGCGAGAGACAGCCGGGCGGGAGACAGCCGGGCGGGAGACAGCCGGGCGGGAGACGGCCGGGCGCGAGACAGCCGGGCCCGCGGAATCAGTCCGCCCCGCGGAGACCGCCGCGCGCGCGGTCGGCGCCGCACCCGACGAGATCGCGCGGCTCGTTTCATCCGCGGATGTCGTGGTCGACGGCATCCTCGGAACCGGAACCAGCGCGCATCCGGCCCTGCGCGGACGCGCCCGCGCGATTGTCGCGGCCATCCTCGAGGCCGGCGGCACGACGCCAGTGGTCGCGGTGGATATCCCGAGCGGAATCCACCCGGACGACGGCGGCGTGCCCGACCCGTGCGTGCTGCGCGCGACCGTGACCGTGACCTTCGGCGGCTACAAGGCCGGGCTGCTTCTGGCGCCGGCGAGCGGGTACGCGGGCGACGTGCGACTGATCGACATCGGGCTCGGCGAGCAGTTGGCCGCGATGGAGCCGGTCGTGCGCGTCGGCCAGACGCCCTAGCCGCCCCGCCGCCGCCCTAGCCGCCCCGCCGCCCTAGCCGCGCAGCCGGGCCAGCTCGGTGTAGTGCGCCACCTCGGGCATCGGCTCGTAGAAATGGTGCAGCATCGAACGCCACTCGTCGTACGCCGGCGAGCCGCGGAAACCCTGCTCGTGGGCCTCGAGCGACTCCCACTCGATGAGCAGCAGGTAGTGGTTCGGTGTCTCGATTCCGCGCGACAGGGTGAGGTCGCGGAAGCCGGGCGACGCCGCGACGATGTGCTGGGCCGACGCGAACGCCGCCTCGAACTCGTCTTCGCGACCGGGGGTGACCGGCAGCACCACCTGTTCGCGCACGTTCGGGGTGTCGTACTCCGGCTCCTCGAGATACGTCGTGCCGAGGAAGTCGCAGCCGAGCGCGCCCAGGTCGGCCATCAGTTTCGCGCCGAAGACGAAGCTGCCCTGCGAGCTGTCGGAGAAGCCGCCGTAGACGATCTCGGTGGAGTAGTTCTCGCGCAGGGTCTCGAGCGCCGCCGCCGTGCCGCGCAGCGTCTCGGCCAGGGATTCGAGCGGGTCGAGCCCGTCGTGCGCCTCCGCCTCGAGCACCCACAGCGAGTATTTGCGCGGCAGCCCGCTGAGCGCCTTGCGGTCGCCGATCTCGGCGGTGCGGGTCGGCTCGAGTCCGAGCACGGCGCCCACCTCGGCCGCCGGGTGGGTCTCGCTGATGATCGAGAGGGAGGCCTTGCTGTGCGTAATCACCCATCGAGCGTAACGGGCACCCCGCCGCGGGCCGGGTGCGCAACCCCGCACTCTGCCGCAACCCGGCCGGAAAACCTTCGCAACTCAGGCAGAAGCAGGGGCGCGGATGCCGCCTGCCGCAGTGGCACGCGGATGTCGCGACCCGGTGGCCGCGACATCCGAGAATCTGCCTGAGTTGCGAAAGTGGCTACAGTCCGTTGTCGCGCGCCACCTCGCCATACCAGGCCGCGCTCGGCTTGGGCGTACGGGCGAACGTCTCCTTATCCCAGGCGATGAGGCCGAAGGTCGGGGCGAACCCCGACGCCCACTCGTAGTTGTCGAGCGCCGACCAGTGCTGGTAGCCCAGCAGCTCGATGCCGTCGGCGATGCAGTCGTGCAGCCCCTCGAGCGCGCCCCGCGTGTAGTCGATGCGGCGGGCGTCGTCCTGCGTCGCGATGCCGTTCTCGGTGACCATGACCGGAACGTGGTCGCTCAACTCCCATGCGGCGCGCACGCCGATGCCGGCCGCGGGCGGGAAGTACTCCCACTGGGTGAGGGTCTTCTCCACCTCGGGCTTCGGCGGGCGGATGCCCTCCGGCCCGACGATGTTGCGCGTGTACGCCTGCACGCCCACGAAGTCGTCGCCCTTGATGCTCGAGAGGTACCAGTTCTCGGCGGGGTCGGCGATCTCCTTCAGCTTCTCGGCGGCTCCCGGTTCGACCGAGCCGTCGGGCAGCGTCGCCGCCTCGAACGCCTGGGTCGCGACGGTCCAGCCGGTCTTGAGCCCGCTCACCTGCGACAACACCTCGCGCGACCGCTGGTGCGAGGCCAGCAGTGCGTCGGCGACCGCCAGGTCGGGCTTCGGCAGGCCGTACGCGACCAGGTTCGACGCGTCCTCTCCCCCGGCGAGCATCGCGGCGATGTTCGGTTCGTTGATCGTGCAGACGTAGTTCACGCCCGACGAGACGACCGGCAGCGCCAGCTCGGTGTACCGGGCGAACAGGTCGGCCGCGTCGGGCGCGCGCCAGAAACCGTCGGTCTCGAACCAGCGCGGCACCGTGAAGTGCATGAGCGTGACGATCGGCTCGACGCCGAACTCGAGGCAGGTGTCGACCATGCGGCGGTAGTGGTCGATCGACGCGCGCGAGACGAGCCCGCGTTCGGGCTCGATGCGGGACCACTCGATGCTGAACCGGTAGGAGTTCAGCCCCAGGTCGGCCAGGATCTTGACGTCGTCGCGGTAGCGGTGGTAGCTGTCCGCCGCGTCGCCGCTCGGCTCGACGATGGTGGTGCCCGGCTCGTTCTCGTGAACCCACCAGTTGCTGTTCACGTTGTTGCCCTCGATCTGGTGGGCTGCCGTCGCGGCGCCCCAGAGGAATCCGTCGGGGAATGTACGCATGGGTGTGTCTCCTTGTGGTGCGGTGGTGAACTGGTCGAGAAAGCGGGGGCTAGGCCACGTCTTTGCGCGGGTTGGGAACGGCGTCGAGCAACCGCATCGTGTACTCGTCGGTCGGGTTGCGCAGCACGTCGGCGGTGTTGCCCTTCTCGACGACGCGGCCCTGGTTGAGCACCATGATGTTGTCGGTGACGACGCGGGCGCTCAGCAGGTCGTGCGTGATGTAGAGCATCGAGACGCCCCACTGTTCGCGCAGGTCCTCGAGCAGGGCGAGCACCCCGGCGCGCAATGAGACGTCGAGCATCGACACCGGCTCGTCGGCGATGATCTCCTGCGGGTTGCTGGCGAGGGCCCGGGCGATGACGACGCGCTGACGCTGACCGCCGGAGAGCTGGTGCGGCAGTTTGGCCGCGAACTCCTCGACGGGCGAGAGTCCGACGGTGTCGAGCAGCTCGAGCACGCGACGGCGGGCGTCGCGCCCGTGCAGCCCGGTGAAGTTCACGACCGGCCGGGTGAGCGTGTACTCGACCGTGTGCAGCGGGTTCAGCGCGGCGTACGGGTCTTGGAACACCATCTGCACGTCGCTGTGCAGGGTGCGGAACCGGCCGCGGCGCAGTCTTCCGACATCGAGGTCGCCGAACATGATGCGCCCGTCGGTCGGCTTCTCGACGGCCGTGATCATCTTCGCGATGGTCGACTTGCCGCTGCCCGATGCCCCCACGAGTGCGAGCGACTGGCCCGGCTCGAGCGTGAACGACACGTTGTCGACGGCGCGCACCGGGTTCTCGCCGCGACGCGCCGCCGGGTAGACCTTGCTCACGCCCTCGACGACGATCGCCTTCTGGTCGCTACGGCGCTCGCGCGACGACACGGTCGGCGGGTGTGTCGCGCCGCTCGCGCGCTTCTGGCCCGTGGCCGCGCGCTGGTTGCGGTCGACGAAGCCGGGCAGCTCGACGACGTCGGCCCGCGGGTCGGCGTAGTGCGAGAGCAGCATGCGCGTGTAGTCGTTCTGCGGGTTGTTCAGGATGTCACCCGCCGACGCGTCTTCGACGATGCGTCCCTCGTGCATCACCATCACGCGTTGCGCGCTCTCGAGCACGATGCCGAGGTCGTGGCTGATCAGGATCGCCGTGAAGTTCTCCGCCTTCTGCAGCTCGATGATCGTGTTCATCACGGCATGCTGCACGAGCACGTCGAGCGCGGTGGTCGGCTCGTCGAACACCATGAGCTCGGGCTCGAGCGACAGTGCGAGCGCGATCGACACGCGCTGGCGCATACCGCCGCTGAGCTCGCCCGGGTAGCGGTCGAGCACCGTCGCCGGCAGCTCGACCTTGCCGACGAGCTCGAGCGCGCGGGCGTTCCAGTCGTCGCGGGTCACGTGGCCGTGGGCGCGGAAGATGTCGACGAAATGATTGCGGATGCTGCGCACCGGGTTGAGCGCGTTCATACCGCTCTGCAGCACCATGGCGATGCCGCCGTGTCGCTGCTCGCGCAGCTGCTCCTGGCCGAGGCTCGCGATGTCCTTGCCGCCGAACAGGATGCGCCCCTTCTCGATGTGGGCGGGCGGCTTCGACAGGCCGGTGAGGGCGAAACCGAGCGTCGACTTGCCCGACCCCGATTCGCCGACGAGCCCGACGAACTCGCCGCGCGCGAGCCGGAACTCGATGTTGCGCACGGCGTGGGTCGCATCCGCCCCGTAGCCGTAGTCGACCGACAGGTCGTGCACTTCCAGCAGGGTCTCGTTGTTCTGTACGTTCGTCACTTCTTCGCTCCTTCGCGAAGGCGCGGGTTGCTGATGCCGTCCACGCCGAAGTTGATGAGGGTGAGGGAGGTCGCGAGCAGCGCGATGCACAGGCCGGGCGCGAACAGCAGCGCCCACTGGCCGGTGAGCAGGGCGTTCGAGTTCTGCGCCCAGAACAGCATGGTGCCCCAGCTGACGATGCTCGAGTCGCCGAGTCCGAGGTACTCGAGTCCGGCTTCGGCGAGGATCGCCGCGGTGGCCGCGCCGAAGAAGTTGCCGACGATCAGCGACGTCATGTTCGGCAGGATCTCGCGGAACACGATGCGGAACGGACGCTCGCCGCTGAAGACCGCCGCCGTCACGAAGTCGCGCGAACGCAGCGACTGCGTCTGGCTGCGCAGCACGCGCGCGCCCCACGCCCAGCCGGTGATCACCACGACGATGATGATCATGCCGATGCCGCCGCCGGAGAGGTAGGCGGCGATCACGATCATGAGCGGCAGGCCGGGGATCACCAGGAACAGGTTGACGACGAAGTTGATCACGTCGGCCCCGAAGCCGCGCACGTAGCCCCAGCTCAGGCCGATGAAGACGGCGATGATGGTCGAGAACAGTCCAGCGATCAGGCCGACGAAGATGCTGATCTGCGAGCCCCAGATGAGCTGGCTCAGAACATCCTCCCCCGCCGCGGTGGTTCCGAGCCAGTGGGCGGCGCTCGCGTCGGCGCTGCGGTCGAAGCCGTTCTCGGTGGCGCCGTACGGCGCAATGAGCGGCGCGAAGACCGCGACGAGGATGAACAGGCCGAGAACGATGAGGCCGATGCGGGCCTTGCCATTCGACCACACGGTGGAGGCGACGCGGGCGAAGACCTTCCACGGGCTGGGGGCGTCGGGAATCTGCGTCTCCGAGCGCGACAGGGTCTGGGTGGTCATGGTCGCGCTCACTTCCGGGTCCGCGGGTCGAGAACGCCGTACAGGATGTCGACGAGGAAATTGGCCACCAGCACGCTGACCGTGATCATCAGGAACAGCGCCTGCATGAGCGGGTAGTCCTGGTTGGTGACGGCGTTGAACAGCAGATAGCCGACGCCCGGGTAGCCGAACACGCGCTCGACGAGGATCGAGCCGCCGACCACGCCGCCGAGCGCGAGCCCGAACGAGGTGAGGTTCGGCAGGATCGCGTTGCGGGCGGCGTAGCGCAGGGCCACCGTGCGCGGCTTGAGCCCGTTCGCCTCGGCGAACGTGACGTAGTCGTCGCCGAGGGTGGAGATCATCGTGTTGCGCATGCCGAGGATCCAGCCGCCGAGCGACGTGATGAGGATCGTGAGCGCCGGCAGGAACGCGTGGTAGAGCGCGTCGCCGAGGAACTCGACGCTGAACTGCGGCGAAGCCGTCGGCCCGTAGGCGCCGCTGGTCGGGAACAGGCGCCAGACATAGCCGGCGAAGAAGAGCAGCAGCAGCGCCGTCCAGAAGTACGGGAACGCGCTCGCGAACGAGCCGGCCAGGGTCGGCAGGGTGTCGAGCCAGGTGCCGCGCTTCCACGCGGCCAGCACGCCGAGCAGCGTGCCCAGCACGAACGCGACGATCGTCACGACGCCGACCAGCACGAGCGTGTACGGCAGCGCGGTCGACACGAGTTCGGAGACCGACTGCGGGTAGAACGTGTACGAGACCCCGAAGTCGAGCGTGACCACCTGGTGCAGGTACGTCACGTACTGCTCGACGATGTTGCCGCTCGGCACACCGAGCTGGGCCTCGATCGCCGCCTTCGTCGCCTCGCTCACCGGTCCGTTCTGGGAGAGCTTGGCCAGCGCGGCGTCGGCGGGCGAGCCGGGCATGAGCCGCGGCAGCGCGAAGTTGAGGGTGATCGCCGCCCACAGGGTGAGCACGAACAGCCCCAGTTTGCGCAAGGTGTACGCGAGGGCGCGTCTGCCTCCGCCGTGCGATTGAACGGGCGCCGCGGCATCCGTCGTCTCGAGAATTGCGCTAGTCATCGTCGACCGCCTTCAGGTGGGTGAGAACGAGCAGGGGTGTCGACTCGTAGGTCTTCGGGCTCGCGTACGGGTCGTCTTCGCTCGGCCAGCCGGTGAACTTTGCGTCGCTGACGAGGCCCCAGGATCCGCCGTAGTAGAGGCTGAGCACGGGCAGCTCGTTGTAGACGATCTGCTGCAGCTGGTAGCCGAGCTGCTTCTGCTCCTCCGGATCGATCGCGAGCTTGTACCGGTCGAGGATGGACTGCGCCTCGGGGCTGTCGAAGCGCTCGAAGTTGTTGCCCGCCTCCTCGCCTACCGGCTTGAGATAGTCGCTCGAGAGCAGGCCGTTGAAGTCGCGGAAGATAGACCCGGTACCTCCCGTGCCGCCCATCGCGAAGTCGTACTCGCCGTTGCGCAGGGCGAGCTGGTAGGCCGCGGGCTGCGGGCTGTCGACCTTCACGTCGATGCCGAGGGCGCCCCACTGCTTCTGCACCTCCTGCACTCCCTTGAGCCAGTCGTTGTAGCCGTTGGCGGTGGTGATCGAGAAGCTCAGCTGGCTGCCGCCCGCGTCGACGAGTTTGCCGCCCTGCTGCGTGTAGCCGGCCTTCGCGAAGAAGTCGAGTGCCGCCGTGTCGTTCTTGTCGAGCAGCCCGGCGTTCGGGATCGACGGGTCGAGCGCGTCCTGCTGGTAGGGCAGCAGGATGTTGGTCTGGCCGGCCGGGTCCATGTAGCCCTCCGCCGCGGCGTCACCCACGGCGGCCCGGTCGAGCGCGGCCGACAGTCCCTTGCGCAGGTTCAGGTCGTTGAAGGGCGCCTTCGTGAGGTTCGGGAACAGCGCGATCGTGCCTCCCGGCGGGAACCAGTAGGTGTTCTCGTTGCCGGCCGCGACCCAGGTGCCGTCGACGTCGCTGATGAACGAGTACGCCCAGTCGTAGCCCTTGGTGGCGACGTCGAGCTGCGTGTTCGTGGCCGGCAGGATGATGTGCTCGGCGGCGACCTTGTCGGCCTGCCAGTAGTCGGGGTTCTTGTCGACCGTGTACTGCTGCGCGGCGAAGTTGCCGAGCACGTACGGCCCGGTGCCCACGGGGTCGGGATTGCGGAACGTCTCCGGGTCGTCGACGTCGGCCCAGATGTGCTCGGGCACGATGAGGGTCGTTCCGATGAGCTGGGCCGCGGGAACGTCGGCGGCGTTGAGGTGCACCGTCACGGTCGTGTCCGTCGACTCGACGCTGTCGATGTAGCTCCAGATGCCCTGGATGTCGAACGCCGGCACGTCTTTCAGCAGCTGGAAGCTGAACGCGACGTCGTCGCTCGTGAGGGGCTCGCCGTCGCTCCAGGTGACGCCGTCGCGCATCGTGTAGACCACGGTCGACGGGTCGGTCAGCTCGTAGCCGGTCGCGAGCCACGGGTGCTCTTCGCCGGTCACGTTGTCGAGGATCACCAGCGGCTCGTACATGTAGAACGCCGCCGTGCGCTTGTTCGTCATGTACGGGTTGAAGTTGCGCTCGAACAGCGGTGAGCCGTTGTCGGCCGCGACGAGCATCGTGTCGTCGGGAATCGAGGGATCGGGCGCGCTCTCGATTTGGATGCTGCACGCCGCGAGCATCACGCCCGCGGTCGCCACGGCGAATGCCGCGAGGGTGCGTCGCGTGCGGGTTCTTGTTGGTTGCTTCATTACTACCGTTCCAGTCATCGTTGAACTGAATCCTGCTCTGGGTTGAGTGTATGCGCTTACATTGCTCCCCGCAACCCGCGGCGCGCGGTGCAGGCGTCGCAACTCAGGCAGAAAGGGCGGGGCGGATGTCGCGGGGCCCGGGCTCGTGCGGATCGCGGTGGGTGCCCCGCACCGCGCCACGGATCCTGCCTGAGTTGCGCGACCGGTCACGGCAACGGGGCTTGAACCGGTTCGGCACCGCCGCGCGCTAGGGGCAGCTGTCGCGCAGCACGACGCTCACCGGCAGCGTGAGCGACTGCGGGCCGAGGGTCGGGTCGTCGAGTCGCGCGGTGATCGCGTGCACCGCCGCGCGGCCGAGCTCGACCATCGGCTGGTGCACGGTCGTGAGCCGCGGGCGCGAGTGCGCGCCCGCGGTGATGCCGTCGAACCCCGTCACGAGCACGTCGTGCGGAACGCGGATGCCCCGCGCCTCGAGCACGTCGAGCACGCCGAGGGCGGTCTGGTCGTTCGAGCAGATGACGGCGCGCACGCCGGGCGGGCGGGTTCCGGTCGCCGCACCCGGGGTCTCGCGGCCCAGCGCTCCGCGCTCGACGAGCCGCTCGGCGATCGCGCGTCCGCCCTCGCGGGTGAAGTCGCCGCGCTCGAGGGTGACCGCGTCCTCCGCGATTCCCGCGGCGCGCAGTGCCTCACGGAAGCCCTCGCGTCGCTCCGCGTCATCCGGAGAATCGGTCGGTCCCGCGATGTAGATGGGGTCTCGCACGCCGTGCGTCTCGAAGACGTGGCTCGCGAGGGTGCGCATGCCGGGGCCGTTGCTCGCGCTCACGTGGTCGAAGCCGTCGTCGCGCTGCGAACCGGCCAGCACCACGACCGGGATGCGGCGGGCGACGTGGGCGAGCAGCTCGTCGGGAACGGTGCGGGCCAGCACGGCCAGGCCGTCGACGCGTCCGGCGATGTCGTTCACGAGCGCCTCGCGGGATGCGCCCCGGCCGGCCGCGACCATGAGAGCGAGGCCGTGGCGCCAGGCCTCGATCTCGGCACCGCGCAGCACCTCGTCGAAGTACAGGTTCTCGGACTGCTGGGCGACGGAGCCGTCGTCGACGACGATCGGCACCTCGCCGCTCGAGCCGGGCGTGAGGATCTCGGTCGCGTCGAGGTCGTCGTGACCGGGGAAGAACAGGCCGATCACGTTGGTGCGGCGGGCGGCGAGTGCACGGGCGTTGCCGCTCGGCACGTAACCGAGGTAGCGCACCGCCTCGAGCACACGTTCGCGGGTCTGCTCGCGCACGGCGTCGGGGCTGCGAAGCACGCGCGAGACCGTGGCGATCGACACGTTGGAGCGCTCGGCGACGTCGTAGACAGTGGGGAGCTTCGCCATCCGTCACCCCTCCCCGCCTTGTTTCGCCGCTCGTGTCAGCCTAGCCGCGTCGATTTCCGCGCTAAGACATAAGATTCAGACTTATTTTTGGCTGGAATTAGGTATAGCCTAATTGGATGGATGCCTCAGCGAACGCCGTCGCCGTGATCGTCGACGTCTCGAAGTCACGGTCGCACTCCGACCGTCGCGAACTACAGCGGCAGATCGAGCAGGCGTTCGGCCGGGTCAACGACCTGGTGGCGGCCGACCAGCCGCTGCAGCCGACCGTCGGCGACGAGTTCCAGGCGGCCTACGCCGACCTCGGAACCGCCCTGAGCGCGTCGTTGCGCGCGCGGCTCGCGCTGCCCGAGGGCGTGGACTGCCGTTTCGGCCTGGGTCTCGGCGAGCTCGCGGCGATCGGTACGGGTGTCGCCGGTGTGTTGCAGGATGGTTCCGCATGGTGGGCCGCGAGGAGGGCGATCGATGAGGCACGCAAACACGAATACTCGAAGCTCGGCTTCGTTCGCACCTGGTTCCGGGCGGCCGAACCGACCCCGACCGAGGCGCTCGTCAACGCCTACCTGCTCGGCCGCGACCAGATCGTCAGCGCCATGAACGCGCGGGCCAGGCGGCTGCTGCTCGGCCAGCTGCTCGGCGAGACGCAGGGTGTGCTCGCGCAGAAGGAGGGCATCACGCAGTCCGCGGTGTCGCAGAACCTCGCCCGAAGCGGCGCGAACGCGGTGATCGCCGGCGAGGCGCTCTTGCTCGAGACGACGGGGGTGTTCGGATGATCCTGCTCGCCTTCTTCCGCGGCGCGCGCGGCCTCGCCGACCTCGCCCGGGTGCGCGGCGGTGCCCGTGCCCGACGCGACGACCGCCGGTCGGCCGTCTCCACCGTCGTCGGCGCTGCCCTCGGCATCGCGGCATTCGTGCTCGCCTCGGTGGCGAGCGGCCTGCCCCTCTGGTGGTCGCCGATCGCGGCCGCCGCGATCATCGGCTGGCTGTTCGCGACGCGCGAGGGCGACAAAGGTGACGCGGGCGGCGACAGCGGCCGCGGGGCCGACCGCGGCGCCGGATACTGGGCTCTCGGCGCACTCGCCGCCGTGATCGTCGCCGCCTTCGTCTGGGGACCGTGGCTTCCGCGTGCCCACGGCCCGCTTCCCGACTGGTACGAGGCGCTGCCGTACTCCGTTCTCGACGGCATCAGCTTCGCCACGTTCGCCCTCGCGGTGGGCGGCGCCCTCTTCCTCGTTGAGACATCGAACGTGATCGTGCGGCTGGCGCTACGTGGCGAGCGTGCGGCGCCGAGCCTGCTCGACTCGACAACGACTCTCGAACCGTTGACCACAGCGCCGGCGAGCGCGGGCCGACGACGGTGGTGGTGGCGCGAGCCGCTCGCACCGCAGCCAGCTGCCGCACCCGAACCAGCCCTGTCACCAGAACCGCCCGCCGCCCCCTTCGTCGAGTTGAAGGGCGGCCGCTTCATCGGCCCGCTCGAGCGCCTCTTCCTGCTCGCGCTGGTGCTCGCCGGCCAGTTCACGGCGATCGCCGCGCTGGTCGCGGCGAAGGGCATCATCCGCTTCCCCGAGATCTCGAAAGACACCTCGGGCGGGTCGAAGGCGGAGTACTTCCTCGTCGGCAGCTTCGCCAGCTGGGCGCTCGTGCTGCTCGTGGCCCTGCTGGTGACCCTCGGAGCGTCGGCCGCCTAGGAACCACGCTGACTATTAGCCTGAAACTAATAGACAGGCGATATCAGTGCTCGCCTAATAGGCAGGTCAGAGGGCCCGCTGCAGGATCGCCAGGTCGGCCGCGCTGTGAGCGACGAGCGTGATCGTCTCAAGCGCGGTATCCGGGTGCTGCGCCAGCCACTCCCTGATCGCGCTCACCGCGACGGCCGCGGCCGCCGCCGGCGGGTACCCGTAGACGCCCGTAGAGATGGCGGGAAACGCTATCGAACGAAACTCCGCCGCGAGCGTGAGGCTGTTGCGGTAGCAGTCGCCCAGGAGACGCGCCGCATCGGCCTCCGGATGCGACGCATACACCGGACCCACCGTGTGAATGATCTTTTCGGCGCTCTCGATACCGAACGTATCCGTCATCTTCGCCTCACCGGTGCGCGCTCCGCCGAGCAGCCGCGTCGCCTCGAGCAGCCGCGGTCCGGCGGCTCGGTGGATGGCGCCGTCGACTCCCCCGCCGCCGAGCAGGCTCGTGTTCGCGGCGTTGACGATGACGTCGGACGGGAAACGGGTGATGTCGGCCTGGGTCGCGATGATGGATGTCACGTTCAGGACGATACCCCGCGCACCGTCGTCACAGCAGGCCCCCGTAGCATTGCCCGGATGGGTAATTCTGGCTCCCCCGCGCGCTCACGCCTCCCGCTGCTGCGGGCTCGCCTTCCGGTGAAGGCCTGGGTCACCGACTCGCGCCTGCTGCTCGCGGCCAAGACGTCCCTCGCGGTGGGGATCGCCTGGTTCGTCGCCCCCTTCGTTCCCGGCGTGGCCGACGACTACCCCTACTACGCGCCCCTCGGTGCGCTGATCAGTATGACGCCCACGCTCATGGGTTCGGTACGCGTCGGGCTGCAGACCCTGGTCGGGCTCGCGGTCGGCATTCTGCTCGCCGGTGCCGTCATCCTCTTCGCGGAGCCCAACTTTCTCACCATCGCGCTGGTCGTGGGCCTCGGCGTGCTCGTCTCCGGTTTCCGCTGGCTCAGCCAGAGCGGAGGCTACGCGCCCGTCGCGGCCCTCTTCGTACTCATTGTCGGTGGCGGCGACGCGGAGTCGTACTCGATCGGCTACATCGTGCAGATGGGCGTGGGCATCGCGGTCGGCCTGATCGTGAACTTCGCGATCTTCCCGCCGCTGCGGGTGACCGCGGCGGTGTCGGGCCTCCACGACTTCCGCACCCTGCTCGCCACACATCTCGACGAGATGGCCGACGCGCTCGTCGACAGCTGGCCGCCCGCGAACGAGGACTGGGCCGACCGCAGCGACACCCTGCGGGAGACAGCCGATGCCGTGCGCGATGCGCTGCGCGACGCCGAGGAGACCGGTAAGGGCAACCCGCGGGCGCGCCTGCACAAGCGCGACCTCGGCAGCGACTACGCCGACCTCTACGACCTGGAGTCGATCACCTTCCACGTGCGCGACGTGACCGACGTGCTCGCCGCCGCCATCTGGCAGCGCTCGTTCGCGGCCGAACTGCCGGCCGAGCTGCGTGAGCCGCTGAGCGACGCACTGCGGGCGATCGGCGGCGTGCTCGAGTCGCGCAATGCCGGCGACGACGTTTCGAGTGCCGTCACGGCCGCCGACAGCGCCCTCGAGGCCGCGCTGGCCCGCCTCGACGAGCAGCACGACAGCGCGCCGTCGTCGCTCAGCACCGCGGCATCGGTGGCGGTGAGCGCGAGGCGCATCCTGGCCATCATGGCGCAACGCCCGAACGGCGCCGCGGCGGGCACGGCGGAATAGACGACAAGGGCAGTTACACGCCCGACGACACGGGCTCTTCCCGTCGGCGTCCGGTTCCCGCCTCGGCAGCGCGCACACGTCGGGCCAGATACACCGCGAGCCCGGCGTTCGCTGCGGACAACACCAGGTAGACGACCGCGCCGACCCACGCGGGCCAGGCGTCGAGTGTGACCGGTCTCCCGCTCGGAGAATCGAGCAGATTCGGCCAGCCGTTCACCACGATGGCGACGCCGGCCACCGCCCACGACACGCACGCGATGGCCGCGAACACGATGAACAGCACGAGCGTCACGGCTCCGCGGGGTCGTCCCCGCTTCGCCGGCAGATCGCGACGGCCGACCACGACGCCCACCGCGACCGCCACGAGGGCAATGCCGAGCGCCATCCCACCCGCGGGCAGGTTGAGCTGCGTCGAACCGCTGTCGGCGCCGTTGAAGACCACCCCCGTGAATACCGCCGCGACGATGGTCTCTCCGAGCACGAACAGCGTCACCATCACGACGACGACGAGCCCCCACACGATGACACGCCACCATGGCTCGCGGCCCGTCGTCGCCGTCGTCACTGCTGCGCGCGCTCCAGCACGAGCTCGCGCACGCGGGCCGCGTCGGCCGTGCCGCGCATGGCTTTCATGACCGCGCCGATGACCGCGCCGGCGGCCTGCACCTTGCCGTCGCGGATCTTCTCGAGCACGTCGGGCTGGGCGGCGAGAGCCTCGTCGATGGCGGCGATGAGCGGGCCGTCGTCGGACACGACCACGAGGCCGCGGGCCTTCGTGACCTCGGCGGGGCTGCCCTCGCCGGCCACGACGCCCTCGAGCACCTGGCGCGCCAGACGGTCGGTCAGCTCGCCGCCCTCGATCATGGCGATGAGCAGCGACACGTGCAGCGGCGAGACGAGCGACGACGCGTCGACGCCGGCGACGTTCGCGAGGCGGGCGATCTCGCCCGTCCACCACTTGCGGGCCTGGGCGGGAGCGGCGCCCGCGGCGACCGTCTCCTCCACCTCGACGAGCAGGCCGGAGTTCAGCACGTCCTGGAACTCGAGGTCGGTGAAGCTCCACGCCTCCTTGAGGCGGCGGCGGCGGACGGCGGGAGCCTCGGGCAGCGCCGCCCGCAGCTCCTCGACGAGCTCGATGCTGGGGCGCACCGGCACCAGGTCGGGTTCTGGGAAGTAGCGGTAGTCGTCGGCGTCGCTCTTCGGACGTCCGGCGCTCGTCACGCCGGTGTCCTCGTGCCAGTGACGAGTCTCCTGCGTGATGGTGCCGCCCTTCGCGAGGATGGCCGCCTGGCGCTGGATTTCGTAACGGATGGCACGTTCGACACTGCGCAGCGAGTTGACGTTCTTCGTCTCGGTGCGGGTGCCGAGCTTGCCCGAGCCGCGCGGGGTCAGCGAGATGTTCGCGTCGCAGCGCAGGTTGCCGCGCTCCATCTTCGCCTCGGAGATGCCGAGCGAGACCGCGATGTCGCGGATCGTCGAGACGTAGGCCTTCGCGAGATCGGGTGCGTCGGCTTCGGCGCCGTAGATGATGTCGGTGACGATCTCGACGAGCGGAACGCCGGCGCGGTTGTAGTCGACGAGCGAGTACTCGGCGCCCTGGATGCGGCCGGTCGAGCCGCCGACGTGCGTGAGCTTGCCGGCGTCCTCCTCCATGTGGGCGCGTTCGATCGACACCTGGAAGACGCGGCCGTTGGGCAGTTCGACCTCCACGTTGCCGTCGTGGGCGATCGGTTCATCCGACTGGCTGATCTGGTAGTTCTTCGCGAGGTCCGGGTAGAAGTAGTTTTTCCGCGCGAAGCGGCTCGACGGTGCGATCTCGCAGCCGAGGGCGAGGCCGAGGCTGATCGCGAACTTCACCGCCTGCTCGTTAACGACCGGCAGGCTGCCCGGCAGACCGAGGTCGACGGGCGTGATCTGCGTGTTCGGCTCGGCGCCCTGGTTCTCACTGTTGGCGGGGTTCGGCGCGTCGGAGAACATCTTGGTCTTGGTGTTGAGTTCGATGTGGACTTCGAAGCCGAGCACCGGCTCGAAGAGCTCGAGCGCCTTGTCGTAGTCCATCAGTTCTGCCTTGGCCATCAGATGGCTCCTTCTGTTGCTGCGCGCATCTCGGTCTGGCTGAGGTCGGGGATCCGGCTGATGAGGGTGTGGCCCCACTTTTCTTCCAGCAGACGCTCAAGCGTCGCGCCCACCCCGTACAGGCGCGCATCCGCCCGCGCGGGGGCCATGATCTGGATGCCGACGGGCAGGCCGTCTTCGGGGGCGAGCCCGATCGGGAGGCTCATGCCGGGGATGCCGGCGAGGTTCGCCGGGATCGTGGTGACGTCGTTCAGGTACATCGCGAGCGGGTCGTCGATCTTCTCGCCGATCTTGAACGCGGTGGTCGGGGCCGACGGGCTGACGAGAACGTCGACCTTGTCGAACGCCGCCGCGAAGTCGCTCTGGATCAGCGTGCGCACCTTCTGCGCACTGCCGTAGTAGGCGTCGTAGTAGCCGGCGCTGAGAGCGTAGGTGCCGAGGATGACACGGCGCTTCACCTCGGGACCGAAGCCCTGCTCGCGGGTGGCGGCCATCACGTCTTCGACGGTGCCTCCCCCCACAGGGTTCACGCGGAGGCCGAATCGCACAGAGTCGAACTTCGCGAGGTTCGACGACGCTTCGGCCGGAAGAATCAGGTAGTACGCGGCGACCGCGTACTCGAAGTTGGGTGCATCCACTTCGACGATCTCGGCGCCAGCTGCCGCGAGGATCTCGAGACTCTCGTGGAAGCGCTGCGTCACTCCGGACTGGAAGCCGGGAGCGTCGAGTTGTTTGACGACGCCGACACGGAGTCCCTTGAGGCTCTCGGCTTTCCGGCCCGCGAGCGCCGCGTCCGTGAAACTGGGCCATTCGTCGGTGAGGGAGGTGGAATCGCGCGGGTCATGACCGCCGATCACGTCGTGAAGCAGAGCTGCGTCGAGCACCGTACGGGAAACGGGGCCGACCTGGTCGAGCGAGCTCGCCAGGGCGATTGCGCCATAGCGGGACACGCCGCCGTAGGTGGGCTTGACCCCGACCGAGCCGGTGACGGCCGCGGGCTGGCGGATGGATCCGCCGGTGTCGGAGCCGAGGGCGAGGGGCGCCTCGAAGGCGGCGACGGCCGCTGCCGAGCCGCCGCCCGAGCCGCCGGGGATGCGTTCGAGGTCCCACGGGTTGTGGGTGGGGCCGTACGCGGAGTGCTCGGTCGACGAGCCCATCGCGAACTCGTCCATGTTGGTCTTGCCGAGCGGGATGAGGTTCGCGGCGCGCAGGCGGGCGACCACCGTGGCGTCGTAGGGCGGAACCCATCCCTCGAGGATCTTCGATCCGGCGGTCGACGGCATGTCGATGGTGCAGAGCACGTCTTTGATGGCGACGGGCACACCGGCGAGCGGGCCGAGCTTCTCGCCCGCGGCGCGCTTGGCATCGACGGCAGCCGCCGTGGTCAGGGCATCGGCGGAGACGTGGAGGAACGCGTGCACGTCTCCGTCGACGGCGGCGATGCGGTCGAGGTGGGCCTGCGTGGCTTCGACCGAAGAGACCTCGCCGCTGGCGAGCTTGTCGGCGAGCGCCGCGGCGCTGAGGTTGATGAGCGTCATGGGTTACTGCTCCTCTCCGAGAATGGCCGACACCTTGAAGCGGGCGCCGTCGTGCTCGGGAGCTCCGGCGAGCGCCTGTTCGGCGGTCAGCGTCGCGCCGGGCACGTCAGGGCGGAACACGTTGAAGAGCGGGATCGGGTGGCTCGTGGCGGGCACGTCGGGCGTGGCCACCTCGCTCACCTTGGCGACGTTGTCGAGGATCGCGCCGAGTTCGCCCGAAAGCGTCTCGATCTCTTCGGGCGTCAGCGCTATCCGCGCGAGGTTCGCGAGGTGCGAGACGACGTCGGTCGTGATTTCAGACATGGGACTCCGTGCGGTTGTGAGCGGTGCGGTTGAGAGCAGTGCGATCGTGCGGTGCGATCGTGCGGGCACATGGGCCAGCTCGAGACACTCCAGCTTAACGGGCCGAGCGTTGCGTGGTGCCCAGCGCGGACGGGGCAGGCGGGCGACCGCCCTCCCGCTCAGTGGAGGACGCTGAATCGCGCCGAGGGCCGGCCCGCGGTCTCGTAGTCGAGCGACTTGCGGGCGCGGCGAACGGAGACGAGGTATTCCAGGTAGCGCCGGGCGCTCACCCGCGAGAGTCCCGACAGGGTGGCGATCTCCGCCGCGGAACTGTTCGGCGCGCCCGCCAGCGCGCCCTCGACCGTCTCGAGCGTGGGCGCGCTCAGCCCCTTCGGAAGCGGCGCCGGCCGCCCTGCCGGCGCGCGTCCTGTCGCACCCGAGCGCATCAGCGCGTCGATGTCACGCTGCGCGAGGCCGTCGGTGGTCTGGGAGCCGAGCATGGCGAGACGGTCGCGGGCCACATCCTCGAGGCGGGCCTGCAGATTCGCGGCGGTGAACGGTTTGACCAGATAGTGCTGGATGCCCGCGCTGCGTGCCTGTCGCACGCTGTCAACGTCGCGGGCGGCCGTGACCGCGATGACCTCGGGCTGGTGGCCGCCGAGCGCCCGGAAATCCCGCAGCACCTCGAGACCCGACAGCCCCGGCAGGTCGAAGTCGAGCAGCACGAGGTCGGGACGGTGCAGCTCGATGAGCCGCAGGGCGTCCGGCCCGCTGTGCGCGGTCGCGACCACCTCGAACGCCGGATGCACCGCGACGAAACGGGCGTGCAGCACCGCCACCTCGGCGTCGTCGTCGACGATGATGGTGCGCAGCTTGGGCGAAACGGTCACCGCGTCACCCTGCCCGCGAGCACAGCGGCACCCAGCGGCAGTTCCACGGTGAACCGCGCTCCCCCGAGATCCGACCGGCCGACGGTGGCGCGTCCGCCGGAGCGTTCCACGATGCGACGCACCAGGGCCAGCCCGATGCCCCGGCGTCGCAGGGTGGCCGCCGTCTCCGGGCCGGCATCCGCCCCGCCGCCCGGAACCGTCTTCGAACTGACGCCCTCCTCGAACACCCGCTCGTACTGGTCGGGCTCGATTCCCGAGCCGTCGTCGTCCACCGTCAGCCGCACGAGGCCCCCGTCGACCGCGAAGCTCAGCTCGATGTGGTTTCCCGCGGCACACGCCTCCAGCGCGTTGTCGATGAGGTTGCCCACGACGGTCACCAGATCGCCGCGCAGGCTCGCCGCGGCATCCGACCGCAACACGGCCGGCAGCGGCTCCGACGGCGTGATCGCCACGCGCATGCCCAGTTCGCGGGCGTGGCTGGCCTTCACGAGCAGCAGCGCGGCGAGCTCTGGGATCTCGCGGATGACCTCCTCGCCCGCCACGCGCAGCGCGCCGCCGGTGCCGGTGCGTTCCACGAAGTCGCGCGCCTCGTCGACTAGCCCGAGTTCGAGCAGGCCGGAGATCACGTGCAGCTTGTTCGCGAACTCGTGCGCCTGTGCTCGCAGGCCGTTGGTCAGCGACTGGGCGCCGTCCATCTCGCGCAACAGCTGGTGCAGCTCGGTGTGGTCGCGCACCAGCAGCGTCGCGCCGACCGCGTGCCCGTCGAACTCGGTGCCCGTGCTTCGGGCGACCAGGATGCGTTCCCCCGCCAGCACCAGCTGCCCGCCGGCCTCGCCGCGTTCCAGCACCGCGACGAGCGGCGCCTCCAGCACCTCCGCGGCCGCGTGTCCGGTGAGCGTGTCGGTCTCCAGCGCGAGCAGCTCGAGCGCCGCGTCGTTGACGAGAACGATGACCCCGTTCTCGTCCACGCTGATGACGCCTTCGCTGAGCCCGTGCAGCATCGTCTCGCGCGACCCGACCAGCGACGCGATCTCCTTCGGCTCCAGTCGGTAGATGCGTCGCCGGATGATCGCGGTCACCCACCCCGCCCCGAAGATACCCACCACGGCCGACGCGACGAGCGCGATGACCAGCCCGCTCAGGCCGCCCACGAAGTCGGCCCGCAGCGACGATTCGAGGATCCCGACCGACACGGTGCCCACGACCGTGCCGTCGTCGACCCGCACCGGTACCTTCGCCCGCCACGACTCGCCGAGCGTTCCGGTCTGCGTGCCCACATACGTCTCGCCGGAGAGCGGCACCGACGGATCGGTCGAGACCCGTTCGCCGATGCGGTCTGCGTCGGGGTGCGAATAGCGGATGCCACGGACGTCGGTCACCACGACGTAGGTCACGTTCGACGCCTCGCGGATGACTTCGGCGATGGGCTGGATGACGGCGGCGGGGTCGGGGTCGTCGAACGCGTCCCGGATCGCGGGAAGCCCGGCGACCGACTGGGCCACACCGATCATCCGGTCGAGGTAGGCGTCGCGCACCTGCCGCTCCGACAGGCTCGCCGCCACGATCCCGGTCGCGAGCACAACGACGCACACGATCAGCGCCTGCAACAGCAGGAGCTGGTTTCGAAGCGACATTGCTTTCACTCCCCCATTGTCGTGCGTCGCCCGCGGAAACGCACCGTCGGCCCCGTCGCGCGGCCCCGGTGAGTCGCGGCCAATAGTTACGAAAGGGTCGTGATGCGGCCGGCGGTGGGTACCGTCCAATCAGCAATCGCGTCCGCCGTCGTGGCGGGCACTCAACGAGGAGAAGATTCATGCGACGACTCGCACTGGTCATCGTGGCCGCAACCGCGGCCCTGACCCTGGCATCCTGCAGCAGCACCGACACCGGCGGTTCCGGCTCCGGCGAGGGCGGCGCCGAAGCCACCGCCGTCACCGACCTCCAGATCATCGTCCCCGCCGAACCGGGCGGCGGCTGGGACCAGACGGGACGCTCGATCTCCCAGCTGCTCACCGCAGAGGAGATCGTCGACACCGCGCCGGTCACCAACATCGGCGGCGCCGGCGGCACCGTCGGTCTGGCGTCGCTCGCCAACGAGAAGGACCCGCACAGCCTGATGGTCACCGGCCTCGTGATGGTGGGCGCGGTCGAGACGAACGCAGCCCAGAACCGCATGGAGGACACGACGCCGATCGCCCGCCTCACGGAGGAGCCGCTCGTCGTGGTCGTGCCCGCGGACTCGGACTACGACACGCTCGAAGACCTCGTCGACGACATCGTCGAGAACGGTCAGGATGTCACGGTCACGGGCGGCTCCGCCGGCGGCGCCGACCACATCCTGGCCGGCCTGCTGCTCGAAGAGGCGGGCCTCACGGGCGCGGAGATCGGCGAGAACCTGAACTACATCCCGAACTCGGGCGGCGGCGAGGCGGTCGCGCTGATCCTCGGCAACAACGCGTCGGCCGGTATCTCGGGCATCGGCGAATTCGTCGAGCACATCGACGCCGGCACGATGAAGGCGCTGGCCGTGTCATCCGCGGAACCGGCCGCGAACCTGCCCGACGTGCCGACCATCACCGAGGAGGGCTACGACGTCGTGCTGACGAACTGGCGCGGACTGCTCGCGCCGAGCGACATCTCCGACGGCGACCGCGACGCCCTCATCGACGTCGTGACGCAGCTGCACGACAGCGAGGCATGGACGGCCGAGCTCGAGACGCGGGGCTGGGCCGACGCCTTCCTCGTCGGTGACGAGTTCACGTCGTTCCTCGACGAGAACATCGCCGAGGTCACCACGACCCTGACGAACATCGGCTTGGTCGGCTGACCATGAGCGCCCCAACCGCGCACGCGCCGGGCTCCGGCCCCGCGCGTGCGGCGGGCGCATCCGGCACCGGCGCCTCCGGCATCAGGGCGAAGGCCGGCGAACTGATCTTCGCCGCCCTCGCCCTGGCGCTCGGGGTGTTCGTGTTCGTCGGCGCCTTCGCCATCCGCGTGCCCTCCTCGGGTACGCAGGTCGGCCCGCGTGTGTTCCCGTTTCTCGTCGGCACGATCCTGGTGATCTCGGCCGCGGCCGTGCTGGTCAGCGTCTTCCGCGGCAAGGTGGCCGAGCTCGAGGAGGGCGAGGACATCGACGACACCGCCCGCACCGACTGGGTGACGCTCGCCAAGATCGTGGCCTTCGTGGTCGCCCACATCGCGCTCATCGAGATCATCGGCTGGCCGTTCGCGGCCGCGGTGCTCTTCGGCGGCGTCGCCTGGAGCCTCGGCGCGAAACGCTGGTGGGGCGCGCTGCTGATCGGGCTCGCCCTCGGGCTCGTCGTGTACGTGCTGTTCGGCGGTCTGCTCGGGCTCTCCCTGCCGGCAGGCCCCCTACTCGGCTGGCTCGAGCCGCTGATCGACGGGCTGGGGATCTGACGTGGACAACATCATGAACCTCATGGAGGGGTTCGCCACCGCCCTCCAGCCCGAGTACCTCATCTACGGCTTCATCGGCGTGCTGATCGGCACGGCGGTCGGCGTGCTGCCGGGCATCGGCCCGGCCATGACCGTCGCGCTGCTGCTGCCTCTCACCTACGCGCTCGACCCGACCGCCGCTCTCATCACCTTCGCCGGCATCTACTACGGCGGAATGTACGGCGGGTCGACCACGAGCATCCTGCTCAATACGCCCGGGGAGTCCGCCTCGATCGTCACGGCGCTCGAGGGCAACAAGATGGCGAAACTCGGGCGCGGTGCCGCCGCGCTCGCCACGGCCGCCATCGGGTCGTTCATCGCCGGATCGATCGCCACCATCGGGCTCACCCTCCTGGCACCGACGATCGCCGCGTGGGCGGTGAACCTCGCCCCCGCCGACTATGTGGCGCTGATGGTGATCGCGTTCATCACCGTCGGCGCCCTGCTCGGCTCGTCGGTGTGGCGCGGCCTCACCTCGCTCGGCATCGGCCTGTTCCTGGGGCTGGTCGGCACGGAGATCCTCTCCGGTCAGCAGCGCTACACCTTCGGGCTGTTGCCGCTCGCCGACGGCATCGACGTCGTGCTGGTGGCGGTCGGCCTGTTCGCGGTGGGCGAGACGCTCTATGTGGCTTCGCGGATGCGGCACGGGCCGGTGAACCTCGTGCCCGTGACGCGCGGCTGGCGCAGCTGGATGACGAAGGACGACTGGCGCCGCTCGTGGAAGCCGTGGCTGCGCGGAACCGCGATCGGATTCCCGATCGGTACGATCCCGGCCGGCGGCGCCGACGTCGCCACCTTCCTCTCCTACGCGAGCGAGAAGAAGCTGAGCAAGCACAAGGACCAGTTCGGCCGCGGGGCCATCGAGGGTGTCGCCGGTCCGGAGGCCGCCAACAACGCGGCCGCCGCCGGTGTACTCGTGCCGCTGCTCACGCTGGGCCTGCCGACGACCGCCACCGCCGCGATCATCCTCTCGGCGTTCCAGTCGTACGGCATCCAGCCGGGGCCGCAGCTGTTCACGAACCAGCCGGCGCTCGTCTGGGCGCTCATCGCGAGCCTGTACATCGGCAACGTGATGCTGCTCGTGCTCAACCTGCCGCTCGTCGGCATCTGGGTGAAGCTGCTGCAGATCCCCCGTCCGTACCTCTACGCGGGCATCCTCACCTTCGCGGCGCTGGGCGCCTACGCGGTGAACTTCTCGATCGTCGACATCGTCATCCTGCTGGTGATCGGCGTCATCGGGTACTTCCTGCGCCGGTACGGCTACCCGATCGCCCCGCTCGTGATCGGCCTGATCCTGGGGCCGATGGCGGAGGCTCAGCTGCGGCGAGCGCTGCAGCTGAGCCAGGGGGACCTGACCGCGCTGTTCACCCGTCCGTTCGCGGCGATCTGCTACCTGGCGCTCATCGTGATCATCGCGCTGGGCCTCTGGCTGCGTCACCGCCAGAGCCGGCTCGAGCACGCCCTCGCCGCGGCCGCCGCGGCGGACACCTCGGTCGACGCCGCGGTGAACCGCATGTGGGAGCCGGGGCAGCGCCCGAGCGACGTGAAGACCTCGGAGATCCGTACCGTGGATCACAAGGACGGCGACGCCTGACCGAGGACGGCGGGCGGGGGTGGGGTGTCTCCCCTACCCGCCCGCCGTCCTCCGTTTCGTGTGAGGGGTGCGGCCCGGGCGAGTCGGTACGCTCGACCCAACGTTTCCCGACGACCGGGCGTCCTTGGAAGCAGGAGGTTCTCTATGCGCACGAAACTCGCACCGCTCGCCGTCGCTATCGCCGTCGCCGCGCTCGCCCTTGCCGGCTGCGCTCCCACTCCGAGCACGGAGGTGGCCGGCCCGGTGGGAGACAAGCTCGACGATTCGTGGTTGCTCACCTCGGGCACCGACACCTCCGGCGCGTTCGACCTCGACGACGCGAGCATCACCCTCGAGATCGACGACAACGTGGCATCCGGCAATTCCGGCTGCAACTCGTACACCGGCGACTTCGGGGGAACCGCGGACGGCGTGTCCTTCGGTCCGTTCGCCTCGACCCGGATGGCCTGCTCGCCCGAGACCGTGATGACGCTCGAGGCGCGCTATCTCAAAGCGCTCGAGGCCGCCGACACCGCGACCGTCGACGGCGATACCCTCACGCTCAGCCTGAACGACGACGTCTTGGAGCTCGTCTACTCCCAGACCGAACCGGTCGCCGACGCCGAACTCGTCGGGCCGACGTGGGGGCTCGAGTCGGTCGGCACCACCGACGCCGTGAGCAGCGTGCAGGGCGATCCGACGCTCGTCTTCGGCGAGGACGGCACGATTCACGGTTCGGGCGGATGCCGCGAATTCAGCGGCGACTACGTGGCCGCCGACGACGACCTCATCCGCTTCACCCGCTTCGAGATTGCTTCCGCCGAGTGCCCGGCCGAGGTGGGCGACCAGGAGACGAAGGTCTTCGACATCATCGGCGAGGGTTTCACCGCGGAGATCGAAGGAGACACGATGACCGTGACACGGGCGGGAAGCGACGTGACGTTGGTCTACCGGGCGGGTGAACCCCGGTGAGGCGCGCGGCAGCGATCGTCGTCGCCCTCGCCGCGCTGGCCGTTACCGGATGCGCCTCGGACAGCGGCAACCGCGGCAACTACGGCGAGGAGGATCCGATGAGCGGAATCACGGGCGAATGGCAGCTGACCAAGGGCAGCGACGCCGAGGGCGCGATGATCGTGAACGGCATGCCGGTCACCCTCGTTATCGCCGAGGAGGCGGTCTCGGGGCAGGGGCCGTGCAACGTCTACGGGGGCGACGCGACGATCGATGGCACCGACATCGGCATCGGCACGCTGACCTCGACGATGATGGCCTGCGAGGAGGACGCACGCACCCAGCTCGAGACCCGCTACTTCGCGGCGCTCGAGACGGTGACGACCTCGAAGCTCGGCGGCGGAGACCCGGCGGCCCTCACCCTGAGCGGGCCCGACGCCTCGCTGATGTTCACGATCATCGAGAAGCGGGCGGCAAACTAGCGCTGCACGACCGAAACGCGTGCGCCGCCGAAACACCGTCGTAACCGCCCGCGAGTACCGTGACGCCATGACATTCCATGTTCCCGCCGTCGACATCTCCGCCTGGGTCACGGGCGGCACCCCCGACGAGAAGGCGGCCGTCGCCGACGCGATCGACGCGGCCTGCCGCGAGGTCGGCTTCATCCAGATCCTGGGGCACGGCATCCCGACGCGCGTCACCGACGGCCTCGCGAGCGCCATGGACGACTTCTTCGCCCAGCCCCTCGAGACGAAGAAGCTCAGCATCGCCCCGAAGGGCACCAACCGCGGCTACACCCCGCCGAAGGCCGAGTCGCTGAGCCTCAGCCTCGGGGTGGAGAGCGCGACGCGCATGAACGACTTCTTCGAGGCGTTCAACGTCGGGCTCGCGACATCCGACTTCCCAGGTCTCGACCTCGACCCGATGGAGTACGCGGAGAACGTGTGGCCGGATGTCGCGGGCTACCGTGACCGCATCGACGCGTACTTCGCCGAGGCCGGCCGCGTCGCCCGCACCATGACCGACATCTTCGCGGCAGCCCTCGACCTGCCCGACGGCTTCTTCGACCCGTTCACCGCCCACTCGATCGACGTGCTGCGCATGAACAACTACGCCCTGCCGCCCGGAACCGTCGACCTCGACGGCGACCTCATCGGCATGAGCGAGCACACCGACTTCGGTATCGTCACCGTTCTCTGGGCCGACCAGGTGAAAGGCCTGCAGGTGCTCGGCACCGACGGCTCGTGGAACGACGTGAGTCCCGCCGACGACGCGCTGCTCATCAACCTCGGCGACCTCACTTCGCGCTGGACCAACGAGCGCTGGATGTCGACCCTGCACCGCGTCAAGCCGCCCATCGTCGACGGCACCATCAACCGCCGCCGCAGCGCCGCGTATTTCCACGACGGCAACGCGGATGCCACGATCTCGGCGATTCCCGCGACGATCGAGCCCGGCGGCGAACCCCTCTACCCGCCCATCACGGTGAGCGAGCACATCAGGGCCAAGCTCGCCGGTTCGCGCGCCGGGAAGATCAACACGGCGGCGACGCGCGAGGCCGCGCGAGTGCTCGCGGCGAACGCGGGCTGACGGGCAACGCGCGCCGACCCCCACCGCAGGCTGACCGGGGGGGGGTTCCAGCGCCTAGGGCGCGGTCGTACAGTGCTGTCATGAACACGGTGCCGTCATGAACACGCGACTGTTCGCCTATCTCAGCTACCGCGACGCCCGCGCGGCGATCGACTGGCTCGTGGCCTGCGGTTTCGAGACGGTGCGCAGGATCGACGGCGACGACGGACGGGTGGTGCACTCGGAGATGCGTCTCGGCGAGGCGGTCGTGATCGTCTCGAGCAACGACCTCGACTACGACCACGCCGTGCTCGTCGGCGAACCCTCGGGCCACGGCATCTACCTCATGGTGCCCGACGTCGACGCGGTGTACGCCAGGGCCGTGGCGGCCGGGGCGACCCCGGTGATCGAGCCGGAGGACACCGAGTGGACTACTCGTCGCGCTCGGGTCTACGACCCGGAGGGCATCGAGTGGAGCTTCGGCAGCTACGAACCGGGGCAGCGATAACCGATTCGTTCCCTTTACCGCGATCGTCACCTACTGTGGGTTCGTGCAGAAGAATTCCTCGTTAATTGGCGGGCCCGCCCGGTGAGCGGCACGCGCGACGACTACAGCGACCTCGCCGAGATGTTCGAGAGATCGCAGGTCGAGGCCTACCGGCCCGACCCGAACGACCCGGAGTTCCTGAAGAAGCGCGGGCGTCGCCGCCGCCGACGCCTCATCGCGGCCGGCATCGTCTTCCTGCTCTTCGCCGGCGCGGTCGGCACCTACCTGCCCCTCACCCTGCTGGCCCCGGTCGCCGCGACCCCGGCGGCTTTCGCCGAGCCGCCCATCGAGCAGCCCGCCGCCGTCGCGTTCACGGCGCCGGCGGCGCTCGCTACCGCCATCAGCGTCACCGGCGCCGACGAGTTCCCGGCGACCGCGGGTACCGACGGCATCCTCAACGCCACCGGCGGAAACGAGGCGCGACCGATTGCGAGCATCAGCAAGGTCATCAGCGCCCTCGTCATCCTCGACGCGAAGCCTCTCAACCCGGGCGAGAGCGGCCCGACGCTGAACTTCGGCGAGACGGAGAACGACACCTACGACAAGTACTACGTGCTGGGTGCCACGATCGCCCCGATGAAGATCGGCTCGAGCATGACCCAGCGCGAGGCGCTCGCCATGATGCTCATGGTGTCGGCGAGCAACTACGCCGAGGTTACCTCGACCTGGGCGCTCGGCTCGCAGGCGAACGTCCGCAGCGCGACGAACCGCTGGCTCGACAAGAACGGACTCACCGGCACGACCATGGTCGAGCCGACCGGAATCGACCCGCGCAACACGAGCACACCGACAGACCTGATCGTGATCGCCCGGCTGGCCATGGCGAACCCGGTGGTGGCCGAACTCGTCGGCACGAAGTCCCTGCAGATCGGCAGCCTGGGCTGGCAGCAGAACCGCAACGGCGTGCTCGGCGTCGACGGCATCAACGGCATCAAGACCGGAACGCTCGACGAAGCGGGCTCCTGCCTGCTGTTCTCGTCCGTGATCGACGTCGGCCTCGACGCTCCCATCACGATCGTGGGCGTGGTGCTCGGTTCGGCCAACAGCGCGGTCGCCGGCGATGTGGCCCGCGGCCTGATCGGCACCGTCAAGTCCGGCTTCCACCACGTGCCGCTGCTGACCTCGGGCCAGGAGCTCGGCGACTATATGACGCCGTGGGAGGACACCGCGCGCATCGTTGCCGGCAAGGGCGCCACCGTGCTCACGTGGTCGGACACCCCGGTCACCGCGACCAGCACGATCGAGCCGGTCGGCATCGCGGAGAGCGGCACCGAGGTGGGCAGCATCACCTACACGGCCGGCGCGCGCACCATCACGGTGCCGCTCGAACTCGCCGGCGGGATCGACGGCCCGGGTGGCTGGTGGCGCCTCACCCACCCGCGCGAGCTGCTGTTCGAGCAGTAGGGGCTCAGCCGAGGAACAGCGCGACGAACGCGACGATCACCACGACGTGCAGCACGGCGAACACGATCGTGCGGGCCCGCGGTTTGTCGGTGCGCAGAACGGGCAGCCGCTGCCAGCGCAGCACCGCCGCCGCGACGCCGGCCGCCGCGACCGCCACCGGCAGGAGCCACAACCAGGTCGGCACACTCCCCCACGGCATGAGCGCGTGCGCGAGAGCCAGCATGGCGACGGCGTCCAGCGCCGCCGTCACCAGCGCGAGACGACTCGTGGCGGCGAAACCCTTCCACCTCGTGGCACCCGCGGCGAGGAAGACCAGGGCGAAGGCGAGAGCGAGAAAACCGGGGAGCAGCTCCATCAGTTCGCCTCCATCAGGGCGAAGCCGATGTCGTCGACCGAGACGGCCGTGTTGCTCAGTACGACCACCGCGCGGTCGCTCTCACGGTCGAACCCGACCCAGCTCGTGAAGCCGCCGGTCTGTCCGTTGTGCCAGGTGACGTCGTCGGTCGTGATCCAGGCGAGCCCGATGCGGCCCAGCTCGCCGATCTCGGTGCGCGCGGTCGTCGCGTCCGCCCCCGGGGCCGTTGCGTCGAGCTGGGCCCGGGTGTAGACGACCATGTCGGCGAGGGTCGAGCGCACACTGCCGGCCGGGCCGTCCGCCGCCATCGTCCACGGGTCGGACGGCCGCCCCGTCGCGGTGAACCCGGTCGTCGCCGATTCACGCAGGTCGTCGGTCGTGGCGGGCGCGTAGCTGTCCCGCATGTCGAGCGGCTCGAACACACGCTCCCGGGCCAGCTCGGCATAGCTCTGCGCACCGGCCGCGACGACCAGTGCCTGGCCGAGCAGCGCGAAGCCGAAGTTCGAGTAGAGAAACTCCTTCTCGCCGACGTCGCTCGCCTTGGCGTCGCTCTCGAGGTCGGCGACGGTAGAGCCGTACGGGTCGCCGGCGCGGAACACGGCGACGAGCGACGGAAGAACCGATCCGACATTCGTCGGCAGACGCGGAAGCCCGCTCGACTGGGTCGCGAGTTCGCCGAGAGTGACGGATGCCGCGGCCGAGTCGCCGAGATCGAGCAGGTCTCCGAGGCGGGTCGACTGTTCGACCTCTCCGCGCGCGATGGCGTCGGCCAGCAGTGACCCCGTGACGGTCTTCGTCACCGAGCCGATCTCGTACTCCGTGTCATCCGCGGCACCGAAGTGTGCCGTCCTGACGTCGGATCCCTCGATCACGGCCACGCTCACCCTGTCGCGCACGCCCGGGCCCGCGGCGAGCAGCGCGCCCACCTCGTCGACGAGGGCCGAATCCCCGCGCGACTCGGCCGACAGCTGGGGCGGCCGCGGGATGAGCAGCGCCCCGGCGACGAAGGTGGCGACGGCGCCCAGCATCGCCACGACGGCGATCCAGCGCGGCCGCTTCACGCCGCCTCTCCCGCGCGGGTAAACGGTTGCGGTCGGGCGATCGGGCCGCGGGCGTGCCTGTGCTGCGTCATGGTTCGAGCCTAAAAAGGCGCGGCCGAGGCCACCTCCCGCGCGCGGGGGATTTTCGGCAGACGTCTCTCCGCCGCGTGGCCGGTAGGCGCCTCCCGGGTGCGCTCCCCGGCCGTTCTGGGGCCAGCGCGCGGTCCGGCGGTGTGCCACGATCGTGCGATGCGACGCTCCTCCGTGATGGTCACCCTCCTGGCTGCCATCGCCGCGCTCTGCTGGGCCACGGCCACCCTCGCCGCTGCGTGGCCGGAGATCCTGCGCGGGGAGCGCATCGTGACCTACCCGGAACTGGCCGGAACTCTCGCCGTGCTCGCGACGCCCTTCGTGATCGTGTACCTCGTTCGTTTCGAACGACGCGTAGCAATCGCGGGACGGGCACAACACGACGCGCTCACCCGGCTGTTCCCGGACGCCGTGATCTTCACGACCCAGGCGTTTCCCGAGACGGTGTCGACGCTCGACGGGATCAGACGTTTCTCCGGATCCGAGGCCCCGCGGCTCAAGGCGGACCACCGCGCCCTGACCGTCACCGTCACGCACTCCGACCTGAGCGTCTGGGACGGGCTCGATGCCCCGAGGCGGATCGCGATGATTCCGGCGCGGGAGATCGGTGCCACCACTTTTGCCGGGGCCGCCGTGCTCGTCAGCCCGACGAAGACGAGGATGGTGCCCGCCGTCGGCGTGCGTTTGCGTTCCGGCGCACGGCTCGTGCTGCCCGTCCTGGTGGTCTCGCCCCGCGCTGTGAAGCCGACGGAGGACGACGTGCGGGCGGTCGTCGGACGGGTCGAGGCGCAGCTGCTGGCCGCGTACCGCTACTCGGGCTGAGCTGCGGCCGCGCCCTCGTCTTCGGCGCCCGCCGCGCCCTCGCCTACCGCCCCTTCGCCTTCGACTTCGCCATCGACTTCGCCATCGACAACCTCGCCGGCGTCGGAGCCGCTCTCGGGCAGCGCCACAGCGGCGGGCCCGCCCTCGAGCAGCCGCGCGAACTCCGCGGCGTCGAGAATGCGGATGCCCAGGTCTTCGGCCTTGCCGAGCTTCGACCCGGCGCCCGGACCGGCCGCCACGAAGTCGGTCTTCTTCGACACGCTCGACGCCGCCTTGCCCCCGGCGGCGATGATCGCCTCGAGCGCGCCCTCGCGGGTGAAACCCTCGAGGCTGCCCGTGGCCACCACGGTGATGCCGGCGAGCGGGCCGTCGTTGTCGCCCGCCGCACCCGGACCGGGGTGACCGGGAGTGGCGAACTGCACACCCGCCGCGGCCCAGCGCTCGATGATGTCGACGTGCCAGTCCACGGCGAACCAGTCGATGAGCGCGTCGGCGATGATGCCGCCCACGCCGTCGACGGCGGCCAGTTCTTCGCGCGAGGCCGCGCGGATGGCGTCGAGCGAGCCGAAGTAGCCCGCGAGGGCCCGGGCCGCGACCGGTCCGACGTGCCGGATGCTGAGCGACACTAGAATGCGCCACAGCTCTTTCGTCTTGGCGAGCTCGAGGTTGTCGATGAGCTCGTAGGCGGTCTTCGACGGAACGTAGGTCTCGTCGCCGCCGAACACCTGCGCCTGCGGGTCGTAGGGCGCATCCGTCTTCTTGCGCAGCCTCCGGAACGGCGCGACCTCTTTCGGCACCGGTTCACCCGGCGTGCCATCGGCACGGGGTGGCCCGTCGATGAGTTTCATCTCGCCGGTCTCGTTGTCCCGCACCCGCACCCGGATCGGGAAGAGGTCTGCGATCGAGAGGTCGAAGAGCCCGGCCTCGGTCACGAGCGGGGGCGTCTCGGGCACGATCGGCTGGGTGAGGGCCGCGGCCGTCACCTCGCCGAGCGCCTCGATGTCGAGCGCACCGCGGCTGCCGACGTGCTCGACGCGTCCGCGCACCTGGGCGGGGCACGCCCGCGCGTTCGGGCAGCGCAGGTCGATGTCGCCCTCTTTCGCGGGGGCGAGCGGGGTGCCGCACTCGGGGCAGTTCGTCGGCATCACGAAGGCGCGTTCGGTGCCGTCGCGCAGTTCGACGACCGGTCCGAGCACCTCGGGAATCACGTCGCCCGCCTTGCGCAGCACGATCGTGTCACCGATGAGCACGCCCTTCGCCACCACGACCTCCTGGTTGTGCAGGGTCGCCTGGCGCACGACCGAGCCGGCGACGCGTGCCGGCTCCATCACGGCGAAGGGCGTGGCCCGGCCGGTGCGACCCACGCTCACGACGATGTCAAGCAGCGTGGTCTGCACCTGTTCGGGCGGGTACTTATAGGCGATAGCCCAGCGCGGCGCACGACTCGTCGCGCCGAGTTCGTCGTGCAGTTCGAGCTCGTCGACCTTGATGACGATGCCGTCGATCTCGTGCTCCGGGTCGCCTCGGTGCGCCCCGTAGTACTCGATGAACGTCACGGCCTCAGCGGCGCTGTCGACGACGCTGAAGTAGGGACTCGTCGGCAGGCCCCAGCCTTTGAGCAGTGCGTAGATCTCGCTCTGGCTCTCGACGGGCGGCTTCACCCACGCACCGATGCCGTGCACGAACATGGTCAGCGAGGCGAACCGCGCCTGCGCCGCCTCACGCTCGAGCCCGTCTTTTTTGTCGAGCTGCTGGCGGATCCCCCCGCTCGCCGCATTGCGGGGGTTGGCGAAGGCCGGGAACCGTCGCGCGGCCGACAGGCGCGCCTTCTCCTCGTCGAACTCGGCCGTGCCCGACCGCCGCGCGACAGACCGATCCTTGGTCTCCTGGTAGGCGCGCTCCCGGAAACCCGCCTGCAGCTCGTTCAGCCGCTCGAACGCGGCGACGGGAATGAAGACCTCGCCGCGCACCTCGACGAGCGCCGGGTGCCCCTCCCCATCGAGCCTCTGCGGGATATTGGTGACGAGTTTGATATTTTCGGTCACATCGTCGCCGACGCGTCCGGTGCCGCGCGTCGCCGCACTCGTGAGCACGCCGTTCTCGTAGCGCAGGTTGATGGCGAGGCCGTCGATCTTCAGCTCGCAGAGGTAGCGCACCGCACGGCCCGAGTTCTGTTCGACCTTGGCCGCCCACGCCTCGAACTCCTCGATGGAGAAGACGTTGTCGAGGCTGAGCATGCGCTCGGCGTGCTCGACCTCGTCGAAAAGGGCCGCGTTCGCTCGGCCGCCGACGTTCTGGGTGGGGCTGTCTTGGCTGGCGAGCTCGGGGAACAGCCGCTCGAGCTCTTCGAGCCGGTGCATCATCGCGTCGTACTCGCCGTCGGAGACGAGTGTCGTGTCGCGGTCGTAGTAGGCGTCGCGAAGTTCGAGGATGCGCGTGGTCAGCCCCTGCGCTTCGTCGCGTGCGTTATCGAGGTGCTCCGGTGGATAGTTCTCAGCCACCCGACCAGTGTATGCAGGGCCGACGACACCGCCGCGGCCTTCCCCGGCTACCCGCTCCGCGCTAGGGCGGGTCGCGGGTCGTCATCCACTCGGGCATTACACGAGGATTCCTTGCAACACGAGCGTTCCGTCGCTAGGGTGGTCGCACACACGCCAGAGCGCTCCGCGGAAGGGACAGCCATGACGATCCTCCCCCACGCCCGGTCGCACTACGCGGCAGCGGCGGCGGTCACCGCCGCAATCCTGGCTCTCGTCGCTTTCGTCGTCGCGGCGGCGGACGGGGTGATCGGTCTCGTCTACACGCAGGGGCGAACACTCGAGTCGCTCGACGGGTTCGAGTACGCGTTGCCGGCGCTCGGCGTCACCGTGCCGTACGTGCTCTGGCACGTCATTCCCCTGGCCGCGGGGGTGTTCCTGTCGTTCTGGTGGGTTCTACCGATCCGCCCGCAGCAGCGGGTGGGCGGCGTCGTGCTGCGGTCGATCGTCGCTCTGGTCATCGGACTCGCGATCGCGATCGCGATCGAGGCCGTGCGCCTCACGACGAGCGACCTGCCGGTGAACCCGACCCAGGGTGGCGCGGTCGACAACCGCTACTACATCCTCGTTCTCGGAGGGCTGGCCAACGACGCGTGGAATCTCTTCGCCGGCTCGTTCGGCCTGGTCGTGGCGGCGGGCCTGGCCATGTGGGGCTGGCTGCGCACGCGCCCGGTCTACGGTCCGCTCCGCCATGGCACGACGCAGACTGGCACGACGCAGACCGGACCGGTGCCGGTGTCTGCGGAGTAGGGCTCCGGTTCACCCTCAGCCCGTGACATCCGAGGGCCGCTTAGAACGTCTCGATTCCCCGCGAACGGAACTGCCCGCGCACGCGCTCCTGCAGGTCGCCGGTCGGAGGCGACACGTCGGCGAGCCGGTAGGGCTCGCCGAGCCGCTCCCACTTGTCCTCCCCCATCTGGTGAAAGGGCAGCACCTCGACGCGCTCGACGTTGGGCCACCGCGACACGATCTCGGCCGCGGCATCCACGTTGTCCACCGCGTCGGTGAGTCCGGGCACGAGCACGTACCGCACCCACACGGCGATTCCGCGTGCGGCGAGCCGGTCGCCGAACTCGACCGTCGGCGCGAGCTCGCGGCCGGTCACCTCGCGGTACGTCGCCGGCAGTCCCGACTTCACGTCGAGCAGCACGAGGTCGACCGAGTCGAGGAGGGCATCGGAGGCGCGCCGCCCCAGATAGCCCGAGGTGTCGAGCGTCGTGTGGATGCCGAGCGCGCGGCACTCGGCGAACAGGCGCGCGACGAAGGCCGGCTGCATCAACGGCTCGCCGCCCGACACGGTGAGCCCTCCGCCCGTGGCGCGGAACACGGGCAGATACCGCTCCAACCGGGCCACGATCTCGTCGATCGGGGTGATCTGCCCGTCCTTCATCTTCCAGGTGTCGGGATTGTGGCAGTACTGGCAGCGCAGCGGGCATCCCGAGAGAAAGAGGGTCATCCGGGTGCCGGGCCCGTCGACCGCCGTCACGAGTTCCCAGGAGTGTACGCTCGCGACCCCGCCGTCGCGGACCGACTCCATCTCCGAGTGGTGCAGGTCGATCGAGACCGGCGTGCGCACGGCGCTATACCCCCGCGTGGAAGGTGCGGCTGATGACGTCGAGTTGCTGCTCGCGGGTCAGCCGCACGAAGTTCACGGCGTATCCGGAGACGCGGATCGTGAGCTGCGGATAGTTCTCGGGGTGCTCCATGGCGTCTTCGAGGGTCTCGCGGTTCAGCACGTTGATATTCATGTGGAACCCGTCGGATGACACGTAGGCGTCGAGCAGACCGACCAGGTTGCTCACCTGCTCCGGCTGCGAGTGCCCGAGTCCGCTCGGCACGACCGTGGTCGTGAGCGAGATGCCGTCCTGCGCCTGGTCGTAGGGCAGCTTGGCGACGCTGAGGGCCGACGCGAGCATGCCGTGGGTGTCACGACCGTTCATCGGGTTCGCCCCGGGCGCGAACGGCATTCCCGCGCGGCGGCCGTCTGGGGTGTTGCCGGTCTTCTTGCCGTAGACGACGTTCGAGGTGATGGTCAGCACCGACTGGGTGTGCGTCGCTCCCCGGTAGGCGGGGTGCTTGCGCACCATCGCCATGAACCGCTCGACGATCTCGACGGCGATGGCGTCGACCCGGTCGTCGTCGTTGCCGAACGCCGGATAGTCGCCGTCGATGTCGTAGTCGATCACGAGGCCCGTCTCGTCGCGCACGGGGCGCACGGTGGCGTACCTGATCGCCGACAGCGAGTCGGCGGCGACGCTGAGCCCCGCGATACCGCAGGCGAGCGTGCGCAGCACCGAGCCGTCGTGGAGGGCCATCTCGAGCCGCTCGTAGGCGTACTTGTCGTGCATGTAGTGGATGCAGTTGAGCGCATCGACGTAGGTCTCGGCGAGCCACTCGAGCAGGCCGAGGTATGCCGACCAGACCTCGTCGTAGTCCAATACCTCGGACGCGATCGGCGGGACCGCCGGAGCGATCTGCTCGCCCGTGATCTCGTCGCGGCCGCCGTTGATCGCATAGAGCATGGCCTTGGCCACGTTCACCCGGGCGCCGAAGAACTGCATCTGCTTGCCGACGCGCATCGGCGACACGCAGCAGGCGATGGCGGCGTCGTCGCCCCACGCGTCGCGGATGAGCGCGTCGGACTCGTACTGGATAGCCGACGTGTCGATCGAGATCTGGGCGCAGAAGCGCTTGAAGCCGTCGGGAAGCGCGTCGCTCCACAGCACCGTGAGGTTCGGCTCGGGCGCGGGACCCAGGTTGTAGAGGGTCTGCAGGAAGCGGAAGGCGGTCTTGGTCACCATCGGCCGGCCGTCTTCGCCGATCCCGCCGATCGATTCCGTCACCCAGGTGGGGTCGCCCGAGAACAGCGCGTCGTATTCCGGGGTGCGCAGGAAGCGCACGATGCGCAGCTTGATGACGAGGTCGTCGACCAGCTCCTGCGCGTCCTGCTCGGTGATGACGCCCGAGGCCAGGTCGCGTTCGAGGTAGATGTCGAGGAACCCGGTGTTGCGCCCGAACGACATCGCGGCGCCGTTCTGCTCTTTCACCGCGCCGAGGTAGGCGAAGTACAGCCACTGCACGGCCTCGCGGGCCGTGCGTGCCGGCTCGGCGATGTCGTAACCGTAGCTCGCCGCCATCGCCTTCAGTTCGCGCAGCCCCCTGACCTGCTCGGCGTTCTCCTCGCGCGAGCGGATGATGTCCTCCGTCGAGAAGTCGAGGTCGAGCACCGCGTGCTCGGCCTTCTTCGCGGCGATGAGGGCGTCTACACCGTAGAGGGCGACCCGGCGGTAGTCGCCGATGATCCGCCCGCGACCGTAGGCGTCGGGCAGGCCGGTGATGAGGTGGCTGTGGCGCGCCCGCTTGACCGCGGGCGGGTAGACGTCGAACACCCCGTCGTTGTGGGTCTTCCGATAGGTGGTGAAGATCTTCTCGAGCTCGGGCGGCACGTCGAAGCCATAGGTCTCGAGCGAGGTGGCGACCATGCGCCAGCCGCCGAACGGCATGATCGCGCGCTTGAGCGGGGCGTCGGTCTGCAGGCCGACGATGATCTCGCTGGGCTCGTCGATGTAGCCGGGCGCGTGGGCGGTGATGGTGGCGGGAGTCAGCGCGTCGATGTCGTAGACGCCCTTGGCCCGCTCCTCGGGGAACATCGCCGAGAGCTTCGACCAGAGCGCCGTCGTGCGCGCGGTGGCGCCGGTCAGGAACGAGGAGTCACCCGGGTAGGGCGTGTAGTTGCGCTGGATGAAGTCGCGCAGGTCGATCGAGTCCTGCCAGGGTCCCGGGGTGAACGACCGCCACGCCGCGGTGTTCTCGACACCGTCGTGGGTTGCGTCTCGGGTGCTGTCGGTCGTGGTCATGTCGATCTCCCTCTCGTGGATTGAGATGCTGCCTGTATAGGCATGACGCTACGCCGCGACGGAGGGCCCACACAGAGCCATAGGTCCCTGATCGGGACCGGGATTCGACGGTCGAGGCTAGGCGGGAACCGGCACGGCGCTGACCGTGCGCGCGATCGTGCACTGCCCGAGAACGCGGGTGCCGACGTAGACGACCGCGGTCTGGCCGGGCGATACGCCGTTGATCGGCTCGACCGGGCGGATGACCATCTCGCCGTTCTCCACGAAGACGACGGCGGCGACCGGGTCGGCGTGGGCGCGGATCTGCACCTCGCAGTCGAACGGCGTGATCGCTCCGTTCTCGTCGATAGTCGCGATGCCCGACTCGACGGGGCCGAGGCCCGCCCAGGTGAACTTCGTTCCGGCGAGCTCCGAGAGGTCGAGCGCCTCCTTCGGGCCGACGACGACGGTGTTCGTCTTCGGCTGCACCTCGAGCACGAAACGCGGCATGCCGTCGTCGCTCGGGTAGCCGATCGAGAGTCCCTTGCGCTGGCCGATCGTGAACGCGAGCGCGCCCTGGTGGGTGCCGAGCACCTTGCCCGAGCGATCGAGAATATCGCCCTGCTCGGCGCCGACCTTCTCGGCCAGCCAGCCGCGGGTGTTGCCGTCGGGGATGAAGCAGATGTCGTGCGAGTCGGGCTTGTTGGCGACGCTGAAGCCGCGCGCGGCGGCCTCGGCACGCACCTCGGCCTTCGACGGCGTCGAGCCGAGCGGGAAGAGCGAGTGTTCCAGCTGCTCGGCCGTGAGCACGCCGAGAACGTAGCTCTGGTCTTTCGCCCAGGTGGCCGCGCGGTGCAGTTCGGCGTTGCCATCCGCGTCGCGGCGCACATCCGCATAATGTCCGGTCGCTACGGCGTCGAATCCGAGCGCGAGCGCCTTCTCGAGCAGCGCCGAGAACTTGATGCGCTCGTTGCAGCGCATGCACGGGTTGGGGGTGCGGCCGGCGGCGTATTCGTCGATGAAGTCCTCGACAACGTCGAGCTTGAAACGCTCGGAGAAGTCCCACACGTAGTACGGGATACCGATGATGTTGGCGGCGCGCTGGGCGTCCATGGAGTCTTCGATGGTGCAGCAGCCGCGGGCGCCGGTGCGCAGGGTTCCGGGCATACGACTGAGCGCGAGATGCACCCCGACTACCTCGTGTCCCGCCTCGACGGCGCGTGCCGCGGCAACCGCCGAGTCCACTCCACCGCTCATTGCCGCTACAACCTTCATGGGTTCCAGTGTACGTGCGGCCGGCTGAACGGACCCGGGGGTCGTGTCGGATACCGGTTGAGTAGCGAGCGAGGAACGAGCCCGCGTATCGAAACCAGGGATGCGGGGTTTCGATACGCGCCCCGGAGGGCGCTACTCAACCAACGAGTCCGTGGATTGAGCTCGTCGAAATCTAGCGGCCGAAGGTCGGCGCGTGCTCGGCGAGCCCCGCGCGGGCCGCCCGTTCCACCGCGGCGGGCAGGGCGGCGACCAGCGCGTCGACTTCCTCCGGCGTCGTGTGGGTGCCGAGGGTCATGCGCAGGGCCCCGCGGGCATCCGCCTCGCTGAGTCCCATGGCGGTGAGCACGTGCGACGCCTCGGGAACGCCGGCCTGGCAGGCCGACCCGGTGGAGACCGAGAAGCCGGCGACGTCGAGCAGGAACAGCAGCGAGTCGCCCTCGCAGCCGGGGAAGGTGAAGTGGGCGTTGCCGGGCAGGCGTCCGTCGGCCGCCGGATCGCCGCGCAGCTCCGCGGACGGCACGGCGGTTCGGATGCCTGCCACCAGCCGGTCGCGGAGCTCGCGCAGGCGGGCGGCGTGGCCCCCGATGTCGGCCGTGGCCGCACTCGCGGCCAGGCCGAACGCGACCGCGCCGGCCACGTCCTGGGT
>NZ_JBKKAD010000167.1:0-19543 GCF_046714715.1 Conyzicola sp. | reverse complement strand
GTGTCGCCGACGGCGCGTCCCTCTGCGACGTCTTGCAGCAGCCGCCGCATGATCTTGCCCGAGCGGGTCTTCGGCAACTCCGCGACGATGAAGACGCGCTTCGGCCGCGCGATCGCACCGATGCGGTCGGCGACGTGCGACCGCAAGAGGGCGCTCGCTTCGTCGGCCGTCTGCGCATCCGCCTGATTGCTCTTCAGGATCACGAACGCCACCACAGCTTGGCCCGTGTCATCGTCGGCCGCTCCCACGACCGCCGCCTCCGCCACGATCGAGTGCGAGACGAGCGCCGACTCGATCTCGGTGGTCGACAGCCGGTGGCCCGAGATGTTCATTACGTCGTCGACCCGGCCGAGCAGCGTGATGTCGCCGTCTGCGTCGACGTGCGCACCGTCGCCGGCGAAATACTTCCACACGCCGTCTTTCGAGAACTTCGACCAGTAGGTCTCCGTGAATCGTTCCGGGTCGCCCCAGATGCCGCGCAGCATCGACGGCCACGGCTCGGAGACCACGAGCAGCCCACCGCGCGGGGGATCGACACGTGTCCCGTCGTCGCCGAGCACGTCGATGACGATGCCGGGGATGGGGGTCTGTGCCGAACCGGGTTTGGCCGCGGTGATTCCGGGCAGCGCTGAAATCATGATCGCGCCCGTCTCGGTCTGCCACCACGTGTCGACGATCGGTGTCTCGCCGTGCCCGATCACCTCGCGGTACCAGATCCACGCCTCGGGGTTGATCGGTTCGCCGACCGAGCCGAGCACGCGCAGGCTCGACAGGTCGAACTCGTTCGGCACCTGCCGGCCGATCTTCATAAACGACCGGATGGCCGTCGGCGCCGTGTAGAAGATGCTCACGCCGTACTTCTGCACGATCTCCCACCAGCGTCCCGGATGGGGCGTGTCGGGAGTGCCCTCGTAGAGCACCTGCGTCGCGCCGTTCGCGAGCGGGCCGTAGACCACGTAGGAGTGCCCGGTGACCCAGCCGACGTCGGCGGTGCACCAGTAGACGTCGGTCTCGGGATGCAGGTCGAAGACGTTCTTGTGGGTGAACGCGACCTGGGTGAGGTAGCCCCCGCTGGTGTGCAGGATGCCCTTCGGTTTTCCGGTCGTGCCGCTGGTGTAGAGGATGAAGAGCGGGTTCTCGGCCTCGAAGCCCTCGGCCTCGTGCTCGGGCTGCGCCGCCGCGACGGCCTCGTGCCACCAGTGGTCGCGGCCCTCGGTCCACTCGACTGTGTTCTCGCCCCGCTTGACCACGAGAACGTCGGTCACCGTGGTCGGTTCGGCCCCGTCTTCGGGCGCAAGGGCGGCGTCGACCGCAGACTTGAGCGGGAACACCTTTCCCTTTCTCCACCCGCCGTCGGCGGTAATCACGAGGCGAGCACTGGCATCCGCAACTCTCGACCGAATGCTGTCCGCGCTGAACCCGCCGAAGATCACCGAGTGCACGGCGCCGATGCGAGCCACGGCGAGCATGGCGATCACCGCCTCGGGGATGAGCGGAAGGTAGATCGCGACCCGGTCGCCCTGACCGACGCCGAGACCGAGCAGCACGTTGGCGGCGCGCTTCACCTCGGCGGTCAGTTCTGCGTACGTGTATGAGCGGCTGTCACCCGGTTCCCCCTCCCAATGCAGTGCGACGCGGTCGCCGTTGCCGGCGAGCACGTGACGGTCGAGACAGTTGTACGCCACGTTGATGCGGCCGTCGGCGAACCATTTCGCGAATGGGGGATTCGACCAGTCGAGCGTCTCTGTGAAGGGGGAGTGCCAATGCAGCTCGCGGGCCCGCTCGGCCCAGAACGCGAGACGGTCTTCTTTCGCCCTCTCGTAGATGTCGGGCTCGGCCACCGATTGCGCCGCGAAGTCGTCGCTGGGGGCGAACCGACGGGTTTCGGAAAGGAGGCTGTCGATCGAATTTTGGGACATCATTATCCTGTCATTCATGCGGTAGCACGGGGCTCCGCCATCGGTGCGAGTGCTGCAAAAACGATCCTAGACTCCTCGCTGAGAGTGGACTGTCAACCCCAGCGTATGGCCCTTGCGTGGGGGGTCCGCGGGGGTAGACTAAATCTCATCGGACGGACGCCTTTGCGAATGTCCGGTTATGGCGGCGCAATCGATTTCCCCCAATCGGCGTCGCTGTGGCGGCGCCTGTTCCCCCCAATAGGCGCCGCCCCTCTCTGTTTAATGACCCCGTGAGCGAGATGGTGCGTCGTTCGTAGGGGGAGGGCTGTGGTGCATCGTTCGTAGGGGGAGGGCTCGCCGCGAGGGTCAGCGGGCGAACGACGTGTCCTTCACATCCGGCGCTTTTCGCGGTTGTTCACAGCTTCGGATGTCCCGGCTCCCGCTCTCGCGGGTGCGCCTACCGTGGCGGGCATGGAACCCTTCGTCGCGGTACGTCCCGGAGCGCCCGCCCCGCCCGCGGTGCGGCTGGGCGCGGGCGGCGGGTTTCCGGCCGAGTTCGGCGTGCTCGCGCCGCTCATCGCCGACCCGAGCGTCACCGACGTCTTCGTCAACGGGGCCCACTCGGTCTGGGTCGACCGCGGGGCGGGCGCCGTGCTGCAGGGCGCCATCGATCTCGACGAACAAGCCGTGCGCGACCTCGCGGTGCGGCTCATGGCCCTCGGCGGTCGGCACATCGACGAGACCACTCCGTGTGTCGACACGCGCCTGCACGACGGCATCCGGGTGCACGCCGTGCTGGCTCCCGTGTCCACGCGTGGAACCCTCCTGTCGATCCGCCTCCCGCGCATCCGGCGCATCTCGCTCGACGACCTCGAGGCCGCCGGCTTCTTCAATGACGGCGTGCTCGAGCGGCTGCGCGCGCTCATCGACCGTCGCGAGAACCTGCTCATCACCGGGGCGGGCGGCAGCGGCAAGACCACGCTGCTGTCGGCGATCCTGAGCGCGGCGGCTCCGACCGAGCGCATCGTCGCCATCGAAGACGTGGCCGAGTTGCGCGTCGACCACCCGCACTTCGTGGGACTCGAGGCGAGGCAGGCCAACCTCGAAGGAGCGGGCGAGATCTCGCTCGAACGGCTCGTTCGAGAGGCGTTGCGGATGCGCCCCGACCGCCTCGTGCTCGGGGAATGCCGCGGGGCCGAGGTGCGCGACCTGCTCGCAGCGCTCAACACCGGCCACGACGGAGGCGCGGGAACCCTGCACGCGAACTCGATCGCCGACGTTCCCGCCCGGCTCGAGGCCCTGGGCGCGCTCGCCGGAATGTCGGCCTCCGCGATCGGCCGCCAGGCGGTGAGTGCGATCGGCACGGTGCTGCACGTCGAGCGTCGCGACACGCAGCGCGTGCTCGCCCAGACGGGGCGGTTCGCGCTCGACAAGCGGGGGAGGCTCGAGGTGGTGACGTGAACTGGCCCCCGCGATCGAGGCGTCGCGACGACCCGCAGCTCGGTGCGGTCGCCGCGATGGTTCACCGCCTCGCCGTGTTGCTCGCCGCGGGGGTGACGCCGGCAGCGGCGTGGGGCTATCTGGAACCGACCCCGATCGTCGTCGCCGTGGCGAACAAGGCCGCGCGCGGCACCCCGGTCGCCACCGCGCTCGTGACGGCTCTACCCGACGTGCCGGAATCCGAGCGGCCGGCCTGGCGCGCGCTCGCGGCCGCGTGGTGCGCGGCGACGGAGGCGGGGGCGCCGCTGGCGGCTTCGCTCCGAGAGTTCGCGTCCTCGTTGCGGGCGCTCGCCGACGCACAGCGGGAGATCGCCGTCGCGCTGTCGGCGCCGATCGCGACCGCGCGGCTGGTCATGGTGTTGCCCGCCGTGGGCGTGCTGTTCGGTCTCGTCCTGGGGTTCGACACACTCGGCATCCTCTTCACGACGCTCCCGGGGCTGGGCTGCCTGGTGGTCGGCTGCGCACTGCTGGCACTCGCGTTCGCCTGGAACCGACGGCTCGTCGCCTCGGCCCGCCCCAGAGAACTGGCTCCTGGCCTGCGATTCGAGCTCATGGCGATCGCCGTGTCGGGAGGCACGTCGTTGGAACGGGCGGGAGGGTCCGTGCGGCGTGCGCTGCAGGCCGCCGGGGTGGACTCAGACGGCGACATTCCCGCCGTCGATGCCGTGCTCGAGCTGTCGCGGCGGGCCGGTGTTCCGGCCGGCGACCTGCTGCGCAGCGAAGCGGAGGAGGCCCGCCGCGCGGCGCGTGCGTCGGCGGCAGCGGCCGCCTCGGTGCTCGGGGTCAAGCTCATGCTGCCGCTGGGCCTGTGCATCCTGCCGGCGTTCATGCTGCTCGGCGTCGCGCCGCTGCTGCTCGCGGTTATCACGTCGACCGTGTCCGGCTTCTGACGCCTCCACACCCGGCGCTGCTACCCGCGATCCCACAGTCTGCCGCGCCGCCCGTTTCGCAACCGATCGCCGAGCCACACTGATTCTGCTCGTCGCCACCGCATCGATAACAGGAGAGAAGAACATGGTTGTACGAAAATGGCGCGCCCGTCTTGACGACGAAGAGGGAGCCGCCACCGCCGAATACGCGATCGCGACCATGGCGGCCGTGGGGTTCGCGGGTCTGCTGGTCGTGATCCTGCGCAGCAACGAGGTGCGCGGGTTGTTGCTCGACATCATCCGCAATGCACTCTCGGTCTGAACGAACCGCCATCGCGGTCGGGCTCCGCCGCGGCGACGATCGCGGCAGCGTCACCGCCGAGTTCGCCGCGGTGGTGCCCGCCATCGTGCTGCTGCTCGCCTGCTGCCTCGCCGGACTGCAGATCGCGGGTCAGCAACTGCGCTTGCAGGATGCCGCGGCCGACGTCTCCCGTTCGGTCGCGCGCGGCGGCGGCAGCGGTCAGGCGGCGCAGGTCGGTGCGTCGGTCAGCGTCACCCAGAGTGGCGACCTCGTCTGTGCCCGGTTGAGCGCGCGGTCCCGTTCGCCCGCCGGCACCCTGCTCGGGCTCACACTCACCGCCTCGAGCTGTGCTCTGGGTGGCGGCAAGTGAGGGCGCTGGGCGGCGGGCGCGGTGACACGGGGGCCGGCTCCGTTCTCGCCGTGGCGATCATCGCTGCTGTGCTGTGCCTCACGGCGATGCTCGTACCTCTCTATTCGGTGTTCGCGAAGAATCAGGCGCTAGCGGGCGCGGCCGACGCGGCCGCACTGGCGGCGGCCGACGTGCGCGTCGGGCTGGTGCCCGGCGAACCGTGCGCGGTGGCGTCGAGGGTGGCGTCGGCGAACGGCGGCCGGCTGGCGTCGTGCCACGTCGACGGCCTCGTCGTCACCGTGCGGGTCACCGCGACCGTGGCCGGGTTCGCCGTCGGCGTAGCCGCGACCGCCGGTCCCCCGGGTATCAGAGGCCCCACAGGAGTTGAATAGGTGAGTTTCGGCTTCACCTGTGTATCGTGTCGCTGATGGGGGCTCACTGCGCCCCGTGTTCCATCCCCTTATATAAGGAGTCACGTGCCTGGCACGAAGAAGCTCGTTGTCGTCGAGTCGCCCGCAAAGGCGAAGACCATTGCCCAGTACCTGGGAGACGGATACATCGTCCAGGCATCGGTCGGTCACATCCGCGACCTCATCGAGCCGAAAAACCTGCCGCCGGAACTCAAGAAGGGCTCGCTCGGCAAGTTCTCCGTCGACGTCGACAACGGGTTCGAGCCGTACTACGTCGTGTCCGACGCGAAGAAGAAGACCGTCGCCGACCTGAAGAAAGCGCTCGCCTCCGCCGACGAGCTCTACCTCGCAACTGATGAGGACCGCGAAGGTGAGGCCATCGCGTGGCACCTCCTGCAGGTGCTCAAGCCCAAGGTCCCCGTCAAGCGCATGGTCTTCCACGAGATCACCAAAGAGGCGATCGAGCGCGCGAAAGAGAACACCCGCGACCTCGACACCGCACTCGTCGACGCGCAGGAGACCCGTCGCATCCTCGACCGCCTCTACGGCTACGAGATCTCGCCCGTGCTCTGGCGCAAGGTCGGTCCCGGCCTGTCCGCCGGCCGGGTGCAGTCCGCCGCCACGCGACTCGTTGTCGACCGCGAGCGTGAACGCCTCGCCTTCACCGCCGCCAGCTACTGGGACCTCATCGCCCAGTTCGCGCCGCAGACCGGAACGCAGGACTTCGAGTCGCGCCTCGTGCGCGTCGACGGCGCCCGCATTGCCGTCGGCCGTGACTTCGACGACAAGGGTGTGCTCAAGTCCGACGCCATCGCGCTCGACGAGAACCGTGCGCAGACCCTCGCCACCCAGCTGCGCGAGCCGTCGGTGTCGCTCGTCGTCTCGTCCGTCGAGTCGAAACCGTACACGCGCCGCCCCGCCGCCCCGTTCACCACCTCGACGCTGCAACAGGAGGCCGGGCGCAAGCTGCGCTTCTCCGCCCGCCAGACCATGAGCGTCGCCCAGGGACTGTACGAAAACGGCTACATCACCTACATGCGTACCGATTCCGCGACGCTGTCGGGGCAGGCCATCAACGCCGCCCGCACCCAGGCCGCCGCCCTGTACGGTGCCGACACCATCCCCGAGAAGCCGCGCGTCTACGCCGGCAAGAACAAGAGCGCGCAGGAGGCCCACGAGGCCATCCGCCCTTCGGGGGAGACGTTCCGCACCCCCGCAGAACTGGCATCCGTTCTGCGCGGCAACGACTTCAAGCTCTACGACCTGATCTGGAAGCGCACCGTCGCTTCGCAGATGGCCGACGCCAAGGGGTCGACGGCCACCGTGACCATCAAGGCCGGCCCGACCGCAGACGACTCGATCGCCGAGTTCGCCGCCAGTGGAACCGTCATCACCTTCCGCGGATTCCTGCACGCCTACGAGGAGAGCCGCGACGAAGAGCGCAACGCGACCGCCGAGCCCACCGAGGCGAAGCTGCCGCAGCTGACCGAGGGCCAGACCCTCACCCTCGTCGACATCGAAGCGAAGGGCCACGAGACGTCGGCGCCCCCGCGCTACACCGAGGCGAGCCTCGTCAAGGCGCTCGAAGAGCTCGGCATCGGCCGCCCGTCGACCTACGCCGCGATCATCTCGACCATCATCGACCGCGGCTATGTCACACCGCGCGGCCAGGCCCTCGTGCCCAACTGGATCGCCTTCTCGGTCGTGCGCCTGTTGGAGGAGTACTTCTCCGACCTCGTCGAATACGACTTCACCGCGGGCATGGAGAGCGACCTCGACCTCATCGCCGGGGGAGAGGCCGACCGTGTCGAGTGGCTCACCGGCTTCTACTTCGGCAACACGAAGCACCGCGGCCTGCGCACGGTCATCGACAACCTCGGCGAAATCGACGCCCGCGAGATCAACTCGATCAAGATCGCCGACGACGTGACCCTGCGCATCGGCAAGTACGGCCCCTACCTCGAAGCCCCCGGCGCCGACCCCGAGACGCCGCGCCGCGTCAACATCCCCGCCGAACTGGCCCCCGACGAACTCACCGCCGCCAAGGCGCGCGAACTTATCGAGGCGCCCGTCGTCGGCGACCGCATCATCGGCGTTAACCCCGAGAACGGCAAGCACGTGGTCGCGAAAGACGGGCGCTTCGGCCCCTACGTGACCGAGGTCGACCCGATCGACGAGGCGGCGGAAGCCGCTGCGAAGGCGGAAGCACAAGCCGCCGCCGCAGTCGTCGCGGCCGCGGAGGTCGTCGATCCCGCCACCGGCGAGGTCGTCGCGGCGAAGCCCAAGCGCAAGCCTGCGGCCAAGAAGGCCGTCGCTGCCAAGGCGCGCACCGCATCCATCTTCAAGTCGATGGACCTCGCGACCGTCGACCTCGACACCGCGCTGCGCCTGCTCGACCTGCCGCGCGTGGTCGGGGTCGATCCCGAGACTGGCGCCGAGATCACCTCGCAGAACGGCAAGTTCGGCCCGTACCTCAAGAAGGGCACCGACACGCGTTCGCTCACGAGCGAAGACCAGATCTTCGAGATCGACCTCGCCGGTGCGATCGAGCTCTACGCCCAGCCCAAGTACGGCGGACGTGCCGCGTCGAGCGCGCTCAAAGACTTCGAGCAGCCCGACCCGGTGAGCGAGAAGCCGATCCGGATCAAAGACGGCCGCTTCGGCGCCTATGTGACGGATGGCACGACCAACGCCACGATCCCGCGCGGTGAGACCGTCGAAGAGGTCGACTACGAGCGTGCGGTTCAGCTGCTCGCCGACAAGCGCGCGAAGGGCCCGGTCGTCAAGAAGAAGCCTGCCGCGAAAAAGCCTGCTGCCAAGAAGCCTGCCGCCAAGAAGCCTGCCGCCAAGAAGCCTGCCGCCAAGAAGCCCGCTGTCAAGAAGCCCGCGGTGGCGAAGGCCGCGCTGACCCCGGAAGCGGCGGCGAAGGCCGAAGCGACCAAGGCCAAGGCGGCGGCGACGCGTGCCAAGACCGCCGCAGCGAAAAAGGCGGCAGCCGAGGCCGCGGCACAGTAGTGGCCGGCCTGTTCATCACGTTCGAGGGCGGCGACGGCTCGGGCAAGTCCACCCAGTCGGCGCTGCTCACCGAATGGCTCACGAGCACGGGTCACACGGTCGTGCACTCCCGCGAGCCCGGCGGCACCGACCTCGGCGGCGAGCTGCGCGAGATCATCCTGCACCGCCGCGGCTACATCGCACCGCGCGCCGAGGCGCTGATCTACGCCGCCGACCGGGCGCACAACGTCGCCACCAGGGTGCGGCCGGCCATCGAGCGCGGCGAGATCGTCATCCAAGACCGCTACCTCGACTCGTCGGTGGCCTACCAGGGTGCCGGCCGGGTGCTCGACGGAACCGAGATCCGCGACATCTCGCTCTGGGCCGCCGAGGGCCTGCTTCCCGACCTCACCGTGCTGCTCGACCTCTCGCCCGAGAACGGGCGCGAGCGCATCGCATCGACGCGCGACGTCTACGACCGGCTGGAGGCCGAGAAGAACGACTTCCACCAGCGGGTGCGCGACTCGTTCCTCGCACTCGCCGAGGCCGAGCCGCGCCGCTTCCTCGTGCTCGACGCCACCGACCCGATCGAGACCATCGCCGCCGCCATCCGCGACCGCGTTGTCGCACTCCTCGCTTAGGCTGAACCCATGTCAGTCTGGGACGAACTCACCGGCCAGTCCGAGGCCATCGCCGTCTTCCGGGCGGCCGCCGAGTCCAGCGCGGCCGATGGCAGCAACGACTCGTCGATGACGCACGCGTGGCTCATCACCGGCCCACCCGGGTCGGGGCGTTCGAACCTCGCGTACGCGTTCGCGACGGCCCTGCTCAGCGACGGCAACGTCGACGGAGACGAGTCGGTGCGCCTGCAGGTGGCCGCCCGCAGCCACCCCGATCTGGCCGTTCTCAGCACCGACCGCATCATCATCACCGTCGAAGAGGTGCGCAAGCTCGCGGCGTCGAGCTACTACTCACCGTCGGTCGGGCGCTACCGGGTGATCGTCGTCGAAGACGCCGACCGCATGATGGAGCGCAGCTCGAACGCGCTGCTGAAAGCCCTCGAAGAGCCGCCGCCCCGCACGGTCTGGATCCTGTGCGCGCCGAGCGAGGCCGACCTGCTGCCCACCATCCGCTCCCGCGTGCGCTCGGTGCGGCTGCGCGTGCCGTCCGTCAAAGACGTGGCCGAACTCATCGCCCGGCGTGACGGCGTCGACCTGCCGACCGCCACGCGTGCGGCCCGCGAGGCGCAGAGCCACATCGGCATGGCGCACCGGCTCGCGACGAACGAAGAGGCTCGCTCCCGCCGGCAGGAGACGCTCGAGATCGCCCTAGGCGTTCGCTCGGTTTCCGGTGCCATGGTCGCCGCCACCAAGCTGCTGGCCATCGCGGGGGCCGATGCGAGCGCGCTCACCCAAGAGCGCGACGCCGACGAACGGGCCGGCGCGCTGCGGTCGCTCGGCATCGAGCCGGGCGGAACGATCCCCCCTGCCCTCCGCGCGCAGCTGAGGAACCTCGAAGAAGACCAGAAACGCCGCGAGAAGCGCAGCCTGCGCGACGGCATCGACCGTGTCATGGTCGATCTGCTCTCGCTCTACCGTGACATCCTGCTGCTGCAGCTCGGCGTCGAGACCGAACCGATCAACCTCAGCATCTACAACAAGCTCGTCACCGCGAGCGCGCAATCAACCGCTCAGGAGACCCTCGCCACCATGGACGCGATCGCCACCGCCCGCCGCCGCATCGAGGGCAACGTCACCCCGGCCCTCGCGCTCGAGGCGATGCTCGTCTCCGCCCGCCGCGCCGCCTGATGCGCACCCGCAGAATCGCCGCGATCGCGGCCGGCATGGCCCTCGCCCTCACGCTCGCCGCCTGCTCCGCGCCTCCCGTGCGCACCGAGTCGACGCCGGCGCCCGCCGAGGTCAGCGCCGAGCTCGAGCCGTTCTACACCCAGGTGCTCACCTGGGAAGACTGCGAAGACGACATGCAGTGCGCCACCGCGACGGCGCCGCTCGACTGGACCGATCCCGCACGCGACTCTATCGACCTCGCCCTCGTGCGCAATCCAGCCGAAGACGGCGCACCGCTCGGCTCCGTGCTCGTGAACCCCGGTGGCCCGGGCGGCAGCGGCTACGACTTCGTCGCCGACAGTCTCGACTACGCCGTGTCGCCCACCCTCCGCGCGAAGTTCGACATCGTCGGGTTCGACCCGCGAGGCGTCAACCGCTCCTCTGCCGTGCTCTGCCACACCGACACCGCTCAGCTCGACGCCTTCATCTACGACATCGTCCCGGGCGAGATCGGCAGCGATGCCTGGCTCACCGCCGCGGCCAACGCAAACGGCGCCTACGCGCAGCAGTGCGCAGCGAACACCGGCGACCTGCTCGGGTTCGTCGACACCGTGAGCGCCGCCCGCGACCTCGACCTGCTGCGGGCGGTGCTCGGCGACGAGAAGCTCAACTACCTGGGCTTCTCCTACGGCACGCTGCTCGGCGCGACCTACGCCGAGCTCTATCCCGAGAACACGGGCCGCCTCGTGCTCGACGGCGCGCTCGACCCCACCTCGACGAGTTTCGACGTGTCGATCACCCAGGCCAAGGGCTTCGAGAGCGCGCTGCGGGCATTCCTCGCCGACTGCGCCACCGCCGACAACTGCCCGTTCACCGGCACCGCCGACGATTCGATGCTGAAGATCCGCGCCCTGCTCGACCGCCTCGACGCGAGCCCGATCCGTGCCGCCGACGGCCGCGAGCTCGGCAGCAACTCGATGACGAGCGCGATCGTGCTTCCGCTCTACCGCGAGGCCGACTGGCCCTACCTCCGCCAGCTCTTCGACACCGTGATGAAGGGCGACGCCACCCTCGCCTTCTCGCTCGCCGACAGCTACAACGGGCGCAACCCCACCGACGGCAGCTACCTCGACAACTCGCTCGAGGCACGGTTCGCGATCAACTGCCTCGACTACGCCTCCCAGGGCGACACCGCGGTGATGCGCGAGCAGGCCGCCGAGCTCGCGGCCGCCGCCCCGGTTCTCGGCAAGCAACTCGCCTACGGCGACGTGGGTTGCCTGCAGTGGCCCGTGAAGGCCGCGACCGAGCGACCCGTCATCGACGGCGCGGGTTCCGCCGACATCCTTGTCGTCGGCACCACCAACGACCCCGCGACGCCGTACTCGTGGGCCCAGGCGCTGGCCGACCAGCTCGAGGCCGGTCATCTCGTCACCTACGAGGGCGAGGGCCACACGGCCTACAACAAATCGAATGCCTGCGTGGATGACACGGTCGACGACTACTTCGTCTCCGGAACCGTCCCCGCATCCGACCCGCTCTGCTAGGCACGCAAACTTGCGTGCTGTGAAAGAATCCTGACATGAGAACGGATGCCCCGGAGCCCGGCCTGCGCGAACGCAAGCGACTGGCCACCCGCCGCGCCATCCAATTCGCCGTTCTCGAACTCGTAGACGAGCGTGGTCTCGACAACGTCACCGTCGACGAGATCAGCCGCGTCGCCGACGTCTCACCGCGCACGTTCTTCAACTACTTCACCTCGAAAGAGGAGGCGCTCATCGGCGAGGCGCCGTCGCTCCCCGCCAGTTCCACGGTGGAGGCGTTCGTCGCCGCGGGTGCGCAGAGCAACCTGCTCGCCGACCTCGGCGAGATGATGGCCGCGTCCAGCGGAAACCTCCCCGACGACCTCGAACTTCTGACGCTGCGTCGCAAACTGATGAAGCAGCATCCGCAACTCTTCGCCCTGCGTATGGCGACCATGCGCAACTTCGAAGACGAACTGGGTGCCGTGGTCGCACGCCGGCTCGTCGCCGACGAACCCGGGCTCGCCGACGATGCCGACGAGCTCGGCCAACGCTCGCGCCTGATCACCTTCGTCGCGTTCGGGGTGATGCGCCACGCCTGGTCGCGCTGGGCCGACGCCGGCGCGGGACCCGACGAACTCGCGAGCCGCCTGCGCGCCTCGTTCGCCCAGCTCGATGCGCTGCTTGTGCAAACACGGCCCGAATGATCGGCTAAGCTTTCTTGCTGTGCCTCGGGAATCTCGAGTCACCCGCCGCCTTAGCTCAGTTGGTAGAGCATCTCACTCGTAATGAGAAGGTCGTCAGTTCGATTCTGACAGGCGGCTCCACTATGCGTCGGGCCTGATCGAGTCGACGAATGCTCTCTTGGGGCCCAAGCACGGATGCCCCGGGGTCCATGTTCTGGGCCGCGGGGCATCCGTCTGCGCTCTGACGGCGCGCGCTACTTCTTCGCGGGTGCTTCGGCGACGGGGCCGAACATGGCGTCGACGTCGGCGAGTTCCATGTGGGCGGTGGCCTGGATGAGTTCGAGCAGGGCGGGGTCGAGGCCCGGCGCGAACTCTTCGGGGCGCTCCTCAGCGATGACGATGGGCACGCCCACCGGGGCCTGCTCAGACGCGTCGAGGTTGGTGCCGTCCTTCGAGGGCGACATTCCCTGGAAGATCTTTCCCGCCTCCGAGAGGCCGGTGAGGTCGAACGTGTACTGCTTGCTCTGGAGACCGAGATCGAGCAGCTTCTTCACCTCAGGAAATTTCTCCGCGTTGGTCTTCGGGATCGGGAGCAACGTGTTCCAGTGCACACCGAGGGTCTCGAGGGCTTTCGCGTACGCGTTCTCGTGGGCCTGGTCGCGCACGATCAGGTAGGAAAGCGTCGAGCGGGCCGTCTTGTTGTCGGTCATCTCGTAGATGCGGCATTTCTGCAGCCGACCGGTGCTCTCCAACATGAGGTTGTAGAGCAGGTCGAGCACGAGGTTGCCCGAGTTGTAGACGTAGCTTCCCTGCCACGGGTTGCCGACGGCGTCGACAGGAAGCGCTCCCTGTGCGCCGACGAGGTAGTGGTGGATGTTGCTCGTGTCGAGCGCGATGTTCAACGGGGTCGCACCGCCGGCGCCCGGGGCGTCGACCGGGTCGGTGGGCTTGCCGTTGTAGCGGGGTGAACCGTCGAGCAGGCGGGAGATGGTGGTGCCGATGAGCTCGACGTGGCTGATCTCCTCGGTGCCGATGCCCTGGATCAGGTCGCGGTAGGGCTTCGCTGACGGGCCGCGGAAGTTCATGCTCTGGAACAGGTACTGCATCATCGTGCGCATCTCGCCGAACTGACCGCCGAGACCCTCCTGCAGCGCGTTCGCGGCGGCGGGATCTGGCTCGTCCTGCTCGATGTCGTGGATGAGGTTCTGAACGTGGAAGTACATCTATGCCTCCAATGGGTTCTGGCGACAATTCCGCCGCCTCGACCACTCTCCCCCCGATCGAGGGTCAGGAGGACTTTGATGTTTGCCCTTGCATCGCGAGCACTTGTGGACTACTTCAGGCGCCCTGAGAGCAATCGAAGCAGCGCAGAACGGCGCACATCGTATACGAGGTGTGTCGGATCTCGATGGCATTGTCGGAAGTTTTTTCTGCGCCCACACTCTGTAGGGAAGCTGCACTGGCCCCCGTTAGAGGGTCCGAATCAGATGTCACGGAAGGATAACCATGACCAACGAATACCCAGCGGGCACCCCGGCAGAGGGCGGATCCTCGATCGGCGGCACCGCGCAGGCCGCACGCGAGCAGGCCGGAAACGTCGGACACGAAGCCGCCGAATCGGCGAAGAACGTGGCTGGAACCGCGAAGGAAGAAGCCGGCAAGGTCGTCGGAGAGTCCGCGAAGCAGGCGAAGGCGCTGTACGAAGAAGCGCGCGGCCAGCTCACCGAGCAGGCCGGCGTTCAGCAGGAGCGCGTTGCATCCGGACTTCGCAACATCGGCGACGAACTGACGCGCATGGCGGAATCGTCCGACCAGCAGGGTATCGCGGGCGACCTCGTCTCGCAGGCGGCGTCTCGCGCCTCCGCCGTTGCCACCTGGCTCGACGGACGTGACCCCGGATCCGTCGTCACCGAGGTCACGAACTTCGCACGTCGTAAGCCCGGCACGTTCATCGCGATCTCCGCGGTAGCGGGTCTTGTCGCCGGTCGACTCGTGAAGAGCCTCGCCAGCCAGGCCGCAGACGAGAAGGCCGCGGAGGCCGCTGCGCCCACCGCGCCGGTATCCACGCCCACGCCGGCGACCCCGGCCGCCACCCCCGCCGCGTACGGCACGGAGACTCCGCTGTTCGACGCCGTGCGACCCACGACCACGACCGGCTTCGAGCCGACCTCCGTCGACGGGCGACAGCTATGACAGACGCACCGACCCCGTCCGAACAGAAGGCGGCGTCGACGTCGCTCGGCGACCTGCTCGGCGAGGTATCTCGCGACATCTCCACGCTCATGCGGCAAGAAGTCGAGCTCGCCAAGGCTGAACTGAAGCAGTCTGCCACGCGCGCCGGCAAGGGTGCAGGCCTTCTCGGCGGCGCCGGTTATGCAGGTGCGATGGCCGTGCTGTTCCTGTCCATCGCGGCATGGTGGGGGCTCGGACACCTCATCGACAACGGCTGGTCGGCCGTTGTGATCGCCGTCATCTGGGGCATTATCGCCGCCATCATGTACAGCGTCGGCCGGAAGAAGCTGAAAGAAGTGCAGGGTCTGCCGCAGACCGTCGACTCCCTGAAGAAGATCCCCGACACCGTCAAAAAGAACGAGGAAAACCAATGACTGACTACAACACCTCTGACCCCGACGAGATCCGCGCGCACATCGAGCGCACGCGGAGCGAGCTCGGAAGCGACGTCGACGCCCTCGCCGACAAGGTAACCCCGTCGAAGATCGTCGACCGTGAGAAGGACAAGCTGCGCGGTCGTGTCGAATCGGTGAAGGACCGCGTGTTCGGTGCCGTTTCCGACGCCAAGGACTCGGTGACGGGTACCGCGTCGAGCGCTGGCGACAGTATTGCCGGTGCCCCGCACAAGGCGGTCGAAAAGGCCGAGGGAAACCCGGTGGCTGTCGGACTGATTGCATTCGGCGTCGGCCTGCTCCTCGCGTCGCTCGTTCCCGCGAGCGAGAAGGAAAAGGACCTCGCCGCCCAGGCGAAAGACGCAGCCGAACCCCTCGTGCACGAGATGCAGGATGCCGCGAAGGGCATCGCCGAGAACCTCAAAGAGCCCGCTCAGGATGCCGCGCGAGCGGTTCAGGAGACGGCTCAGGATGCAGCAGGCACCGTGAAATCGTCTGCCACCGACGCGGCCGACACCGTGAAGTCGAGCGCGGATGAGGCCAGGCACGAAGTGCAGGACCAGGCGAAGTCGTAGCGTCGCCTTCCACGTGCAGCGCCCTCCCCAGCATGTGCCGGAGAGGGCGCTCTCGGTTTAAGCGAAGGGTCTCTCACTGGTCACGAGCTGCCCTCGCTCGTGCCTTGATCGCGAGGATGACATCCGTCTTGGCGTCGGCGTACGCGTTCATGTCGTCCCACCGGCCGCGGAGCAACGACCTCTTTGTGCTCTCGTAGAGAGCGCGATCATCGGCGTCGGTGCGCAGCCGGTCGCGCAGCAGCAGATACTCGACCACCGCGGGATCACCCCGCTCGTAGATGTGCACATGAACGTCGCGCGCCGGCGTGCGCACGAGGCGGTGCCGTGGCTCGCGGGTGCGCAATCGGTATCCGGCGGCCAGTAGCGCGTCGAGGTAGTCCTCTTCGGCGGTGATGTCATCGACGGTGACCACGATGTCGACAATCGGTTTCGCCGCGAGCCCGGGGACGGACGTGGAGCCAATGTGCTCGACGCCGACGTCCACTGGCTCGAGAGCCTCAAGAATTCGGCGGCGGTGCTCCAGATAGAGGCCGACCCAGCCCTCGTCATAGTCGCAGAGAGCGACCTCGAGCGGTTCGACACCGCCGACGAGTTCTACCGCCGTTACATCCGGTCTTCGCGCACTGCCGTTTCTCTTCACAACAAGATCTTCGCACCGACGCCGCTACGCAGGAGAAAGTAGCCAGAGCGGCGGTGCGCGCTATCAGGTGAGACGTTCGGACAATCGAACGGTGACGGAATCGCCGATGTTCTTGCCCAGCTTTTTGCGCAGCTTGGCGCTGATCGAGAGCATGTGCCCGCCCGATCCGGTCGGCATCAGCCCCGCCGTCAGCGGTTCACCATCTACGGTTGCGACGACCTTCACAGACCTGCCGGTGCCGAGCAGCTCCGCCGAGCCCGGAACCTCCACGCAGGCCCACATTTCACCCTTGACCGACACGCCGATCGGGGCGGTGAACGTGACGTCGATGGGACCCGGGCTCGTGCTCATAAGGAGAATCTATCCAGAACTTGTCACTGTTGGGCGGCGAACGGACGTTCCACGGGGTTCACCGAGGGGGCGGTCTTGCGTCGGCGGGCGGTGAACCACTGCCAACACACCACGACGATCAAGACGGCGTCGATCGCATCGCCCGCGTAGTACATCAGAATGGAGCCGGTTTCGGTGTCGGAGGCGGAGACGCCGGCGGGCGGATGCGCGAACAGGAACTTCGCCAGAATGCCGTGCGCGGCGACAGCGACGGCGAGCACGCCTGCCCGGTAGAGGTGCCGGTGACGGTGCGGCGTGGGATCGACGGCCAGAACCGCGGCGGTGAAGAGGTAGCCGGCGAGGAAGAAGTGCGTGTGCACGAGGCCCGACACGACCGGGTTCTCGTGCATGGTTTCGAAAATGCCGGTCGTGTAGACCGCCCACATGCCGCCGACATTGAGCAGCAGCGCGGTGACGGGGTGGGTGACGAACCGCACCGCGCGGAGGCGCAGCAGGCGGGTGACCCGACGCGCCGGAACCGGGTCGAGGCTGCGCAGAGCCAGGGTGACGGGAGCGGCGAGAGCCATCAGCAGGGGAGCGAGCATACCGACGAGAAGGTGGTCGATCGTGTGATCGACGAACGGTGTCGCCGTGCCCTCCGGGCCAGGGAGGGCGGCTATGACCAGGCAGGCCACACCGGCCGACCACAGCACGGACCGGTACACCGGCCAGGGTCGCCGCCGCCGGTTCGCCAGCGCCGGGCCGACGTAGACCGCGACGGTCGCCACCGCGACGATAGCCGCGAACAGGCCGCCACTCGTCGACGCCTCGTGCGGATGCATCCGATCACTCCCGCGCAGACGAGGCTCGACGCGTGCGCACCACCAGTACCACGCCGACCACGACCAGAACTCCGGCGGCGACGTTCCAGGCAATGTCGTAGGGGAGCAGATCGACCTCGTAACGGATCTGGTGCAGTCCCAAGAGTTTGTGCTGCACGGTGCCGTCGAACAGCTGGAAGGCTCCGGCGCCGAGGAGAAGCCCGCCGATCCACCGCGTCCACCAGACGCCGTGGCGGCGGTGCAGGTCGGCGAGGAGGAACATGCCGCCGACGGTCGCGAACCAACTGACGGCGTGGAAGATGCCGTCGGAGACCAGGCCGATATCGGGCGTGGACCTGTCGTAGAAGTGGTGCCAGTGCAGCAGCTGGTGGAAGACGACCTCGTCGACGAAGCCCGCGACCCCGACACCCAACACGATTCCGGAGACGAGAGTGCGTCGCCGATTGTCGACCTGCGCATCGCTGGGCATGGTGCCTCCGCTTTCGATCCGAGTCACGCCCGAGCGGCGTCGTGTTCACGCTAGGCAGGCACCGTGACAACCGCACCGGCTTGACACGCACGCCGCGCGCCCGATCGCAAGGCCTCGAACGCCGGCTCGCGCGCAGCGAGGATTAAGCAATGATCAATTCCACCGGGGTCGTCGAAGAACGAGCCGTCCACACACCGTTCGGCGCGCGCGGTCCGCTCAGTGCCGCCCTGCTCGACCTGCTCTCCGGCCAGCCCGACGATTCCGACGACTTCGGGCCGCTGCTCGAGATCGCCCGGTCGGCGGCCGGGTCCAGCGCGTCCGTCGTGCGGGACGAAGACATCCAGCTCGCACTCTTCCTGCTCTACGGGCTGCACTACGGATCCCTTCCCGGTGTCTCGGACGCGTGGGAGTGGCAGCCCGGGCTCGTGCGGGTGCGTGGCGAACTCGAGCGCGCGTTCGAACGCGAACTGCGTGAATCGGTGGCGCTCCCCGACCTCCCGCAGGCGACGCGGGCCGCGGTCGCGCGCACGCTTTCGGAGATGACGTCGGCCGAGGCCGGACCGAGCCTGTCGCGCTTCCTGGCGAAGAAGGCATCCGAGGAGCAGGCCCGCGAGTTCCTCATCCAGCGGTCGATCTACACCCTGCGCGAGGCCGACCCGCACTCCTGGGCGATCCCGCGACTGACCGGCCGCAGCAAGGCCGCGCTGGTCGAGATCCAGGCCGACGAATACGGCGGCGGGCGGCCGGCCCGGATGCACTCGGCGATCTTCGCCGAGACGATGCGGGGCGCCGGGCTCGATACCGAGTACGCGCACTACCTCGACCGGGTGCCCGCCATCACGCTCGCGTCGCTCAACACCATGTCGCTGTTCGGTCTGAACCGGCGTCTCCGCGGTGCCATCGTCGGCCACCTCGCCGCGTTCGAGATGACCTCGTCCATTCCGAACCTGATGTACGGCAACGGTTTCCGTCGGCTCGGCTACGGCACCGAGGTGACCGCGTACTTCGACGAGCACGTGGCGGCCGACGCCGTGCACGAGCAGATCGCCGCCAACGACCTGGCGGGAGCGCTCGCCGAAGACGAACCCGCCCTTGTCGAAGACATCCTCTTCGGGGCCGGCGCCTGCCTGCTCGTCGACGGATGGGCATCCGCCCACATGCTCGAGGCCTTCACCGACGGGGTGTCGTCGCTGCGCACGGCAGAGTCCGCGGGACAGGGTGCCGACCGTGCCTGACGACGAGCGCGTCACCATCACCCCCTACGAGAACGGCCCGCTGATCGTGCGGGGCGACTTCGACATCCGGGATGCCGACGGCAGGCCCGTGCCCGCGGGCCGCAAGACGGTGGCGCTGTGCAGGTGCGGCGTCTCGGCGATCAAGCCGTTCTGCGACGGCACCCACAAACTGGTGGGCTTCAAGACCGGGGACGACCAGCCCGCCTGACGACCTGCCCGCCCGACGATCAGCGCCGCCGATCAGCGCCGGGGATCGACCGCGACCCGCACCGGGCCGCCCGCGCCGGCCATGCCGATGCCCGCGTCGAGGTCGCGCAGCGCGACCGCGGCGCCGACGAGCTCGTCGAACGGCCGCGTGTGCCACGCCTGAACCATGAACTCGGCCGCCGTGCGCAGGTGCTCGGCCGTGTAGTTGTGCACGCCGGTCACGGTGAGCAGTCGTCGCACGATGCGTTCGGGATCGATCGGCACGGGTTCGGTGGGGGAGACGCTGCCGACGAGCACGATCGTGCCT
>NZ_JBKKAD010000166.1:0-78809 GCF_046714715.1 Conyzicola sp. | reverse complement strand
CATCCGCCCCTCTCGCGCGTACACGGCAACCCTTCCGGTGTCCCCGTGTTTCGGTCACAATGACTCGTGCCATTCACCCCGAGCCATGTCGCGGCCGTGCTGCCGTTCGCTCGCACACCGTTGCTGCCCGCGGCACTCGTGATCGGAAGCATGGCGCCCGACCTGTTCTACTTCGTGCCGATCGACGTCGAGCGCGGATTCTCGCACTCGCTGCTGGGGGCCGTCACGCTCGACCTCGGCGCCGGGCTGATCGTCTTCGCGCTCTGGCAGCTGGTGTTCCGCCGGCCCGCGGCCGACTTCGCACCGCACTGGCTGCGGACGCGGCTGCCGACCGGGCTGCCGACCGGGGGCGCCCGCCGGTCTGGCCGCGCCCGCCTGTCGGTGCCATATGGCGCCCTCGCGGCGGCATCCGTTCTCGTCGGCATCGCCACCCACTTGGCGTGGGACACGCTCACCCACGCGGGCTGGCTCACCGCGGCCGCCTCGTGGACCGCGCAGCCGCTCGGCCCGCTACCGGTCGTGAAGTGGCTGCAGCACGGCAGTTCGGTGCTCGGCGCGGTGATCGTGGTCGTCTGGTTCGCGCTCTGGGTGCGGCGCACCGTGCCGGGCGAACCGCAGCCCGGTCGGCTCGGACGCACCGGGCGGGCGGTGGGCTGGCTCGCTGTGCTGACGCCGGCGCTCGGTCTCGGGCTGGTCTACTGGCTGCTTGGCATCGGCGGGGGCGTATCGCCGGTCGACCCGGACCTCGTGTTCCGCACGGTGCGACTCTGCATCGGCGGCGCGGGGCTGGCCGCAATCGTCGTGTGCCTCGGCTGGTGGGCGCTGCGTCCGCGGGTGCGGGCGGGCTCTAGTTAGACAGAGCGCAGTACCGCGACGACCTTGCCCAGCACCTCGGCGAAGTCGCCGAGGATGGGGGCGAACTGGCTGTTGCGGGGGAGCAGCCAGGTGTGGCCGTCGCGCTGCTGGAACACCTTGACGGTGGCCTCGTCGTCGAGCATCGCCGCGACGATATCGCCGTTCTCCGCGGTCTTCTGCTGGCGTACGACGATCCAGTCGCCGTCGCAGATGGCGGCGTCGATCATCGAGTCGCCGACGACCTTGAGCATAAACAGCTCGCCCTTTCCCACGAGCTGGCGGGGGAGCGGGAAGACCTCGTCGATCTGCTGCTCGGCGGTGATGGGGATACCGGCGGCGATACGTCCGACCAACGGCACCATTGCGGCGTCGCCGACCGAGGGGGCGTAACCCGAGCTCTCCGGTGCATCCGACTCTTGCGTCGGCATCTCGATGAGCACCTCGAGGGCGCGGGGGCGCTTGGGGTCGCGGCGCAGGTAGCCGCTGAGTTCGAGCTGGTTGAGCTGGTGGGTGACGCTCGAGAGCGAGGAGAGGCCGACGGCGTCGCCGATCTCGCGCATGCTCGGCGGATAGCCCTGGCTCGCGACCGAGCGCTGGATCACGTCGAGGATGGCGAGTTGCTTGTCGCTCAGGCTCTTGCGCCGTCTCGTCGTCGACCGCTCGGGAGCCGCGTTGCCGCTGGTCTCGTCGCTCATGTGCACTCCAATGTCGGTGGCTGCTGATTACCTGTTCTCAGACATTCGAAACAGTATCCGCATTACGTCGTCAAAACAAACACCTATTCGAGTGTGTCGCAGAAACATTCGTCTACATATTCGAAGAATTGCTTGCGGCGGGCACTATTCGAATGTATGTTCGGAACAAAGCTTCGTATCCGGCCCTCCCGGCCGAGGGTCGGATACGGAGCTTTCACAAGCACTCGAATCAGCAGGCGAGCAACGAGAAGGAGCAGCACATGAGCACAGCAGTCGTCACCACCATCACCGAACGTCCGGTCGTTCGTGTTCCCTCGGCTCAGCCCCGCCTGCGTATAACCAAGCGCGGCCGCGCCGTACTCACTACGCTCGCCGCGATCCCCGTGGTCGCCGGCGTCATGCTGGTCGCCCTCAACGGCGGCGGCGCCACTGCCACGAACTCGAGCGGCGCCGACCTCGAAGAGGTCACCGTGCAGGCCGGGCAGTCGCTCTGGAGCCTCGCCGAAGACATCGCCCCCGGTGTCGACCCGCGCGACGTGATCAACGACATCCTGTCGGTCAACCAGCTCGAGACCGGCAGCGTGCAGGCCGGGCAGCGTCTGATGCTGCCCGCCGAGTACAGCGCCGAGTAAACAGCGCCGAGTAAACAGCGCCGCGCGGTAACAAGCCGCGCGCGGCCATACGATTGTCCAGTGGTAAACCTCTCCGATCTCCCCATCCGTGACGACCTGCGCGGGCTCGAGCCCTACGGTGCTCCGCAGAAGCCCGTGCGCATCGCCCTGAACGTGAACGAGAACTCGCACCCGATCCCCGAGGCCGTCGCCCAGGACATCGTCGAGTCGCTCGCCGCCGCGATCCTCACGGTCAACCGCTACCCCGACCGCGAGTTCACCGAGCTGCGGGAGTCGCTCGCCCGCTACCTCAACCCCGGACTCCCGGCCGAGAAGGCGCTCACGGTCGACAATCTCTGGGCGGCGAACGGCTCGAACGAGGTGCTGCAGCAGATCCTGCAGGCGTTCGGCGGACCGGGACGCAGCGTGCTGGCCTTCCCTCCCACCTACTCGATGCACAAGATCCTCGCCTCGGGCACCGGCACGCGCTGGATCGCGGGCGAACGCGACCCGGGCTACGAGATCTTGCCGCAGACCGTCACCCGCTGGATCGAGCAGACCACCCCCGACCTCGTCTTCCTCTGCGCGCCGAACAACCCCACGGGCACCGGCGTTTCGCTGGATACGATCGAAGCAGCCTACGACGCGACCGACGGCATCGTCGTGGTCGACGAGGCCTACGCCGAATTCGCGGGCGACGACGAACCCAGCGCGATCACCCTGCTCGACGGTCGTCCGCGGCTGCTCGTCTCGCGCACCATGAGCAAGGCCTTCGCTTTCGCGGGTGCGCGGGTCGGCTACCTCGCCGCCGATCCCGCGGTCACCGACGCGCTTCGGCTCGTGCGCCTGCCGTACCACCTCTCCGCGCTCACCCAGGCGGCCGCCGTCGCCGCACTGCGGCACACCCCCGAGATGCTCGCCATGGTCGACGACATCCGCGGCCAGCGCGACCGCCTGCTCGCCGAGCTGCCGAAACTCGGCTACAGCGTGCTGCCCAGCTCGGCGAACTTCGTTCTCGTGGGCGGCTTCGACGACCCGAACGCCACCTTCGAGGCGCTGCTCGCCCGTGACATCCTCGTTCGCGACATCGGCATCCCCGGCCACCTGCGCATCACGGCGGGAACCACCGCGGAGACCACAGCCCTGCTCGACGCGCTCGCCTCGCTGCAGCCAGCGACCTGACCAACCCGCCCCTCGATAGAATTGACGGTATGAGCACCGAACCCCGCGTCGCCAGCATCAAACGCGCCACGAGCGAGTCCAGCATCGAACTGTCGATCAACCTCGACGGCACGGGCGTCTCCGACATCGAGACGTCGGTGCCGTTCTACGACCACATGCTCACCGCGTTCTCGAAGCACTCCCTGATCGACCTCACCGTGCGGGCGACCGGCGACACCCACATCGACGTGCACCACACCGTCGAAGACATCGGCATCGCCCTCGGCCAGGCGCTCAAGCAGGCGCTCGGCGACAAGTCGGGCATTTCGCGGTACGGCGACGCCCTCGTGCCGCTCGACGAGGCGCTCGTGCAGGCCGTCGTCGACATCTCCGGCCGTCCCTACCTCGTGCACACCGGCGAGCCCGCCGGCTTCGAGATGCACCTCATCGGCGGCCACTTCACCGGTTCGATGGTGCGCCACGTCTTCGAGGCCATCACCTTCAACGCGGGACTCACCGTGCACATCACCGTGCTCGGCGGCCGTGACCCGCACCACATCGCCGAGGCCGAGTTCAAGGCGTTCGCGCGCGCCATGCGCAAGGCCGTCGAGCCCGACGCCCGCGTCAGCGGCATCCCGTCGACGAAGGGCGCGCTGTGACGCTCGTCTCTCCCTCCGTCGTTGTGCTCGACTACGGGTCGGGCAACGTGCACTCCGCCGCGAAGGCGCTCGAGCTGGCCGGCGCCCGGGTCGAGCTCACCTCCGACCGTGATCGCGCGATGAACGCCGACGGCCTCTTCGTACCCGGTGTCGGCGCGTTCTCCGCGGTCGCCGAGGCGCTCGCGAAGGTCGGCGGCGGCGCCCTCATCGAGAAGCGGCTCATCGCAGACCGTCCCGTCATGGGCATCTGCGTGGGCATGCAGGTCATGTTCGAGCACGGCGTAGAGCGCGGCAACCAGGCGCCCGGCCTCGGCGAATGGCCGGGCAGCGTCACCGAACTCGAGGCGCCGGTGCTGCCGCACATGGGCTGGAACACCGTGGAAGCCCCCGATGACTCCCGGTTGTTCGCCGGTATCCACGACGAGCGCTTCTACTTCGTGCACTCGTATGCGGTGCAGCAGTGGAAGCTCGATCCGCAGCCGCCGTTCACCCCGCCGATGGTGACCTGGGCGCAGCACGGCGCCCGCTTCATCGCCGCGGTCGAGAACGGTCCGCTCACGGCAACCCAGTTCCACCCCGAGAAATCGGGGGAGCCGGGCATCCGTCTCTTGAAGAATTGGCTCAATACTCTGTAGCGCGAGCCAACCGGTACTATCGAGTGTTTGCGCGCCCGAGTTCGCAATCTCTCCAGAAGAAAGCACGGCAATGAGCGAGTTCACCAGGACCCCCGGTCTCACCCTCCTTCCCGCAGTCGACGTCGCCGGCGGCAAGGCAGTTCGCCTCACCCAGGGCGAGGCGGGGTCGGAGACGTCGTACGGCAACCCGATGGACGCCGCCGACGAGTGGATCAGCCAGGGCGCCGAGTGGATCCACCTCGTCGACCTCGACGCGGCGTTCGGCCGTGGCAACAACCGCCACGTGATCGAGAAGGTCATCAAGAACGCGCCGCGCAGCGTGAACATCGAGCTCTCCGGAGGCATCCGTGACGACGCGAGCCTCGAGGCGGCCCTGCAGACCGGCGCCAAGCGCATCAACCTCGGCACCGCAGCTCTGGAGAACCCCGAGTGGGCCGCCCACGTCATCGCCGAATTCGGCGAGGCGGTCGCGGTCGGCCTCGACGTGCGCGGCACCACCCTCGCCGCCCGCGGCTGGACGCAGGAGGGCGGCGACCTCTGGACCGTGCTCGAGCGCCTCGAAGACGCGGGCTGCAGCCGCTATGTCGTCACCGACGTGACCAAAGACGGCACCCTCCAGGGTCCGAACCTCGACCTGCTCGTGCAGGTCATGGAGCGCACCCACAAGCCCGTCATCGCGTCCGGCGGCATCTCCAGCCTCGACGACATCGCCGAGCTGCGCGCGCTCGTTCCCCGCGGCCTCGAAGGCGCCATCCTCGGCAAGTCGCTCTACGCGAAGAACTTCACGCTCGCGGAGGCGCTCGACGTCGCGAACGACTGACCATGGCTGATCGCGAAATCCCGGGGCACCACGGCCAGCACGGTCACGGGGGCGCGGACTCCGCCGGAACGCCGTGGGAGGGCCGCCATTTCGAGCCCAATACGAGCGCGGATGACGACGGCTCGGCCCCGGAGCGGCTGATCGAGGCGTTGCGCCGGTTCGCGAGTGGCGAACTGGGGGAGGCGGAGGTCGTCGACGCCCTGCGTGAGTCGCGCCTGCTGATCCCTCTCGTCGCTCACGTCGGCGAGGCGGGGCTCAACGAGCACGGCGTCGTGATCGACAAGACGCAGGAGCTGTCGATCATCACGGTCGCCGGACCCGACGGCCGCAACGTACTGCCGGTGTTCACCTCGGTGAACGCGATGAGCCACTGGAACCCGAAGGCCCGCCCCGTGCCGGCCGCCGCGACCCGGGTCGCGCTGGCGGCGGCGAGCGAGCAGACCGAGTTGGTCGTGCTCGACCCCACGTCGTCGACCGAGTTCGTGATCCGTCGCCCCGCCCTGTGGGCGATCGCGCAGGCGCAGCCGTGGACGCCCAGCTTCCGAGACGAGCAGGTGCTCGACGCGTTTGCGGATGCCGCGGCTGGCGAGCCGGCGGTGCGCAGCGTCGCCCTGGCGGCAGGTGATCCCGCGAGCCGGCTGGCCGGACCGGAACTGCTGGTGCAGCTCGCCCTCGTCGACGGTCTCAGCAAGCACGAACTCGATGCCGTGGTCTCGCGGATGCAGCAGAAATGGGTGGCGAGTGAGATCATCGCGACCCGCGTCGACTCGATGCGCGTGCAACTCGTGAGCGCGAGCTAGCAGGGCCCGCGGGTCACGGCTTCTCGCGCGGCGCCTTCGGGCTCGGCTTGAGCGCCGCTCCGAACAGCCGTCGCAAGGCGCCGCCCTTCGTCGTCGGGCTGTTGCGGATCGGAAACTGCGACGCGAACTCGGCGGGCGTGCCGAACTCTTCCTCGATCGGCTTACCGGTCTTCTTAGCGTAGGCGCGCAGCTCGGTGATCGAGCTCGCGATCTCGGGTTCGGTCTGGCCCCGCATCCGCAGGTGAAGCACGAGCTCGCGCTCGTACTTGGCGGCGTCGTTGTCTGTCATGCTCCGATTCTCCCGCACCGCGAGCGTGCCGCGGGCCGACCGCGCGCCGCCCACTCCGACGCGATTTAGACTGATGCGATGAGATTCGGGGGAGCGGCACGCATTGCCGCCCTCGCGCTCACGGCGGTATTGCTCGCGGGGTGTGCGCCCTCCCTCGCCGAGGGGCAGACGAAGGTCGACGTTGGCGATCCCGCGGACACACACGCGCTCACCGTCGACGGTGTCGAACGAAGCTACGTCGCGCACGTTCCCGAGGGAGCCGCGGCGGGGCTCCCGGAGACCCTTCCCGTGCTCGTCGTGCTGCACGGCGCGGGCGGCAACGGCGCGAAGGCGGAGGCGGCCACCGGACTGTCCGGCCTCGCGAGGGCAGGCAACTTCATCGTGGTCTACCCGAACGGCACGCAGGCGGCCGACATCGAGGGACAGCTGGCGTGGAACGCCGACGGATGCTGCGCGGCCCCGCGCCGCACCCAGGTCGACGATGTCGGCTTCATTGCGGCGATGCTCGACGACGTGGAGGAGAGATTCCCGGTCGACGCGAGCCGCATCTACTTCGCCGGATTCTCGAACGGCGGCATGATGTCGTACCGGCTCAGCTGCGAACTCGGCGACCGCGTCGCGGGTATCGCCGTCGTCTCCGGCGCATTCAACGTGGCCGACTGCGACCGCAGCGAGACGACCGACGTGCTCATCATCCACGGAACGGGCGACCTCACCGTGCCCTACCGCGGAGGGCCGACGAACGAATTCACGGCGGCGCGCTTCGGCCAGTGGAACAACGCATCGGTCGCCGACGCGACGCGCGAGTGGATCGGGCGCAACGACTGCAGCAGGTTCCCGCAGACCGTGATCGAGGGAACCATCACCCGGGCGACCTACGATGAGTGTGATGACGAATCGAAACTCGAGGTGATCACGATCGCCGGCGGTACCCACGTGTGGCCACTCGCGCCCGAAAAAGGTTTCGACGCATCCGAAACCATCGTCGAGTTCTTCGGACTCGGCTCGTGAGCGACCTGCCACCCCCGCTCCCGCCGTTCGGCGTGCGCGACAGCGGCGACGCCTGGGTCTACGGGCCGGATGGCGCGAAGTACTGGGGCCGGTTCGGCGCGGCCGGCCTGTTGGTCTGGCACCCGGCCGCGGGAGTGCTGCTGCAGCACCGCGTCGGCTGGAGCCACCACGGCGGAACGTGGGGTCTGCCCGGCGGTGCGCTCAAGGAGGGCGAGACCCCGGTGGAGGGCGCGTTGCGCGAGGCGCTCGAGGAGGCCGGTGTTCCGGCGGGGCTGCTGACCGTGCTGTTCACGTCGGTGCTCGAGCTGGGCTTCTGGCGCTACACGACCGTCGTGACTGAGACATCGAGCGAGTTCGAGCCGGTGATCGGCGACGCGGAAAGCGTTGCTCTGGCCTGGGTTTCGGTCGACGAGGTAAAAGATCTGCAACTTCATCCCGGCTTTGCGGCCGCATGGCCCGAACTGCGTTCCCGGCTGCGCTAAGCTATTCCAGTTGCCTTTCGAGGCAACATGTCACGGGCTGTAGCGCAGCTTGGTAGCGCACCTGACTGGGGGTCAGGGGGTCGCAGGTTCAAATCCTGTCAGCCCGACAAAAATGTCTCGGAAACTCACGGGTTTCCGAGACTTTTTGGTTAAGAGATTTGACTACCCCATCAAAAACCCACCGTTTATTCCTCTCCGGAGCCGGTGAGACGCACCTTTTCTCCGGGGCGAGCACGTCGCCTGCGGTCGTCTCGGGTCCTCCGGGATCGCCGTGCGCACCTTGCGAGTATGAAAATCCGCGACGAATACCCGCCCTCCGCAGGCTCCGACTCATCTGGCACCGACTCCTGGGGCCTGGAACCGCTGATGGACGTCGCCGAGCTGGCGTCCTACCTCGGCCTGCCCGTCTCCACCGTCTACGATTGGCGGGTGCACGGCAAGGGCCCGGCCGCGTACCGGTTCGGCAAGCACCTGAAGTTCGCCGTCTCCGACGTGCGGGCCTGGATGGCCGAGCAGCGCGAAGCCTCCGACCGGCGGTGATCTGATGTCGCGGCCACGGCTGACCATCGGCACGGTCGGCGACATCACCATCCGGAAGGTGGCGTCCGGCCGTTTCGAGGCGCGCACCCGGTACCGCGACTGGGACGGCAGGACACGCCAGGTGCAGAGCAGCGGCGCCACCGCCGCAGCGGCCGAACGCGCGCTGAAGGCGCGGCTCGTCGAGCGTTCCGAGCTGCAGCCGGCCGACACGACGCTGACGCCGGACAGCCTGTTCGCCGACCTCGTGGCCTACTGGCTCGCGGACATCGATATGGAGGGCCGCATCTCCCGCACCACCCGCAACCTCTACGAACGCAACATGCGCACTTTGGTCTCCCCGGTGTTCGACAGCCTGACCCTGCGCGAGATCGGTGTCGCCCGCTGCGACCGGTTCATCAAGGAGTTGGGGAAGCGGTCGTACAACCGCGCCAAGCAGGCCCGGGTGGTGCTGCGGCTGGCGCTCGAGCTGGCGGTGCGGCACGAGATCCTCCACCGCAACCCGATGGACCACGTCTCCCGTCTCCGCCGGGAACCGCACATCCCCGACGCGCTCACCGCCCCGGAGGTGAACGTGATCCGTGCCGCGATCGCCCGCTGGGAAAGCGGCGCGGACCACGTCTCCGGCCCGCTGCCCGACGGCCAGCTCGGCGCGATCGTCGAGGTGATGCTGGGCACCTCGGCCCGGATCGGGGAGGTGCTCGCCATCCGCCGCCGGGACGTCGACATCACCAGCGCCGTGCCGTCCATCCGCCTCGCCGGGACGATCGTCACCCGCAACGGCGAGCGGACCTTCCGGCAGGACCACCCCAAGACCGCCACGTCCCGGCGAATCGTGGCGCTTCCCACGTTCACGTCTGACGCCGTGCGGCGGCGTCTCGCCAACGCAGGCCGCCTGGAGTTGGACGCGCTGCTGTTCCAGTCGCGCGACGGCACGCCGTTGACCACCGCAAACGTGCGCCGCCAGCTACGGCGGGTGCTCGGGGGAGCGGGAATAGCCGGAGTGACCCCGCACATGTTCCGCCGCACGGTGGCGACAGCGGTCAACGACAACGCCGGTGTGGAGCTCGCGGCAGAGCTGCTCGGGCACACGGATACGAGGGTCACGGTGATGCACTACATCCAGCGCAGGGAGCTGGTGAACCCCGAGACCGCGGCGTTGCTCGACCGGGCATTCAAAAGGGATGAGAATTGATCGCGGTGCTGCCACGGTGGCCGGACCGTCCTGCCGCTTTCCAGCGACCCCCACCCTCACGGGAGCTGTGGGTGCGCCGAGCACTTGACTCGATCCTTCTCGCAAATGAACTTGGCCTGCAGACCGCGGTCGACGTGCTGGGGCACACCTCAACGTCGACGACGAGAGACCTCTAGGCGGAGCCGGATCGCAGTGTGACAGCCGAGCCGGCTCAAGTGCTGCAGCAGCTGGCACCGCCTATGCATGGAACCGGAAGGGAAAAGCTTGTCAGCGGCCCCTACTAGGGTCCCAAACATGGGCATACCGACTGGAAACGAACTCGAATCGATCTACACACTTGGCGTGGTCGTGGAATTGACGAACGCAGCCGGGGGCGATGCCGTGAGTCACACTGCGGTTCTCAATTCTTCGGGTGCTGGGGCGCATGCTTGGCAGTTACGAGAACACCACTCGCGGCTCGCGGCCTAGCTCTTTGTATCCGCGTTCGTTGAATGTGATTCGTGTGTTTATCAAGGTGCCCCCTTCGGAATGATTCGCGGACGAATGGAATGACGGTAGCCCTAGCCACCGACAAGCATCGCTCCCGTGAAAAATAGCAATATGGCCAGCCCAACGTGGTGAATGGCATCGCGTAGATTGCTCACATGGCCAAGACCAGAAAAAAAGAACAGCACGTCGCAGTTTTCGGGGAGAGCGGCAGCGGTAAGACTGTACTTGTCTCGTCCTTTTACGGAGCAGCCCGCGAGCAGCAGCACGGAAAAGACAAACTGTTCAGCATCGTGGCCGACAAGACGTCGCAAGGTCGCTTTTTGCACCAGACGTATCTAGGCATGAGAGGTTCCGCTCAGCTCCCGATCGCTACAAGCCACGACTCGGAGTCGTACTCATTCTCAATAAACGTGAAGGACGCGTCGAACAGGAAGAGTGAGAAAAATCGCCCTTTCGACGCTCTGAGGCTCGTGTGGCATGACTACCCGGGAGAGTGGTTTGAAGAGGACGCGAGCGGCACCGAAGCAACCAGGCGTGTCGAAACCTTCCGGAATCTGCTTAAGTCCGACGTTGCCTTCATCCTTGTTGATGGCCAGCGGCTGCTAGATAATTCCGGCGACGAAGAACGCTATCTGAAAGCGCTCTTGACAAACTTCGCGAACGGGCTCCTTCTCATCAAGGACGACCTCCTGGAAGACGGCAGGCCATTCGTTCAGTTCCCTCGGATCTGGATATTCGCACTGTCGAAGGCTGACCTACTGCCGGACGTGAATGTCTTTGACTTCAGAGACCTCTTAGTATCAAAGGCCAGCAACGAGATCGACCAGCTCGAAGAAGTTCTGGCTGGGTTCGTTCAAGAACGTCAAGCGCTCTCTGTTGGAGAAGACTTCGTTCTCCTCTCATCGGCAAAGTTTGAGGCAGGCAGAATCGAGGTGGCCCAGCGAATTGGGTTGAACTTGATTCTGCCGATAGCGGCAATGCTTCCCTTTGAGCGGCATGTGCGCTGGGCTAAAGCAATGAACGGTCGCGGCAAGGTTTACAAGCACCTGGTCGACGGCGCTGGCGCGATGGCCGGTGCCCTGGGCGGCATAGGGGCTCTCGCCAACAAGCTCAACAACGGCAATAACAAGCTCGTCAAGTCGTTGGGTCTCGTTCTCACTCATTTTGGAGGCGCAATCGAGGAGGCAGCGAAACTCTTTGGAGATCGGCTGCTGGACGCAAACGGGGACGCGGTTGCGAAAGAGGAACACCTTCGAGCGACACTGACCGGATTTCAGATGGACTTGGCCAGCGGTGAAGACGACCAGATTTTCATCAGGAGTGACAGGTGACGTTCATATGGTCCACGCGCGGCCGAACGTGGGGTTTTAGGTTTCTCCGCGACGGTGGGATTGTTGACCCTTTCGTTGACTACAAGCGGGCATTCGCCGGCGTCGAACACGAACGCGAAGTCTGCCGCCGAACGCATGACGCCGTCGCCCTACGGTTTCCGAGCCCAAATGGGGAAAAAGACTCGGCAGGACGAGTCATTCCTCAGGAGTTTGTGCTCTTCGGCGACCTGGCCGCGCAGATCACCACCGTTCAGGACGGGATTGACAACGTCTGGCCGTTGGTGGAACAAGAGTTCGAACTCACGTGGGATCTGCAAGAAGCGCCGTCAGTCGATAGTTGAATCGCGGCAAGCTGGATCGCAAGACGCCATCGTTCAGCTCGCGCGAGCGCCTCCTCAATTTCGAGTTCAGCGCGCAACGATAGCTCCAAAACGGACTGCAGTTTTTCGGACTTGTGACGACCCGTCTGGTCTTCCATCGCTGCGAGCTTTCCGATCACGAGATCGGTCGACAATGGAACATCCCTTCTCGATGGCTGTTCTGCGATGAGTTTTTTGAGAGGATACAGCGTGCCTTCCCTTCAAGTACGCCGAGTCGAATCATGCGCCCAATAACTCGGGCGCGTTTCAACGTCGTCGCCGGCTATGCGCGACATCCGAATGTAGCGAGGATTGCACGAGAGATCGGTTGGTTCGAGATCGACTCACACAAAGTGATCGGTGTGCTGATCGTGGACTCCGACGGCGAGTTCTCCGGGATAGTTCTCACGGCGGACCTTGACGAGCGCTATCGCTGGGTGAATCAGACGCGTTTTTGCGAGACGCGAGCGGAGGCAGAGGGCCAGCTTGAGCAGTACCTCGCGGCCGCGGCCAGGGATTTTGATCGGATTCGAGTTCAGGGTGACGAGTCCGGTGCGATGGACTTCTTCACGCCAATCGGCGTCGAATCAAGGCTCCACCCAACATTTTCGGTGCTCGCCGGCCAAACGGCATACATTGCCGCTCGCCGAATTGTTGACCTAATGATGCGGTGGTATCGCGACCAAGACGGGAATTTTGTTGAGCAGTTCCAGACTTCAGGATTTGACGCCCGGATCTGGGAGCTCTACCTGTTCGCGACTTTGGTGGAGGCAGGCTATGTGATCGAGCAGCCCAGTCCCGCTCCCGATTTCAAGGCCATCGGACTCAAGGGCAGCTTCTGCGTCGAAGCGACCACGATCAATCCGTCTCAGGATGGCTCGGCTACACCACGCCCGACGCCGAACGATACGTCGGAGGTCGTGGATGCGTACCTACAGCACTACCTGCCCATTCGCTTCGCAGGCCCTCTGACTTCGAAGCTGCGAAAGCGCTACTGGGAACATCCGGACGCAGCCGGACTTCCCCTCCTGTTCGCCATCCAAGACTTTCACGACGACCTTTCGATGACATACAGCGGCACCGCTCTATCCGTGTACCTCTACGGCAAGGTGGTGGATGCGGTATCTAGCTCCGGCGGCGCGAGCACGTCGGTCCGTTCTATTAGCCATCACCTATGGGGAACGAAAAAGATTGACTCTGGATTCTTCTTCCAACCAGATGCTGAAAACATATCGGCCGTGCTATTCAACCCAGCGGGGACTTTGACAAAGTTCAACCGGATCGGAGTTTCCACAGGATTTGGCGCAAGCGCGGTAACGCTAGTTCATCAGGGCATCCGATATGCCGGCGATCCTCCGGAGCTCCAACCTTTCTCAAATGAGGTGAGCGAAGAGCATCACGAACAGTGGATTGCCGGCATGAACGTGTTCCACAACCCTCGCGCGATATTCCCCTTGAAGCCCGAGATGCTGCCCGGCGCAGCCCATCATCACTTCGTAGACGGAAGGTTCGAGTCTTTGATTCCTGCCGGTCACCTTGAGTCGAGCAGAACTCTAAACGTGGTGGCGCGGATTTAACGTTGCATTTCAGCGGCAAATTGAAGAACGCGGTGACTACAATCGTCGCATTCGTGTCGAGCTCACCACGCTCAAGTCGACGTTCCAGATCGTCTCGCGAGCGCCGTCACCGACCACCGCCCGCTCTGTTTCTTCGACGTCGTGTGCCAGCACTGGCAGTGTGAGCACCAGTGGATGCTGGCGAGTTGCGGGTATCCGCGCCGACGCAGAATTGCGAGCGCTCTGAGCGCCTCGCTCGGGTTGGCGTAAGGCTTTTTTGTACAATTAGGCATAGCAGTGCATCCCTTCCAATTGGGGTTGGGCCTGCACTGCAGTGGCCAGATCTCGCGGTCCTTCGTTGGACCGCCGTCACGAAGAAAGTATCAGACGTGCTCTGTCGTTGCGCGCTCGGTTTCCTCGCGCTTGTAGAAGTCACTCTCGGCTTGGCGTCGCCTGTCAACGTCGCCAGTGACGAAATCCACGAAGTCCTTGTCGCGGTCGCTGACCACCACGTCTTCGATCGTTTCGGCGCTGGGCTCGCCGGGCCAGGATGTCTGGCGGGTCGGCCGGTCGCGATCCAGTCGTGTCCCTGAGGTCGCGACCCAGTCGTGGAGACGCTGGCGAGCGTCGGCGAAGTCGCGGTGCCAGCCGAAGGGTGCTGAACCGTGCTGGTCAGGGTCGTAGGCGCACAGCCAGTGCAAGTGCAAGGCAGACAGCTCCCACACGAGTTCGAGGTGGCGATGCCAGAACGGGGGCACGACAGATGCCGGGAGCCCATAGGTTCGTCGTAGCCAGTTCACCCATCGGTTGAGTTCGATCCACTCGGCTTCAGCTTCCTCGGCAGAAAGTAGATTCCAGTTGATGGGATGCGGCGGCTCTGCGATTAGCGGTCCGCCGAGCTCGTCGAATGCGTCATCGTCAAAAGGCGCCTCAGCGTCTCCTAATTCCCAGTTGAAGAGCTGCTCGACCATGGTCGAGCTCAGATAGCCAGCGAGGCGGTGGAAGTGCGAGTCGGCCGCGAGTCATTCAGGACCGCTGCGCCGGCCACCGGTGCATCGCGCTCCGCGGCAGCTGGTGTGCGCCGCGCGCGGTCGACCTCGTAGTTAGTGCGGGCAAGGTCATGGCCGATCTTCTTCGCGACAAACTCTTCGCGTTCTATGACTTCGCCGTCACGTTCGACCTGGAAGGTGCGGACGTATCCCTCGGCGACGAAGCTGTCTCCTCTGGAGAACCGATCGAGTGCCCGGTCCGCGGTGGCTCGATAGGCGACCAGATCGTGGAAGCTCGGGTCCAGCTCTGTGAAGCCGCCGTCCTCCTCGCGCCGGAAGTGGGGCTGCCCCACACGAACGTAGAAGCGGGTGTCACCGTTTTCGGTAACGGAATGCTGGGGCTCCGATGCGATGAAGCCGGAAAGTGATTGCTGGGTGTGAAGTGCCATGGGACTCGACCTCCTGTGATCGGCAGATCGGATTGATCCGCATTCGCTATGAGGTGCGCCAGGCCGGACACCCGTCACTCCTCCTGGTCGACCGGTCCCTCAGCGGAGTCAAATCGCGCTGGGGTTCGCAAGAGCGATTCGATTTCGGCGCGGTTTGCCCGAAGTTCGTCCGCGTTGGCCCGTTCGGTCCACATTCGAAGCTTCGCGATGACCGGCGGCGCGGCGCGCAGCAGGATCAGGCCGGTTCCGAACGGCAGGGTGCGGATTCTGTCTGGAGGCATAATCGCGACCCGGCGCACGGAGCGCTGCGACGACCGGGAGCCGCGGTCGCCGACCGTCGTCGAGTCCGTCGCATCGTCGCGCTCGCCGATGAGCGTCGACAGGTCCTGAAGATCTCGAGAGTTGGATGCCCCGCCGAGCACAATTTTGACGATCGACGAGTCCCAGATAGACGACGCGGCGTTGTCGCTCCACTTGGTGCGTGCCTGCGCGAGCGACTGCAGCACGGACATGGTGGTGATGCCGGTACCCCCGCCCTCTGCCATCAGGGTGGGGAGGGACGGGAGGGGCGCAAGGTTTCCAATTTCGTCGAGTGCGAGCAACATGGGAGGGTCAAGGCGGGCGCCTGCGCTGCGAGCGGCAATGCGGCGAGCAGTCTCGACAAGATCCTCGACAAGGGCTGAGACGAGTGCGGCGGAGTTATTGGAACCTGCCCCCGTCGCCAGCAAGTAAAGTGTGCCGTTGCTGCGTATGAACTCCTCTGGATCGAAGCTCTCGCCTTTATTCGGCGAGACCGCATCGAGTACCCGTGGGTCGGCGAGAGCACCCAGGGAGAGGGAGACACCCTGCCAGATCGAGTCGCGCGTGCGTGGGTCGGACTCGAGCATGGCTTGGAGCGAGTCGCCCCAGCCGGTGGCTGCAGTGGGGGAGCTGAGCAGGATAGAGACGGCGTCGTGAGCGGCGGCTGGATTCAGTGTCCAACGGAACAGTTCGCCTGGGGACCGGCGGTCGAGCGCCGCGGCGTGCAGTAGCGCCTGCAGCGCTGTGCGGGTCTTGGCTTCCCAGAAATTTCCGCCGTCCACTCCACCGGAAGCGAGCCCGGTTCCCGCAGCCAGTCCTGTCGCGCGGATCATTGCTGTTAGCGGGTCTTCGCAGCCGCGGATGGGGGACCAGCGCAAGCCAGCGGGCACTCCTGCAGCAAGCTGCTGGGGATCGAACACGGCGACAGGGCCGATCCGCTGACGAGCGCGAAGAGTTGCCGTGAGATTGTCAGGTCGGGTGGATGTGGCGACGACTGAACCTGGGGCGTCGAGGATCGCGTTGATGACGATGTGCGCTCCCTTTCCGGATCGCGGTGGCCCGATGACGAGGGTCGAATCCTCGATGCTCGCCCAGATATCGGCGCCGCGAGAATATCCGATTCGGTAGCCGACGTCGGTGGGGACGGCCCTTATTAGAGAGGGACGAAGGTGTACTGCACGTCGCATGAGCGCCTTCGTCGAGGCCGCCCGCAGCACGTCGGATCTCGTAGCGATCCCGTTTATCCGGTAGGGGTCCACTGCAGCGGAGTGGTCGACATTTCGAAATCCCCACCACGCAGCGAATCCAGTGGCTCCAACAAGGCCAACCAAGACGATGGCTGCAATCCAATATGCGATGGCGCTTAAGCCCGGTGAATTCAACGCTGCTGACGGGTTGCCGGGGTTGAAGAGCACGGCAATGCCGGTCTCCAAACCTCCGATCGGTTGGGCAATGCCAGTCGCCCACGCTGCGACCGAACCCGCCCCACGGAGGAGCAGGGCAAGCACCGCGCATGAGAGAAGCATGCCGATGCCGATATTCGCGAACTCGTCGCCTGGCGTGGATTGCGGTCGTTGTGTCGTCATTGCTGGCACTGCTTGCTCAGAGCCGCAGTTCGGTTCCGGGCCGGCTGAACCGTCGCACGGGGGAGTAGGCGAAGGTGCGGTCGCCGGAGAACCCTACGGTCGAATCCAACAAGTCCGTCACATCCTGCGCGTCGATGACGAGGCTCGCGATCCCCTCTTGAACGAGACGATGGCATCCTGCACTCGCCGCGCTTGTGACGGGACCGGGGACAGCGCCGACCGGCCGGCCCAGCGAGTGGGCTTGCCCCGCAATGTCCAGTGATCCAGAGCGGTATCCGGCCTCGACGACAACAGTTGCGCCCGACAGTGCTGCAAGAATTCGATTCCGTTGCAAGAACCGCCACCGAGTTGGTGCCGAGCCGGGTGGCAGCTCGCTGACGAGGAGCCCGCCGCTTTGCTCGATGCGTTCAAACAACTGCTCATTGCCGGCCGGATACACGCGGTCGAGTCCGCTGGCAAGTACCGCGATCGTCGAGCCGGGCTGTGCGACCGCGGCGGCACGGTGCACGGACACATCGATCCCATAGGCGCCACCGGACAAGATCACCCGCCCCTGGGACGCCAAATCCGAAGCGAGCTCCGTCGCGACTTGGCTGCCGTACGCGGTCGCCGCGCGGGCGCCGACGATGGTGACGCGGCCGGGGAGCGGCGTCGACAGGCCGGTCCGGTCGCCCTTCAGCCAAAGTGCTATCGGAGCGCTCGCGCCGATCTGCTGAAGCTCACCTGGCCAGTCGATGTCCTCAGGCGTGAGCAACTGCAAGTTGTGTCGCTCCATATCAGTTTGGATGCGATCGATTTGGCCGGGATTAATGCGCGGGGCAAGTCGACGTCGCCACAGCTCACCCTCGGCCGGGTCGACACCGTTTGGAAGCCGGACTCCCGAAGTGATGAGCTGCAAGGTCTCCGCCGCCCCGATGCGCGCCACAAGAGTCCCAGTGACGATATCGCTCGGCTCGGACAACGCGGCAAGAGTCAGTCGCGCCTCGCGCTCGGTGCTCATAGTTTCGGCCATCGGAATGCCTCCTCGCTCTGATGAAAGGTGCCCATCGTCAGTAACTCGCGTTACTGACTGGCATTCATGCGGGCGGTGGTGTCGAAGACTGCGAGTTCGTCGGGGTGTAGCTGGTGCTGCACCACGAAGCTCCGATCCTTAATCCGCCAGAGACCCTGCCCGGTTCCGAGCATGGGGAGAAGCCTCTGCTCGGTTCCGCTGAGTCCGAGCGCACTCGCCGTCGATCCGAGTTGGTCAGGTTCCTGGCGGTAGACGATCCGGGTTTCTGCATTGGCAAGCAGGGATGACGCGAGTGCTCGCATCGCGGATCCAGAGTCGCCCACATTGTCGAGGTCGGTGAGTTTGTGGAAGACGAGCATGTTTGCGATGCCGAAGTGCCGTGCGAGACGCCACTGTGCGTCCATTCGGCGCAGCAGCGCGGGGTAAGCCATCAGCCGCCACGCTTCGTCGTAGATGACCCATCTTTTGCCGCCAGCGGGATCGGCGAGTGCGGCCTCCATCCACGCAGACGAACACGTCATCAGTACAGATATCAGCGTCGAGTTCTCTGCAACGCGGGAGAGGTCGAGCGACACCATCGGGAGCGAGGGGTCGAAGCGCACGGTCGATGGCCCGTCGAACAGTCCGGCGAGGTCCCCAGCAACGAGCCGGCGCAGCGCATGGCCGACGAGACGGCCGTCTTCGGCGAGTCGTCCCTCGTCGTCCGTCGGATTCGGAGCGAGAATGCGGTCCACGACCATGGGCAGAATGGGTACGTCAGCGCCGCGAACGGCGTCGGCGACGGCGAGGTCGATCGCGGTGTGTTCGAGCGGGCTGAGCGGTCGCCCGAGCACAGTTTCCGCAAGGGCGCCGATCAGTTCGCGGCGGCGCGAGGCCAGCTGCGCCGCCCATTCTTCGTCAGAAGCGGATGCTGCGCGGTGGCCCTCGTCGAGGGGATTAAGCCGATTGCGCATTCCGTGACCGAGAATGATCGCCATCCCACCGACGGCCTCAGCGACGGCGGTGTGCTCGCCCTTTGGATCGCCGGGTACGTAGACGCGGTAGCCGAAGGGGAGCGAGCGAGTGTAGAGCGATTTGGCCAGGGCCGACTTGCCCGAGCCGACGATACCGGCGAGCACGATGTTCGGGGCGGTGATCAGTCCCCGCTGGTAGAGCACCCAAGGGTCGTAGACGAATGAGCCACCCGAGTAGAGGTCTTGCCCAACGAAAACGCCGGCCGACCCCAGCCCCGCCTCAGCGAGAAACGGGTAGTGACCAGACAAAGTGGCCGAGGTGTCCTGATGCTTGGGAATGCGCAACCTCCCTGGCATCCGCAGTTGAGCGCGGCCTGACTCTCCGCCACTGGGAAGGTATGCCCGGGATCGCTCCTCATCTCGTTCAGCGTGCCAGCGCACCCGCGCTGCAACTTGCTTGGCTTTGCGGGCATCCACTTCGATCTTTGTGGCGAACCTCTTGCGCGCACGACGATCACCACGAAGCTCGCCGCGAGGCTGTACCAGCGCAGCAGTGTGCAGCCGCTCGTCTTTTGAGTCGTTCACATCGCCACCGCGTGCTTCCCCTGAGCAGCCGGCCTGTCTCGGACAGGTCCCCAGATGTCGATGACAGGACGGACAATTCGGGAAGGCCGGTTTGACGATGAAGCACACGACGGGACGGGCTCCGTCGGATATCGACGCAAGAGTGAGACATACCGGTGAACCGCGTTGTACGTCAGTGCGTACGGCGAATCAGGTTGAACGAGAGTCCGGTCTGTCAACCCTGCGGGGATGCGGTCGTAGACGTATCCGTTCGTAAGCGCGGCGTCGGTGGTCTCATCGCCGCGGTCCCACTGCCGGAGGTACTCGATTCCCGCGACCGGTCCAAGACGAGTGATGGTGCCGATCACGCGATCGGCTCGCTCTGCTTGGAGAAAGACGACGCTGACCCAGCGCGATTCGGTGGGGATCCCTTGTTCAAACATGGTGGCTCCTAACGGGTGGATTCCAGAGAAGGTGCGCAAGGTCACACGTTGCGGCACAAGGGCAGGGCGGCCGCGGTGAAGGCTTGCGCTTGCTGGCCAAGAAGACGGCGCGTCTCACAGGAGCTCTGAATGGCAGCCTGCTCGATCGAGGAAACCGCCGCGTCGAGCTCATCGACGGTGGATGCGGTCACGCAGATGAGCCCGGTCGTCCTCAGTACTCCATGACCGGCGGTGAGATCGGCCTCTTGCTGAAGCACGTCCTCATACTCCGCAGTCGCGGACGCATCCTCAATCTGACCGATACGTTGCCGCTGGTGGGCATCACTGATCAGTTCAGTCTTTTTCTTGCGGATGTCACGGGCGGCTTGATCGGCGCGAATCGGCACGTAGTGAAGGGAGACAGTGCGCAAGACTCCGTTCGTGAAGGCGAGCGGCGACAGGAACCCGGGGTAGACCTGCGACCTGGGCCATTCGCTGATCCAAAGGACGCAGTGATATCCACTGTCGGAGCGAAGGTGATCCCAGCTCTCTGTGACCGCGACGGGGCCGGCGGTTGCCAAGTCGCGACCCATCCCGGGATGCCGGTCCAGCTCGGCGCCGACGGCGGGGTCGTATGCCGTCCGGAGGATGCTTGCGAGTTCGTCGGCCGTGAGCCATCCGCCCTCGATTAGATCGGCAGCCCGTAGTGCTCGAGTCAGGGAGGTCATTTCCTGGCGGAGAACGGCTGCCGCACCGCGGACGCTGCCTCCTTGGGAGCGGATCTGACGGGAGGCTGCAGGCATGTCAAGTGCGAGGCTGATGGTCGTTGCGTGGCGCTCGCCGGCTGGTCCTGCCCGGTCGATGAGTTCGCGGTAGGTGTTTGCGGCCCAGCTGTTGTCATTGACTCCGTGGCCCGACCACCATTCCGCGAGATCGGTACCTGAGTCGGGGAGCGTCCGTTCGCACACTTGCAGCCGGGCAATACGGCCTGATCGACATGCGCCTGCCAGCACGCGCCCCCATCCCGTCACTCTTCTTTGCTGCTCGCCCGGATCGAGGAGCGCGAACGCCGGGTGGGACACTGTCACGATGGCTGTCAGGGTCCGTCCGTGCGGATCGTGGATCATGACCGCGCCTGACTCGGGATCGTCCCACTCGCGCAGAGAGCTCGCGTCGCCTGGTAGTGCCAATGTGCCAACCGGTCTTGGGTGGATGATCCGGCGGCGGTAGGTCAGCTGCCCTTGGGCTGTTCGCAGCATCCACCGACTGACGATCGGCACCCACTCGACGATCTTGCGACCGCCTATGGGCACGCCTGCGATGACCGCCGCCGTGCCCCAGATCGGACTAGTCCATGCGACGCCCGAGGCACCCATCGAATACAGCGCCGCGACCACTGTCAGTGTGCCGATCGAGAGGGCAACTAGCTGCGGCAAGGACAGGCCGAGCATGATGCCCCGCCGGCTCAGCCGCGAGAACTGCACCGGAGCTAGTTGGAAATCGCTGTTTGTCGTTTCAGTAGGCATTGAAATTGGTCCTTTCCCGCTCACGATCTAGCGGACGAGACGTTGGGCGGGGGAGTGAGGGCGCTCGACGGCGCCGCTGGAGGGGGTGCGGGTGTACTCGCGCCGTCGGCAGATTGTGAATGGCCGTCTGCCGTGCCGCCGATGGCGTTGCCGAGACTCGGACCGGCTTTTGCGGCACCGACAGCCATCACGGCGGCAGCTGTCACGCCTGCTCCCGCCGCTCCTGCAGCTGCCCCGGCGCCGCTGGCACTTGCACCAGCCCCCGACCCCCCGCTTGATTCACCTGCAATGCCGGCACCTGCCGACGAAGGACCAGCGCTCCCGCTTTGGGTCGACGCGGGGTTGGCGCCTGGCTGAGTCGACTTTCCCGCACCGCCTTGACTCCCGTGGTCAAGGATCTTCTTCGCGCCGCTCGGCATCGAAGTGTTCGGAACAGGGACGGGCCGATTCATCGCCGACTTAGCCTCTTGCTCGCTCGACATCGCGTGGTGCAAATCGAACCCGACGAAACTCAAGAACTTGTAGCTGATGTACGGAGCAAAGGCAGCGATGAACATAAGCACGATGCCGGCGATCGGGTCGCTGATGGAAGCTAGATCTGCGTCGATGGGGGCAGAAACTTGCGTGACTGCCACGAGGAAGATCACGACGAGCACGAGCTTGGACAAAATCAGGGCGACCACAAACGAGATCCATTTTGTGAACCATCCCTTCGCGGCGTCCCAGGTGGCACCGGCCAAAGCGATCGGACCGAAGACGATAGCCACCAGCAGCAGCGCTTTGCGGATGAGAAGCGAGAACCAGACGATCGCAGCGCCGCTGATCGCCAACGCTGAAAGGAAGATGGTCAGAATTGCTCCCACGCCGGGAGAGCCCACGTTAATTGCCGTCAAGCCACCGGCGAGCAAGGCGACGCGGTCTCCCATTCCCTCCATCGTGTTGCCTGTGGCTTGCACGACTCCGATGCACAACTGATCGGTGATCTCCAGAAGCACGCCGGTGATGGTGATGATGACGAACGAACCCAGCACCGACTTGGCCGCGCCCAGGGCGGCTCGCGACAGTGCTGTCGGATCGCGACGCACAACGCCGGATATGAGCTGCAGGCAAAACAGCAGGAGGGTCACGAAAACCGCGACACCGAAAAGAACGTTGAACACACCGATATATGCCGGATCGGTGACGTCGACCAGCGTGGTTGTGTCGAATGCCGACCAGACGGTTTCGAACATCCAGGCTGCTGCGGAACCCATGGCGTGTGCGAGCCAATCGAAGGGCGCGGCGACGAGCGAGGCAGTGCCCTCCCCGACCGAATTGCAGACCTCGGCGATTATTGGAACGTCGCACACGCTCATATGGATCCCCGCTTGAGTCGGCGGCCGACTTAGATGGTTTGGCCGACGTTCCAGAAGAAGTTCACGAGCGTTACTGCCGAGCCGCAGACAATCGCCGCTCCGCAAGCGACGAGCACACCGAGCTTGCCGCGCGAGGCGAGGTGCGGGTTGGACGAGTTCGCTCCGAAGCCCCACATGATCGCCGCGACGATCAGGGCGAGCACGCTCAGGATGAGGCCGAGTGTCATGAAAGCCCCCACAATCACGCGGAGCTGGTCGATGCCGGGAAGGCCCGTGCCGTTCGGAGTGATGTCGATCATGTTGTGCTCCCGACAGTTGGTGAGTAGTGGTGACAACTAGGAGCGCCCCGCGCCCCTGGCGACCTCCGTCAGTGCCTGTCGACCCAGGCGGCAGGTGCCCTCTGTATGAGCGCTGGCATTGCTACGAGGTTGCCGTGGCTGGAAAGCGGCGGCGCGATGTCTGTGGCTTCCGATAATGTGAGCTATCTACAGACGTCGAAGGAGAAACCAGTGAAGCTCGTCGCAGTCACCGTCCAGAGGTTCCGAAACTTCGTAGAGCCCCAGCGCGTCGACATCGAAGACGATGTCACGGTGCTGATTGGGAAAAACGAATCAGGGAAGACGACGATCCTCAAAGCTCTCCATCGCCTCAACCCTGCCAACGGTGACGGCCAGCGGTTCGACCTCGTGACCGAGTATCCAAGATGGCGACTCACTCGCGATCGTAAGACGCAGGAGTTGGAGGAGCTTGCGCCTGTTGAGGCGGAGTTTGAACTCTCAGACTCTGACCGCGCGACCTTGGCCGTGACCTTGCCCGCCCCGTTGCCCGCATCCGCAATCGTGATAGCGAGCCGCACTTACAACAACACTCTTTACGTGATGTTGAAAGCGGAATTACCGGATGTAATAGCGGCAGCAGCAGACGCGGCCTCGATCAACGCCGACGATGTGGCGGAGCTCTCGGCCGCCGAATCGATAGACGCTGCGATTGCGCGCGCGAAAGAAATGCAGAAGGAACACAAGGAGTCCGATCCGCCTCGTGCGAAAGTGCTCGGTTCTTTCTCCGCTCAGGCGGAGAGCCGCCGCTTTCTTGTCGAATCGTTCCGACTCGAGCCGGACGGACGCGACGCGATCAAATCGCTACTCCCTACATTCTTCTATTTCTCGAACTACAGCGTTCTACCCGGCGGTACGGACTTGACGGAACTAGCCGGCAAAATTGACGCGGGCGAAGCTCAATCCGAGTCGGAACGCACAGTGCTCTCATTGCTAAGCCATGCTGGCGTAAAGCCGAAGGACTTCCTGGACGCTAACTACGACAGCCGCAAAGCTGAGCTGCAGGCCGCCAGCACTGACCTCAGCTCCGAGGTGTTCAAGTACTGGACCGTCAACAAAGACTTGAAAGTCATCTTCGATACTGACAACGTCAAATTTGGTCAGACCAATCAAGGCAATGTCGTGAATCATCGCATCCTCAAGATTGAACTGAGGGACGCGCGTCACGGTGATGTCGAAACGAATTTTTCCACGAGGTCGACAGGATTTCAGTGGTTCTTCTCGTTCTTTGCCGCCTTCAGTGAGTACCAGAACAGCGATGCGAACGTCATCGTTCTGTTAGACGAGCCCGGAACGAGTCTTCATGGTGAAGCGCAGAAAGACTTCGTCAACTACATCTTCAACGAGCTCGGCGCGTCAAAACAGACGATCTACACGACGCATTCGCAGTTCATGATTGACCCGACCGTGTATGAAAAGCTGCGGGCGGTTCACGACAAAGCCACTCGGGATGACAACGAGGCTGGGGTCGAAGTGAGCCGCGTGAACTTGAAGGCGGATCCGGACACAGTGCTGCCAGTCGAATCGGCGCTTGGCTATTCGATTAGCCAGCACCTCTTCATCGGCTCCGGGCAGCACCTGCTGGTCGAGGGCAGCAGCGACTTCATCTACTTGATGAGGATGAGCGCATTCATGGAGGCGAGCAAGAAGCCGATTCTGAGCCCGAAACTTGCCATCATCCCTGTGGGAGGCATTACAAACATGCCGGCTTTTGTAGCGCTCATGGGCCGTCGACTCAACGTGTCGGTGCTAGTGGACGGCGAAAAGTCAGCTGCAGTTCTCGATCGAACTCGAAACGCGGCCAAACAAAACGGCGTTCCGTCGAGCCGAGTCATCTCGGTGGGCGAGGTCGACCAATCGCTCCCGAAGGACGGCGACATAGAGGACCTGTTCTCCGTCGGTGACTATCTCAAGCTTTACAACTGGGCGTTCAAGAAGACGTTGACCGAGGCAGACTTGGACGGGACGACCGGCCGCGTAATCGCTCGAATTTCGACCTTTGAGGGAACAAAGTTTAACCACGCGCTTCCAGCCCATGCTCTTACTGATCGGCAGGGCGAGTTTTTCGAAGATCTCGATCCGGTCTCAGTGGATAACTTCGCGAAGCTGTTCGGACTACTTAACGCAGGGGTCGTCTAAGGCACGGCAGTAAACATAACTAAGCGTGAGCTGGCATCTCCTCAGTGGGAACTTCGATGCTCAGAGGGTCGCGCCAACGCCGAGTAGGAAGTTCGCCCACGCGACGCCCGCGCCGGCGAGAGCCGCAGCACCGCAAGCGACCAGGAAGCCGGTTCGAGCTCGGGTCGCAGTCTGGAAATTGCCGCTCGACGAGGCAAGTGCCCAGACGGCTCCATTGACGACCATCATGAGCACCGAAACAATGAGTACTAGGGTGAGCAGAGCACCGATGATGCTGCGCAACTCCTCAGCGCCGCTAACCCCGCCGAAGTCGGGAAATATACCCATCTCAAGCCGCCTTTCGGAGCGTGCAGTCGGCCGGGGTGACGTTTCCATCAGCAATACCTGCCGCGCCGTGGTCCGCGAGCCAGTCGGTCGCGTTGACGGCCGGTTGGTCCGCCCCGCCCGGGTGAACTTCGAGATGCAGGTGGGGTCCCGTGGACCTGCCGGCGGACCCGACGTCGCCGATGTGCTGACCCGCGGCCACGGTATCGCCGATCGCTACGTGAATACCGTCGGGGTGCATGTGGGCGTAGTACGACGCAACCGTGCTGCCGTCGATGGTGTGGGCGAGGATGATCAGCCCACCATAGGAGCCCCGCTGTCCTGCGAAGGCGACCACTCCGTCAGCGACAGCGAGGATCGGCGTGCCCGATGGTGCTGCTAGGTCGCTTCCCGCATGAAACTTGCGAGCCCCGGTGTACGGGTCCAGGCGCCATCCGAAGCTGTCTGTGTTCGTGTACGTGCCGGTCGGAAGAGGGAACGCCACGCGAGAGGTCTCAGGAGCGACTGGCGCAGTCGTCGGTTTGGTCAGCGCGACGAATATCGACTCGGCTACGGGCTCGTAGTTCTTGTACCGGTCGGGAAACGCGCTGACTTCAACCGACTGCGCGGCCTTGCCCGGGTCGAGCTGTTGCCAACCGGCGACGTCGAGTAGACCGCGAGGCGAGCCTGCATTCGGCCCCGAGGAGCCACCGAAAAACACCTGTGCCTGGTATTCGGCATTCATGAGTTCGCCGACAGATCCCCATCCGGCGACCGGGCGCATCTGGAATATGCCGAGGGAATCATGATCCGGGCCGGATCCATCGTTGGGGTAGCTGGCCGACGCCGGATACGCGCTGGGATTGGCCAGCATCCGCAGCGTCGACTCGGCGAGTCCCGCCATCAGGGCAATGATCGCCCCATCGCGACCTACGCCGGGTGTTCGCGATGCAGTGGTGATAATCGTGGCGGCATGGGTGAGTTGACGACTGTCGAGCGTGATCGAGTGACCGTCGAGTGTTTCCGTGGTGAGTGACTCGGGAACGTTCGCGACTATGAGCGAACCGGATTGGCAGGCGGCTGTGGCTGGTGTCACAAGTGCGGCGACACCCAGCACGGTTACCAGCGGACCTGCGAAGACGAGCGCGACTAGGAGAACTGCGAACTTCTTCACGGTCGTCTCATTTCAGCGGTTTGCCGAGTTGAGAGAGCCGCAGAAGCGTGCAGATCTCCGCTGGCGGGCACACCGCGAACACTGTGAATGTCACCGGCCGCTCGCTCCGAACCGGTTCCGATCCCCAGCTTCCGGATCGATGGCGCGTTCCCGCAACGGTGAAAGCGACTGCATATGGGGGTATTTGTCCCGAAGTTGCCTGCGCGAGGGCGGCCGGCCAGGTTTCGGGCACGGTTACAGACGAAATATCGAGCCACTGCCGGGCTCCATAAGTGCTGAGCCGAGACCAGATTTCGTCGTTAGGAAGATAGCTCCTGACGTCGGATGCCACGGCCGGTGCTTCATCGGGCGCTGCGACGTTCACCAGCGGCTGCGCCCAATCGGACGGACCGTTGTCTCCACGCGTGTCCCATTCGAAGAGCGACCTTGCGACGGCGTGCACGAAACGCTCGGCCTCCGGCGTGTGGGGCACCGGCTGCGGTCTGCCGCTGACTTCTTGACCTCCGGCTACCGGAGACCAAGACGAGGCTGGCCCCGGGTTCGTCCGGTGCTCGGGTCGGCTCGTTGGATCCGGCCCGCGGAGCAGCCCGTAAATCCCGACGGCAGCAAAGACCGAAAGAGCCAGGCTGCTTCCGATAATTGCGACCAGCAGCCGATGGCGGATGACGAACTGCACGATGGGCTCCTTGAAAGTCGACAGTGCGCTACTGCGCGGCTGAGTTCAATGCCGTCGTCTCAGACGCCCGCCCCGCTTCATCACGGAAGGCGCGCATCCGCTCGGCGAACGCGATAGTGCCGGCGACTGCTGCTTCGAACTGCTCCCACTGCTCGTCGGTCAGCTGTGAAGCGACTTCGGCGTAGTCGTACTTCTCCCACCAGTCGTGTAGGTCGTTCCACTGAAAAACGAACGACCGAACAGGCAGCTTCGTGTCATTCAATTGCCCAGCGCGGGTGTTCTTAGTTCTTGCGCCGCTGTTTCGGTCGAGGGCTTCCTTCGCTAGCTGTCCGAGCTCTCTCTCAGGCGATTCTCTCTCGAATTCAGTCTGGGGAACTCGCGCCATTTCGGTGACCTTCGCTGTTACGCGGCGATGGGCGGATGCGACAGATCCGCCGTTCTGAATCGCGTGCAGCTCGGCGAGTGCCTGTCTGCGAAGTGTGTCGTCCCCGCCCTCATTATCCGCGAGCCTTTGCAGGTCACTGATCCGTTCGAGTGTCGTGTACGAGCGCCGACCTGTGACGAGTAGTGCGGCTTGCGCTCGTGTGTAGCCATCGATGGATGTCACCGGTGCTGCCACGGTGGCAGCACCGTAAGAGTGGGATTCTGCCTTGTCTGAACCGAAGCGACTGGCCTCTTGCCGCCGTCGAGCGTCTTCGGCCAAAAGGGCCTTCACCTCGCGGTAGAGGGTGGCAGCTTCGGCAGGACTTAGCGGCTTGTGCAGTGCGTTATCGTCCTGCTCTGCGAGCAACTGGGTTAGGCGGTCCGAGAGGCCGGAGCGTACCCAAACGTTGATCTTACGAACGCCCAGCTGTCGGAGAGCGGCAACGCGTCTCGCGCCGCAAATCAGGATTCCGTCGGGAGTTACAGTGATCGGCTGAAGCAGTCCCTTCTGCTCGATCGACGCCGCAAGCGCCTCGATATCGCCGAGGTCGGTGCGGTGTCGCGCTCCGATCCTGATGGAGTCGATCGACCTCTCCAACTCGATGTGCCCCGGCGTACTGGTCATGCGGACACTCTGGTGGCACTGGAAATAATCTCGGAGATCAAATCGTCGTCGCGCAGGAGCGCTCGAAGGGGTTCGCCGATAAGCAACCGGAGTAGGATGCCACGGCCCGCCGCTGTATGGGAGTGCACCGGGTCGATGCATCCCAGCATCGTTCGAAGCATGGCGACCCAGGCTGGCTGAGGAACGTCGAGTAGTGCGCGGGCGGCATAATCGCGCCGCAGTGACTCGTAGGCGGAGGCTCGGGAGGGCGCATCCGCAAGCCTGCTGCAGATGTACTCGACCGCACCACGGGCCCGGTCCGCCGGCCATCCAAGCAGTGTGAACAACATGATCGCGTCTTCAACGGCGGTCCTCACCTCGAGCTGCACGGGTTCGTCGTCACGCGGCTCAACTGGGTCGGTGCGGAAGGCGTGGTGGTATTCGGGGAGTTCATGTTCACGATCGCTGAAGCGCTCGGCGTCGTGATGCGCAGAGACATGAGGTCGACGCGCTTGGTGCACCGAGCAAAGGAGGCCCTGAGCTCGTTCCTCCGCAATGCAAGTCACCTGCACCGCGCGGGTGACGATCGCCCAGGGGTCATTGGCGCGCAAGGTCGACGGTGCCCGCATGGCGTCATACGCGGCGGCGGCAGCTTCCCATGGATCGAGGCCGTGCTTTCGGGCCAGTGCGGCGTAGCGGTCGGCGGCGTATTGCATGAGGTCGGATGCCTCGCTGTCGGTTCGCCAATTAGTACCGCCATCCGCTTGAAGTCTTGCAAGCAATTTCCGCAGGCCTTCTGAATCGCGGAACGACTTCGTCTTTGCATTGCGCTGTGTGGTCCATTCCATCACTGCACCTCCCGTCGGTTAGGTGTGCGTTGTCGTTCTCAGCAGGATGCTCGGGGTCACTGCAGTCCGGGGCCGGACCGAGTGAACGAGGAGCGGGAGCTCGATGCACCGAACTCGGAGAGGGGAGGGAGTCGATCGGCGCGGTCGCGGATCGCCCGTCTGGTGACGGCAGGGGTTTGCCGCACACGTCGGGCGAGACCGGTTTCAAAGTCCAAGCCGCGGCCGGCGACGCGTCCGCTTCCGGAATAGAGCAGATCGGAGGCGCGAACCCAAGCGATGCTGGCCTCACTACGCTTCCTCGGGTTGGTGAAGCTTGGCCCCGCATACCCGGGGGGTTTTGCGGGTACCGCGGCGAGATCGTGATTCGCTTCGTGAATCTGATGCTCGTGCACTGCGTCGTAGGGAGCCTCAAGGTCCGTAGCCAAGCGTCCCTTCTCGAAGTCGTCTTCATCCATCGTTTCCAACCTCCGTGATCTCGATCGTCTGAGTGGTAGGTGCGACGACGCGCTCCCTGAGCCACCGCCCCACAGTGGACGGGTGAACGCCAAGTCGCTTGGCGATCGCCAAGTTCGACCAGCCGAGCGCGCGAAGGGACGAGGCATCCGCCTGTCGTACATCGACGGCCACGGAAGTCGATTCCGTCAACTCAAGCGCCGGGGAAGCGACTTGCTCGGCTTGGCTAGACACATGACGCATCAGCACCGAGGTCAAATGGGTGATCGCGAGGAGCACCAGCGGGGGGACGGATGCAACTGAGGCCGCGAGTAGCAGTGGGATGTCGGTCTCGTCGGCGACTATCGCGTGGGTAGCGTTCGCTGCCACGGAGATGGCAGCACCTCCGCCGAGAAGCATCCACGGGTACCAAGCAGTGCGCGATCCTGCGAGGGCCACCGCCGCGACCGTGGCGACGATGATGATTCCGTCGACGATGAGGGGCCAGACCCAAGCCTGAGACGAGCTGATCCCCGAGCGGCGCGCAAGGTCAGTCAGCGATGTGAACGACAACCAGAAGGCGCCGATTGCAATGAAAACAGTGTCGACAATTGCGGTGTTCATTGCCAGGCGCACTCCGTCGGTGCGAGCCAGAGTCACGTCAGACATGGCGCCTCACCCGCTCTTCTGCGTGGTGCGTTGCGATCACTCCACGTGTCCGTTGAACTAGATGGGCGGGGCGCGGCCTGTCGGCTGGCGGATCGGATCGTCGCGGTGGTCTCGATCTCGGAGAGCCCTGCAGCCTGCGCTGCGGGGGCCAACGCTTGCTCGATGGCGGGCGGATCGAACCCGGCCTCGGCGAGGCGGCAGGCCGCCCAGAACAGGCCGCGATTCCGCTCTCCTTCCTGCAGTCCACCCACCCAGCGCGCGAGTCGGCTGGGCTCACGGGATTCAACCACTGGCGGCCGCGATCTGGCGTGCGGCGATTGAGGGTCTATAAAACGGCGGAGCGCGACGGCATCAATTGGCTTCCCTCCCGCCGCTGAGACTGAGAAGAGGTGATATCCGACCCGCTCGTGGTCCATCACAAGGGCCGAGGGAGGCACGATGATGTACCCGCCGTCCCCGCGGAAGTCGATGTGAGCCGGCGCGGCCTGCCAGCATCGCTGATCCTGAGATTCATCGGCGGGGTAGTAGATGTGGAGACCTCCGGAGGGAGTTCGCACCCGCGCCAGTTCGCCATCGACGAGTCCAGCGTTAGTTGCTCGCTCGAACGCGGCGAAGCCTGAGTCCGTTCTCGAAACGTCAATGTCGACGACATCGATGCCAGACGGGCCACCCGTCGGCATCCCGATATTCGCTCTGGGCCATCGGGCCCACCATCGGCGCACCTGGTCGATGTCGCGGGTCGCCTCGTGAAAACCAGAACCAGTGAGCGGGCGCTTGCCGTCGATGACGCACGGGAAGATCGGGATACACGCTCGCGCGAAGACGAGCGCTGCGTCGCTCGCTGCCAAGCGATTCGTAATCATGAGTGTCTCGGCGATGCCCATCAGAGGCTCCGGACCTCGGGCCGCTCCGCAGAGCGCTCAGGTGCAACCCCGGCAGCCGCGGGAGTCCGGGTCGGATTCGACCGATCGAACCCGAAGAGATCGCCGTCGCCCATCCGCGCGGTCGGGAGTTGGTCGAGGATGGACACGGCCGCTCGGCGTACGCGCTCGCCCGTCGCCTGTATGACCTCGGCGACAGTCTTGTCCGCCACCGACGCGGCCCACGTCGACACGTAGGGGATCGTGTACTCGCTCGTGTCCATTCCGTGCGCAGCGCCGACCATCAGGGCGACCGATTCTGCTTCAACCTCGGCGACGCCGCGATGCAACCTCGTGTCCGAGTTGGCTTCGTGCATCCGGATGTGTGCCAGCTCGTGTACAAGCGTCTTCGCCCGAGCCGCGGCATCCATGTCTGCGCGCACCGAAACGGTGTGACTCTCGAAGTTCGTTACTCCGTTGGCTCCGCCGAGCGCGGCGGCATCAGGTGCCTCTGACAGGAAGTATCTCGCGTCGCGAATAAGCGAGGCGAGACAGTCCAAGAGCCCCGCGGGTGCCTCGCCCATGAGCAAGGTCGGTGCAGGGCGCTCCGGGATCGGCGCGCCATCCGTCTGGGACACGTCCCACACATAGGCCGGCCGTGTGCCGACCATTCGGGCGCGAACCACTTCACCGGCGCGAGGTCTCTCGCTTCGGTCTAGCCGTCGCCATGACCCCTGGTCGGAAGGAGCAGAGGATGCGAAGCGTGCGGTAACGGGCGCAAGGATCATGTAACCCTTCTGGCCGGCGACCACTCGGCGATCAAGCGTCAGCCACTGCCTGAATCCCGCGACATAGCTCGGTGAGGGCGCGGCCACGAACCCGCGTTCGAAAGCTGCAGCGTGCTGGCTCCAGATCAGGATCGTGTTGTTGAAGGAGCGTGCTCTAAACCGGGTTGCGAACTCGAGCGCCCTCCGCCATTCGTCGCCGGTGACAAGAGCTTCGACAGAGGCGGTCAGGCGTTTGTGAAGTTCGGCGAGCTTCACGTCCTGGTTGTCGCGCGAGGGTGGATTCGCTGGCACGTCAATCACCTTCCTATGTAGCTGCCCGCGCGTGAGCGCGTGGCTGATCCAGAGGTGCGCCTCGTCGCGCCTCGTGCTTTTACCGCGGTAAATGAACATTGAGCATGCTCAACGGAGATCGAATGTCTTCGTTCTAGCACCGCATTTGGGCGTGCACAATTCTTGTTTTGGGCATGATCAAAGCGTAAATTGGGCATGTTCAATGCTCGTGTGGCGAGCATCCGTGAATCGAACAGCCTTGCCTTGCCCGAGGGCGAAAGGTGTCGCAGATGACTGAAATCGACAACAACGCAGCCGCAGAGGACCTCGCGAAGCGCCTCCGTCTGCTGCTCGATGTCGCGATCGCAGAGACGGGGAGTGAGCCGACGTTTGGCCAGATCGCTGTGTTCCTCGAAGAGCGCGGCACGAACCTGTCGCGATCGCGATGGACATACATGGTGAACGGTCACCGCTATGTTCAAGACCGCACTCTATTTGAGGGACTAGCCGCGTTCTTCGAAATTGATCCCGCGTTCCTCGCCGGCGGGGCCAGCGTAGAGACGCCTGCAAAAGTGAGTGCACAGCTCGACCTTGTGCGCGCAATGCGTGCCGCACGCGTGAAGTCCTATGCGGCGCGAACACTTGGGGATATATCTCCGGACGCACTTCGTGCAATCAGCCGATTCCTTGACGAGGAGATTTCGCAAACGTAGCGAGCAGAGCGCGAGCGCGACGCGACCAGTCGGGCTCGCACACATCGGAGAGGATGTGATTTCGCAATGACCATCGAAATGAGCACGACTCCGTCACTCGACGAGCTTGCGCTGGGACCGGCCTTTACTTTCGACGAACTCGTCGACGCCCTGCAGCGCCACCGGCGGCGTCGGCTGCGAATCGTCGAGCTAACAGATCTTGGGATTCAGGAGGGGCTGTGCGCTGTATGGATCATGACTGATACCGAAGACCTGGTGCTCCATGCGCACAGCGATTCGGCTCTACATCGCCAACAATTCGTGCTCCACGAATTGGCACACATAATTCTCGGCCACAACGTCGAAGATGAAGCCGAGGTTCCTGACATCCTTCTCCCTGACATTCCGGCCGAGGCTCGACGGCGGCTCCTGCGGCGTCAAGACCTCGATACGGCCGAAGAGATCGTGGCGGAGTCGCTTGCCGATCACCTAGCTGCGGCGATCAGGGGAGCGACGATGCAAAGCTCCCGGTACCTAGAGATATTCGGATGATTGCGCTCGTCGTCACCGCCTTCATGTGGCTTCTGTTCGCATGCTTGCTTGTCCTGCGCCGGGGACGCGCCGAACGCAACGTCACCTATGCGGCGCTGACGATCGCGTTTGCCACGACTCTCAATGTCGACCCGGTGTACCGAACACTCGACGGGCTTGTCGGTGGCTCGAACCTGACGACTCTGGTGGCGGACTTGGCGCTGATGTGCGGGGTCTTCTTTCTCGGTCGCGGAGTCACGCGAGCTTTCGAGCATCAGCCGCAACCCATTCGATTCGCGCTTAGCCGAGTCGCTCTATTCGTCACGCTCGGTTGCGCGCTCGCCGCGTTTCTCCTCATCGATCATGGTCAAACCACGACGAACTTCATGCTCGATCTTGGTGCGCAGCCCGCTGCTGCGGCATACTCGGCGATCCAATTCGCGTATTACGGGATCGTCCTTACAACGATGGCGGTGCTCGCGGCGCGACAATTCCGAATCAGCGAAGGAATGCAGGCGCTGTCGCCGGCTCTCCTTGTCGCCGGGAGCATCCTCGGCGTTCTATTGAGCGTTGTGGTCATCGCAATGGATGTGGCACACGTGGCCGGAGACCTAAGCATGATGTCGACCATCGATGTGGTCTATTCCCCGTTGTATCTGATGACGTTCCTATTTCTCTGCCTCGGTTTCGCGGGCGGTCCCGCGGCTCGTACCGCTCAGGCGCATTCGCGCGAACGAAAGGCCCGGATGCTTGCGGGCGAGCTTTCGCCGATGTGGGCGGCAGCAACGAAGGCGCGTCCGGGAATCAGTCAGAACGAGTCACTAGCTTTCCACCCACACGAACCCGAAACATTGCTCCATCGTCAGGTCGTCGAGATCCGCGACGCGATGATCGACACTCGCGTGTCGTTCGAGATCAGTGACCGGGATCGGGAACTGCTCGAACGCGCCGAAAGGCACTTGCTCGGAGCCGACTTGGCTGGCTTCACGTCAAAATCTTCACAAGCGACGGTTCACCACGGACATCGAAGATGATTAGGCCCGGCTGGGCGCTGGCGGGAATGGTGGTCGCAGCGGGTGCGACACTCGGAGGCCTCGGTCTTTTCGTCGCGAGGCGTCTGACCGCCCCGGTAAGTGGGCGGGTGTACGACCTCACGATTCGGGATGTTGATCGCTCGGGAGATCAGCCGATCGTTGTCTTGGACCGGAATTCGCAGACGGCCACCCGCGGGGATTATTGCCTTTTGCTGGAAAGCGGTGACTTGGTGCGGCTGTCAAGCAACGTCGAGGATCGCGGGCCGGCACTCGTCGGACGCGAGGCTCTACTCGATCCTTGTCAAACGCTTGAAGCCGGGATGCGGGCTTCCTGGAGCGGAATCAACTTTCTGAACCCACAGGACGCCGGACTCGAAGCGACGGAGGTCGATGTGCCAACGGTGGTGGGCCCCGCGCCCGCGTGGCTCGTCCCCAGTCAGGGAAGCCCTTCGAACACGTGGGCGATCCATATCCACGGATTGGGGAGCCCCCGAGCGGGAACGCTTCGCGGAGTGCAGGTCGCTGTTGCTGCTGAACTGACTTCGCTCGTGGTGAGTTACCGGAACGATGGGGATGGTCCCACCGTAGGGACCGGTCGGTCGGAGCTCGGCTCCACCGAGTTGCAGGATGTACGGGCGGCTGTCTGCTTTGCGCGCGACAACGGCGCGCACCAGGTCATCGTCTTCGGGTGGTCTATGGGCGGAGCGATTGCGTTGCAGCTCGCCGATGATCCCGCCCTCCGAGGTGTCATCGCGGGACTCGTGCTTGAGTCGCCCATTCTCGACTGGGTGTCGACGATCAAGGCGAATTGTGTGCGAGCCGGTCTTCCCGCATGGGTCGGCCCTCTAGCGCTTCCGTGGCTCAGCTCTCGGTTGCTTTCACGGGTGACTGGCCTCCGAAACTCGGTTGATCTGCATCGGTTTGACTGGATTGCGCGTGCCGACGAGCTGACCGTGCCAACCCTCATACTTCACGGACGCGGCGACACGTCCTCGCCCTTCGAACTCTCAACGCGGCTCTGGTCGCTGAGTCCCGACGTCGTCGACCTCGAGGCATTTGAAGCAGATCACACGATGACGTGGAATTCGGATCGCGAGCGGTGGCCAACGGTTGTGACCGCTTGGCTGGGGAAGAGAAAATAGGCAGCAGCTAAACACACGCGTCGCCTAGGTCTGGGCAGTCCCTCGCGGTGCGTGCGGGTCATTTAGGTGAGTTACCTCCTGTACATCGGCTCCGTGTCCCCATAAGACTCGCCCTGCTGGTGGTTGAGGTTGATTCTCAACCTGGGTTTCGATTCGTCGTGAGCAGAAGTGAAACTCGGGTCGCACCCGGGCCAGCCGGCCTCGGCTGCCCACATCTCGCAGTTCCACGGAACTCCGGCGGGGAGGTAATCAAGATACATGGACGATGCCGTTGCGCAGGTGACGCCCAGATCGAGCTGTAGACAGACATGGATACCCTTCACGCCCGGTATGCGAGAGTCGGATTCATAGAAATCGACAGTGGAGTCGGGATACTCCGCTCGCATCTCGGCAAACGAAAAACAGTTGTCTCCGCTTGATCCGGCAGACTGCGGACACCAGTCTCCGCGCAGTTCGACCGGTATGTCGGCGTCAGCGTTTGCCGCATCAACGACGTCCACCAAAACACCGAGGGCCTCGTTCGAGAGCTCGATACTGCGCATCAAGTTGCCATGGAAACAGGCCGAATCGCCAAGGCTCGTGATGACGTAGTCGCGAGTGTCGTTGAGCGCCTTGAGTCGTAGCCAGTCAGCCGCGGCTATATTGTCCTGCGCGGCCGCAGCCGGATCGAGAGTGTAAAAGCACTCGATGGCGCGACTGTGCGTTGCGCGGTCGGTAGCCGAACCAGTGCCGACGATGAAGTCTCCCGTGTTCACATTGCCTTCGGACTTCGTGGTCAGGCCGAACCACCGCGTGCGGGCGATCTCTAGATCGATGGATCCAGCCAGCGCGTCAACAACGACACCGTCGGGCCAAGCGGGGAGGCCCTTGATCTCCGACGATCCGATTCGAAGAGCTTTGCCGGCCTGGGAACTGGCGCTGGCGAGCGCCACTGGGAGTATCCCGCATGCCCCGGTATTTTCCATGGATGAAGTCGTCAACGTTCCGCACAAGACTAAGACGCTGCGAACGGCGTTGATAGCCGCACCGGTTGTGCCAGGCAGATACTTCACGACTCCAGAGGCTGTCGTTCCAGCCTCCACGACCGACGCCACCCACGATCCGGTGTTCGGAGTGCCGAATGTGACCACGTTGCTGACATAATCGCTCGCCTGCGTGTTGGGCTTCGACTTCTCGAGCAGGTAAAGCGCTTGGCGGATGGCCAGCCCTCCCATCGAGTGCGCCATCACGACCACGGGGTGGCCGTACTCCGCCGACAGGCAGGAGATTGCGTCAGCGAGCTTCGGCCCTATGGCGGCATCCGTCACCCAGCGAGAAGACGCGTCGTGGTAGTCAAAGGTGTAGACCGACGTGCCGCCCGCGTCCTGCATCTGTCCGATAAGGGAACGGCCCACACTGGCCGTGCCCACCTTGTTCGCCGTGAGGTCGATCAGAGACGAGAACGCGCCCGTGCGAGCGTCGTTGTGCGCGCTCCTGCCGGTCCAGCCGTGCAGCATCAGAACAGGGATGGAGGTGCCATCGGCTAGCGCTGTCTCGATCACGGCCTGACCATTCCGCCCAATATCCGTTGCGATGGGATTCGCCTTCTGCAACGGACTGGACTCGCAGCCAGTCGCGGATTCGGCGGCGGCCCGCGGAGGAGCGTGAAGGGAGACTGCCAACGCGAGGATCGCGAGAGTCGCCGCCATGACCCGGGTTCTCACGGCGCATTCTCGAGCGCGATGGTCTGCAGTACCTTCCAGCCATCGTCCTCTTCGATCATGACCACGCCGAGTCTCTCCGATCTGCCATCCGGGTACGTCAGGGTCGCTTCGATCACACCGCCACCGGCGGTAGACGCCTGCCAGGTAGTTGGGTCGGCTTCGACCTCGGTGCCGTCTGGCACCGCGGAGGCGGCATCGCCGTCCATTTGGTCGGCGAGCTCGGACGGCAGAAGCGATGCCGGGTCCGTCTCGAGGGCTTCGAGCGCATCTGCGGCAGCCGTGCCCTCGTCCAGCGGAGACGCGGGGGCGGGCGACGCCGTCGCAACAGGCGCGCCTTCCGCGAACCGCCACAGCGCCACAGTCGCTACGGCAACCACCACCACAGCGGCGACCAGAACCCACCGCTTCCTAAACGGATGCGCCGGGGAGCTCACGAAGTAGCCAGGAAGTTCTCGAGGTATTCCGCCACGCCGTCATCGTGGTGCCGCGATGTCACGACCGTGGCCGCGGCCAGAACGGCGTCCTTGGCGTTCGAAACGGCTATGGACGTCCCTACTACCGCGAATGCGGGTAGGTCGTTGTAGTTATCGCCGAAGAAGTAGCAGTCCGCCAGATCGACTCCCAGTTCTTGGGCGACCGACGCCAGACCCGCGCCTTTCGAGCACTCGGCATTCGCGATTTCGAGATAGGTGTCCTTTGAGCGGTAAGTCACTACCTCGGGAACGTGCGCGAGCTGCTGCTCGACGATATCGATCAGGTTCGCCTCGCCCATGCACATCACCTTGTGCGGGGGTGCGCTCTTTATGCGGCCGCTGTCGTAGTATTCGCTCGCGAACTCGTCGTTCGGATGTACGCCAGTATTGTTCGCCTCCCTGGCGGTCCATTTGTCTTCGGCCCAGGCGTACCAGTCCTCGCCACTGTAAAAGCTCCCGTGGAGGTCGAGTCTCTGACAGGTCTCGTAGATGGCGCCGGCATCGGTCGGACGGATCGGAACGTTTAGGGCGACGCTGGCGTCGCTTCGAAGCACTATTCCCCCGTTATACGCGATGAGCGGCACGTCGCCACCCTCGTACAGTGCTTCCAAGAGTCTCATCGATGTAGGCATCCGCGAGGAGCACAGGACGAACGTGTGACCGGCGGCGATCAGGCTCCGGACGGCCGCTACCGTGCGTGGGGATAGGGTTCGTTCCGCGTTGAGGAGCGTGCCATCGATGTCTGAGCAAAATACGGCCATGGGATCTCCTAGGTCAGATCGGACGGGTTGATGTGGGCCAACGGGTCTCGTCGTTGGTGCGTATATTGGTGAGCACTGCGCCGTTTGTCTTGCAGTCTCTGAGATCGGCGCCACGCAGGTCGGCACCGGTCAGCACCGCACCGCTCAGATCGGCCCCGCGAAGATCGGCCGATCGAAAACTGGCGTCTTCGAGGTCGGCGTCCACGAAGCTGGCCGCCCGTAGATCCGCGTCGTCGAATGATGCCCTCGGCGCTTTCAAGGAACCGAGCGTCGCCCTGCGTAGATTGCTACCCGAGAGGTCGCTCGCGGTCAGATCCGCGCGGTAGAAGATCGATCCCTCCATCGAGCAGCGAATGAGGGCGGAACCGGCGAGGTAGGTATTGGAAAAATTGGCTCCGTCGAAGATCGCATCTTGTGCGGTCAGTCCCCCCGCCTGGGCGTCGCGAATGTCTGCGTTGGCGAGGTTCGCATCCCCGAGTTGCGCCCCGTCGAGATTGGCCGCGGAGATTTTGATGCGACGCAGGTCGGAGCGGTCGAGTGTGGCTCCGCTCAGATCGGCGCCGCGAAGGTCCCTGTCGGCGAAGACGAGACCGGAGAGTGCTCTCCCGCGCAGACGAACGCCAGTGAGGTCGGGCGCTGCGAGCAGGCTCTCAACGAATCTGCGCTCTTCCGCTGAGCGGAGTTGCGACAGTTCGATTCTCGACGTGACCAGTTGCTCGACGCCGAGGAGCGCTAGTCCGATGCCCGCACCAACGGCGAGACTGCTACCGACATCCGTGTATTTGTCTCCCGCGGAGGGCCCGAGACACCACAGGACTACGCCGAACACCATGACGACCAGGCTGAGCGCCCCGACAATAACGAGCGGGTCGCGAAGCTTCACCCGCCTCGGGGGCATCAAGCGGAACTGCCTAAAGCATCGGCTGCGACCGCTCCTCGCAGACGCTCCGCCCGATCGTGTTCGCCGTTGGCATCCAGTTCTCCGGCGATCACGTCGAACAGCTCAGCTATGTCGAGATCCCTCTTTGAAATGGCGGCCTCGAAGCGAAGCCGCGCCTCGTTGAACAGCGTCAGTCGAACTGCGATCTCTCCCAGCACCATTTCCGTCTCGTGCGTTCCCTGCGCGAAACCGATTATGCGGTGGAGCTTCAGCGCGCGGGTAGCCAGCCCGTTCGCCTCGACAAGCGTTGACCGCGACTCCGTAGAAGCCATCAGGATCGTTGCCTGGTACTGGAGAGCGATCGCTTCAGACCGCCGTGATCCGACTTGTGCGCTCCACCCCCTCACCTGGTCGACGATCTCGAGCGCCCGGTCTACCTTGCCAGTCAGACGAAGCGTTTTTGCGTACGGGATCAACCAGCGGTGATGCGAGACGCGGCTGTCGACGCATTCGATCGATTCGCGGTAAAGGCGCTCTGCCTCCGCGAGATCACCCGCGATTCTCGACATCTTCGCCTTGTTCCGAAGAACTCGAGCCCGCAATGGACCGGTGGGAGAGGTCGGAACGAATTTCAGCGCCTTGTCGACGTACGACTCGTAGCGCTGTCGGTGGTACTCGGCCCGAGTCGGCTCGAGTCCGGCGAGTCGTTCGTACTGGCGGCCGTGTAGCTCCGTAAGGTCGCACGCCACTTCGCAGATCATGTCTCGCTGCCCTATCTCCTCGGCGAGACTTTCGCAGTCCAGATATGTGGCGAGGGCTTGCTCGATGTCACCATCGAACATCAGCGCGTCGCCGAGAAAGTTCAGCGCTGTCACGCGAATATCAGCGGAGACGTTCTCGGCGATCAGCTGCTGCAGAAGCGTCCCGGCCTCATCGGTCGCGTTGGCCGAGAGGTAGGCGCTCGCGAGTTCCAGCTGGATCGACTGTCGGGAGTCATTCTCGAGGAAGATCGCCCCGTCGGAGGCCGTGAGGGCCTTCAAAAAGAGACTGACGGAATCCTGGGCGGATCCGGTCGCTTGCGCATTGCGCGCGGCGCGCAGCAGATACGGGAATGCTTCGGCGAGCTTTGCCGCGAGAAAGAGGTGCTCGCCGATGAGGGCGTCCCAGTCTTCGTTCGCGGTGCCGACCATGGCCGACAGCACCACAGCGACTTGGCCGTGGATGCGCCGCCGTCGAAGGCCGCTCAACGACTCGTAGAGCACGTCGCGTATCTTGCCGTGCGAGAACTCGAATGACTCGTCGTCGTCGCCCAGTTCCCGAATGAGTTCGATATTCAGATATCGCTCGAGGTGGAGCAGCAGGTCGTCCTCACCCGACGCGGTCAAGTTCTGGAGCACCTCGAACGCGAAGCGGCGGCCGACAACTGCTGCGAACTCGAGTTCGCTGCGTTGCTCGGGGTCGAGCATGTCGAGTCGCGATGCGATGACGTCTTCCACCGACGGCGGTATTGCCCACAGCTCGACCGGGCCGATGAATCGCCATTTGCCGTCGATCAGCGACAGCTGTGCGGGCGTTCCGTTCGAAGCTGGCGCGCGGAGTACCCGGAGGATTTCCCGGATAAACAAGGGGTTTCCCTCCGTCTCGCGGTAGAGCTTCTCGTAAAACGCGAGCGGCAGATCGCTCTCGCCAGCGAGCATGACATCGACGAGGTCGTCAATCGATGAATCGGCGAAAGCCCCGACACTCACGCTGGTCAAGACGCCCTCCGCGCGCCGTGCAGAGGTCACGATCGATTTGAGCGGATGGCTGGGACTGATCACGAGGTCGCTCCGAAAGGCGCCCAGGATTACGACGGGCCCCTCGCCGATGCGAGAGATCAAGCAGATAAGCGCGTCCGCGCTACCGACGTCGAGGTGCTCGAGGTCGTCTATGAACAGGAGAAGGGGCCGCGCATCCGGCGAACGGAATCTACCGACGATGACATTCGTGAACGTCGCCACCAGGGCCTCACGGCGACTCGCGGGATCCGCAGTGACGGAATCGCTAACTGCCGCCATCTCGGCCTGCGGGGAGTCTTTCCCGAACATCGCAGCGATCTTCTCCGCCACAGGCAGGCCATCGGAGAGCTGCCTGACCAGCTCTCGTACGGGGAAGAAACTCATTCCCTCGTGAAACGGCTCGCACGCAATCCGATGGGTGGCGAATCCCAACCGCTCGGCCTCCGCGATCGTTGACTGTGCCAACGCCGACTTGCCCACGCCGCTGTGCCCACCGAGCAACGCGACTTTCCCGGTGGACGAAGCACCAGCTTGGCTGACTCGGGCCATAAGACCGAACAGTTCACTGAGCTCCGTTTCGCGACCGTACAGCACTGTGTCGTTTGCTTTCAAAGCCACGCGCCTCCGTGAATTGGGATCGACGCTTGGAACGATCTGAAAACACGTGCTGCGCCACATCTCTGTGGCGACCCTACAGGCGCGGTTTCGACATTCGAATTCCCCCAATTACGGGGTTGGCAGCGGACGTACAATCAGATACTGTCTATTGCTCAGAAGAGAGGGTACATGAATGGCGCTGCCTAGGCGCAAGCAAATCGATCTCGGTGGGAATCGGGGATGCACGGAAAGACTACGACCACCGTGCGCGGAGATATGTAGCCATTTGCCCCACATTCAAACAAGATGAACTTGTGACAGATTCTGAGAGCGCCTCACGCGTCGACTTGGTCCCACTCGAGCCCTTAGGTCGAGGTGGCTTCACCGATCACAAGGCGCAGGTGCTCTCATTCCAGGACGGCGAGCAGCGGTTTGTTTGGGGACTCCATAAGGACACGGATCAGCTCTGGTACCTCGAGGAAGATACGGCTCGGGAATGGCGTGCCCACGTCAAGCAGTTCGTAATTTGCCCAGTACCGGGCTGCGAAGCGCAGCTCACGACGGCACATCGAACGACAAAGCGAGATGGCCTGGTTCACCTGAACAAGGATGGCGGGCATACGGGGGAGTCGATATTTCATTCCCAAGGATGCGCGGTCATTGAGAACTGGCTCAGCACGAACTATCCAAACTCGAAGGTGAAGCGCGAGGAGTACACGAATGCGGAAGGGGAGCGGCGAGCAGATGTCTTGATTACAAGTCCGGCCGGTGATCGGGTCGCATTCGAAGTGCAATACAGCCCGCTTACGTCTGACGCCTGGCGAACTAGACACGAGTCATACCGCCGACAGAGAATTGCAGACGTCTGGCTGTTCGGCCACACTTCGAAGCAGCTAAGGTTCGACCGAGGTGGATTCCTTTCTCTAAATCCAACGCATCGAGCTGTAATCGCTGCTGGTTCTCCTGTGATGTTCATCAACCCTGAGCAGCGCGCAATCGGCATTGCGACCAGCAACGAGTGGATCGACGACGGAAGCGCGACTTTGAGGAGTAGCGCGACAATTGAAGTCTGGGACCAGTTTCTACGCGCTTCCCTATCAATCGCTCCGCTCGAAGATTTCCGACCATCACGCCGAGGAATTGCCAGCGATTGGCTCAGCCAGCTCTATGGGCAAACGAAAGACCTCCGGGATCGCAACGAAGCTTCTCGACGACATACCGTCGAAACGCAACAACGGGAGGTCGCAGCTGCTCAAGCGGAGCTCAAGGCGTGGATATTCAAACGTCGCCCGCAGCAGGAACAGATCAGACACCAGTTCGCGACGGTTCAAAGGTGGAATAGAAGTGACGCGCTGGCGTCGATCAACGCGTACTTCGGCGGCAATCTGCGCGACAGAATTGACTCGAATGGGGACGCGGGGCCGGGTACCAATGCGTTGGTGCGGTGGCAAAGCGTCGTCTACTTCGACCTGGTGGCGGGCCGCAGCCGAGAGTTCGGCGTCCGGGAAGCGTTCGCTGCGATTAAGGCACGAGGTGTCAATATGGGGCAGCCGGACGCATTCAAGTTGATCGCAATACATCTTCACGGACTTGTGGACTTGGGCTTTCTGGATCGCACGGATGGGTACGGACAGTATCCGCGGTTTGTTTCGACCGAGGAAGGAGCATGGCGGTAGCGATCAGATTTCCTGCACTCGCGCACGGGGCCCTGCGGAATAGCGCTCGATCGGGTCCGCCTAGTCAACCTGAGAGGGCGTCGAATCTCGCGACCCTCGTTCGAATTTCTCCAGTTCCACGCCTCTTGCAGATCGAGGCTGTGCACCTCTTCGTAAATGACGGAGGTGGGCGCCGTGACGGTGTCGATGCGAGTGATGAGCACCGGGGACGGCTACAAATATCTGCTCCGCACCGTCGTCGTCGGCGACGGGACACGTTCGTTGTCTACACCGCTTACCCGGTATTACAGCGCGCACGGTACTCCGCCTGGCAGGTGGATGGGTGATGGCTTACCCGGTATCGCCAACGGATTGTTGGCCGATGGAGAAGAAGTAACAGAATCGCAGCTTCAGCTACTCATCGGGCAGGGCCGCGACCCTCTGACAGGTGCGGCTCTCGGGCGCGCCTATCCGGTGTACGGAAATCCCTCGGGTTCGATAGCCATGAACAAAGAAAACGACGGGCGGCCGCTAGACGCACCATCCATTGCAGACGCGCCCGCGACGAAACGCCGCCGAGCAGTCGCTGGTTACGACTTCACCTTCTCAATCCCGAAGTCAGCGAGCGTCCTCTGGGGCATCGCGGATGCGTCCACGCAAGCGCTCATTGCGCGCGCGCATCACGAGTCGGTTACGGACGCAATTGCCTTCCTTGAACGCGAGGCAGCGTCGACGCGAACTGGGATATCAGCTCACGATGGCGCGGTCGCGCAGGTCGGCGTCGCCGGCCTGATTGCAACTGCGTTCGACCATTTCGATAGCAGAGCAGGGGACCCGCACCTGCACACGCACGTGGTGATCAGCAACAAGGTACAGACCTTGCTCGACGGGAAGTGGCGATCGCTAGACGGTCGGCCAATGCATGCAATCGTCGTGGCGCTCTCCGAACTGCACGAAGCACTGTTCGCGGACGCCCTATCTCGATCGCTCGGCGTGAGGTGGGAGATGCGCGAACGCGGTCGAGATCGTCATGCGGCGTGGGTCGTCGAGTCAGTACCCAGCCAGCTCGTCGCCGAGTTTTCATCGAGGTCAAGGCACATTGACGTGGAGACTGATCGATTGATCGAAGAGTATGTGGCGCGTAACGGGCGTCGCCCAAGCCCCGTCGCGATCACGAAGCTCCGAGCGCAGGCCACGCTCACTACCCGCCCGGTAAAGCACGTGCAGTCGCTGGCGGAGTTGACCGCGGCTTGGCGTGAGCGAGCCGCTCGCGCGCTTGCGCAGAATCCGACCGCGTGGGCGGGTGAAGCGTGCGCGAATCAGTCGCCGACTATCTTGCGCGCGGAGGACCTGCCGCTGGACGCAATCAACGCGCTCGGCGTGAGCACAATGATCGCGGTGAGCGAGAAACGCGCAACCTGGCGGCACTGGAACCTTGCCGCCGAAGCGTCGCGACAACTTATGCAATATCGGTTTGCATCGGCGCTCGATCGTGAGGCCGTCATGGGGCTCGTTGTGGAGGCCGCCGAGCTTGCGTCATTACAGATAACGCCGCCCGACATTGCGCTGAGTCCGACTGGGTTCCAACGCGAAGACGGAACATCCGTGTTTCGCCCCAGGTACTCGACTTTGTTTACTTCATCTGAGCTGCTCGACGCGGAGTCTCGGCTAATCGAGCGCTCCGAAGACCTACATGCGCCGAGAGCCGCGGCGGCCCTGCTGCGCTTGGTCGCGAGCGGAACGCTTCCGGGCGGCGGGAAACCTTCTGGTGACCAGTACGACGCACTCGCGTCAATCATCGAATCCGGACGTGCCATTGACGTTCTGGTTGGGCCGGCGGGAGCCGGCAAGACAACAGCCATGACAGTGCTTCGGCATGCATGGGAAGCGGCGCATGGGGCGGGTTCGGTCGTAGGGCTCGCTCCCTCAGCTGCGGCGGCGCAGGTACTCGCAGAAGACATCGGCATAGGTACGGAGAATCTCGCGAAGTGGTGGCAGAGTCACCTCGACCACAAGGTGGCGTTTCGCGCCGACCAGCTTGTCATCGTCGACGAAGCGTCCTTGGCCGGCACGGTTCCGTTGGACCGGATATCGGCACTTGCCGCAGATGCAGGCGCCAAGGTCCTTCTCGTCGGTGACTTCGCCCAGCTCTAGTCCGTCGAGGCAGGTGGGGCGTTTTCCCTGCTTGTGCACGAAAGAGGCGACACGCCTGAACTCGTCGATGTGCATCGGTTCACGCACGAGTGGGAAAAAGTGGCATCACTCACACTTCGCCAAGGCACCCCGGAGTCAGTTGACCTGTACGACGTGCACGGCAAGATTCGCTGCGGCACCTCTGACGCTATGGCAGATGCTGCATTCGACGCGTGGCGAGCAGATACCAAGGCTGGCAGCGGGTCTGTCTTGATCAGCGACTCGAACGAAGCAGTTGCGTCGATGAACGTCCGGGCTCGAAGCGAGCTGATCTTAGAAGGTCGGGTTGACGCAGTTCACGAGGCCCCGCTCCACGATGGAACCAGTGTGGGGGTCGGTGACACGGTCATCTCGCGACACAATGATCGTCGACTCCGTGTAGCCGGTTCGTGGGTACGAAACGGTGATCGCTGGACAGTGATCGGAGTCAATTCGAACGGTTCGATCGAGGTGCGTCGGAGCGGGCGCCGATGGGGGAGCGCGACGCGACTTCCCGCCGACTACGTCGAGAGCTACGTCGAACTCGGCTACGCAATAACTTCGCACCGCGCGCAAGGTGTAACGACCGATACAGCTCACGTCGTGGTCTCGTCGGGCATGACTCGCGAGAACCTGTACGTGGCGATGACGCGGGGGCGCGATTCCAACACCGCCTATGTCGCGATAGATCAACCGGATGTCGCTCACTCTGGCCCTCGTCCAGGCGACGATCCAGAGGCGACCGCGCACAGCATCCTGTTCGGCGTCCTTCAACATGTGGGTGCCGAGCTTTCCGCCCACGAAACTATGAGAGCAGAACAGACCGCGTGGAGTTCGACGCCCCAAATTGCTGCTGAGTACGAGACGATCGCGGCCGCTGCGCAGCATGATCGGTGGGTTTCTCTAGTCGGCAGGAGCGGGCTCTCAGATGAGCAGGTGGGTTGCGTCGTCGATTCGGATGCGTTCGGTGCGTTCGCTGCGGAACTCCGGCGAGCCGAAGCGAATTATCTCGACGTCGAGCTACTGATGCCGCGGATTGTCGCGGCCCGTGACTTTGTGGATGCCAGTGACATTGCGGCCGTCCTTCAGGCGAGGCTCGCAGCATCGATCGGATCGCACGCCGCTAGGGTCCGTGGACGCCAAACGCCACGTTTTATTGTCGGGCTCATTCCCGAAGCAGTTGGGCAAATGGACCTGGACATGCGGCGGGCACTACTCGAGCGGCGTCGGCTTCTCGAGGAGCGAGCGGCTACGGTGCTCGACGAGGCGTTGCTCGCGGGGGAGACGTGGACGCGATCCCTCGGGAAAGCACCCCGGGGATCAGCGGCGTCCACCTGGAGGCGTCACGCTTGCACGGTCGCGGCATACCGAGATCGATATGACATCGCTGGCTCGAAGGCACTCGGTCCAGCGCCTCTGTCGACGGCTCAGCGCCTCGACGCTGGCCGTGCGCGTGCTGCGCTCGACTCGGCTCGAAGGTCGGCCGGCACAAACAATGGTGAAGTCGTAGCACTCACAACTTCCGCATTGGGTCTACCGTCTGTCATCCGTCAGTTCTAAAATTTTGGACAGGCAATCTCTACATGCGCCAGCGCTGGTCGCACTGGCACGACTCTCGTCCTTCACCCTTCTCGTTGCCGAGCATATGGAGGGTTGACTCGTGTTCGGATTCATCTGGGGTCTAACAGCCCGTACTCACTACGCGCTCCGCAAGTTCATGCCTACGAACATCGCGCTCGATGCGATTCATAGGCGCCGCGGTCTCAAGTGGGGCGTGCCCGCAATGCTAATTGCGGTTCCGTATTTACTCGCCGCGGTGTTTTGCATCGGGCTTGCGCAAGACGGCCGCTCAGGTTGGTTGAACTTGCTCGCCGTGCTGTTCGTTTGGAACGCGCTGAAGTTCATCATTGCCGGGCCGGCAACCCTCGCCCGACTGATTGTTACCCGCCATCGCGAAGCCCTCGCACGTCGGGTCTCAGCGGCTGAGCCTCGCGGTATCGCTGGCAGCGATCGGGTCGAGCGCCCAGCGCGTGCGTTTGCGCGCAGCTAGCCTTCGATGGCGAGCTCGAGCTATCGGAAGCCCTAGCCGACTGATTGGCCGGGATTCAACAGCGCACCTCCTTTTCGCGGCAGTCTTGTCTCATTCAGATCCGCCGCAGGAGGCATCCCATGACGATCCCGCAAGAACAGTTCGATGACCTATTGAGCCGGACCGCGCTAGCCGCAATGTTCTATTATCCGGAGATCGCCGTGGACGACGAAGACTACAGAATCCAGAACGACGTCGACTACTGCATGGAGCCAATATTCGGCCTAGCGGAGGAGGTTGACGAGCAGCTTCGTCTTGCTGTCGGGCGCACAATCGCGGACCCTACTGCGCATCGCGCGGGCCTGATTGCGCTGGTAATCGAGTTGGCACCGCCGCCTATTGAGTAGCGCCGATCATGAGCGAGTCGAATGATGAAGACTCCGCCACCCGCAACGATCAGGGAAGCCTAGCCCAGGCCGCAGATGTTGCGCGGCGGTTGCGGAAGCGGGAGTACAACCGTCGCTATCGCGAACGGCACCCCGAAAAGAATGCAGCCATTCGCCGTAGGTGGGTCGAAGCAAACCGCGACCGAATTCGAGAATCGAATCGTCGATGGCGGGCCGACAACATCGAGCGCGCCCGTCAGCTGAATCGGGATGCGGCGCGGCGCGCGGCCCTGCGTCGACAATCGGACGTGGAGCAACGCGTGTTGGCGCGAGCACGCGCGAAGGAATGGCGAGAAAGTCATTTGGACGAGGTTCGTGGCTACCACGCGCAGTGGGTCGCACGGAACAGTGAGAAGATCCGGGAGTACTCCGTCCGCTACTACGAGGCTCATCGCGGCGAGATAAACGAGAGGGCAGCTGCGCGTCGCGATGCGAATCCTGAAATCGCGAAGCGGTGGCGCAAGGCCTGGGCGGAGCGAAACAAGGAACGCCTGGCTGATCTCCAGCGCGAACGCCGCAAAAATCCCGATGTCTACCAATCGCAGCTGGAGGCTAACGCCGACGCCCGACGTTTAAGGCGGCGGCTGCAGAACTCAGGTCTTCCGCCAAAGCAACTCCACCCCGTCGCTGCAGCAGAGAGGCGAGCTCACGAGAAAGCCGCTCAACTGTATTTCAGCGACCCGTTGTTGGCCGAGCACGTTCGACAGTCCGCCGTATTTACGGAGACACTGACGGAACACTTGCGTCACCACGAACCGCAAATGCGCGAGTTCGCTGCTGCCTACATCGCGTCCAGATTGCGGCAGGGACTTCCGCCCGCTGACGCTGAAGAAGTGATGTATTGCAGGGCGGTCGACGTGGCCCTCGGCACTCTGCAACGCACTGACCTACTGAGTAGCCGAGACATTGCTGGTGCAGTGAGGAGTTCGCGCGCTTTACTGCGACAAGAGCGGCGCAACCGACAATTCGACCGTCTGCTCAGAGCCGTTGTCGTCCATGTGAATAGCCAGCAGCATCGACTAGACCGCGACGTGGAGATGGAGAACCGGGCTCGAGCGAAGCGCGGCCTACCGCGTGTTCGAACCGATGCTCTTTTGGTGCAACTCGCTTTGCGTGAAGTTGTCGAGCGCGTGCCGATCGATCAACTCAGTACCGTAGATATTCGAGCCATATGTCGCTCAGCGCGGGCGCGGGTCCTGACTCCCTCGGACGCAGATTTGCGCGCCTCTTCCCCGATCAGCGTCGGCCAGCCACGGTCGAAAAAGACTCTGCCGTAGCTTTCGTTTCGCAGGCGGAGGCTCGGGGCGCAGCACTCATCGCTCTGGCTCCGTCTGGCATTTGCGGCAGGATTACTGCATGAAGTTTGTTGCACAGATTCGTTCCACCGAGACCAGCGAAATCCAAGCCGAAGGGGAGACGCTTGCCCTTGCGCGTGTCGACCTTGAAGAGAAGCTGCCTGAGGGTTTTCAGATCCTCGCAATACGACAGGTCTCCGAATAGCGCACCGATCCTCTCAACTGTTTGATGCGGTGTGTATTAGTCGGCGGCAGAGGGCTTCGTTAGTCGTATGGCGGTGCCCAAACGAATGACGGTGGCGGCTGATTAGAATCGAGCTGCATGGCCGGATGCTTCGTTACCAAGGAGCACCCAAGTGGGAACAGCTAAGAGATATGCGGACGCCGTCGACCGCAGAATGAACGACAGCATCATCTTGCGCATCATGCAATCAGGGCCACCGCAATCACTCAGCCCCCAAGAGATTGCGCTCGAAACCATGCCATTGACGCGCGCGCCTGTCCCGCCGCCGGTCCGAGCATGGGTGCGCTACCCGGACGGTCCGCTTCAGGTCGATGGTGAGGCTGTCGCATGGACCGCTGCTGCGGTCGCCGTGCGCTGGCGCGCCGGCGGTGCGGTGCACAAGGCCTGGGTTTGGTCGTCCGCGGTCGAACGGCTCTAGCTGGCGCAAGCGTGCGGTCGACTTAGGCTCGCAACCGTTCCGTCAGCGATCCTGAGGCGGGTTTGTCGGCGGTGCCGGTTGCGTTTAGGGAGGACGGCCGATCTAGACGGGGAGCTTCTTAGTGCAACCGCCTGCCGAAAGAAATGTCGGTGGTTTGTCGCATAGTGTGATGTCGTGCTACTTGATCCAGCTGTGACCGTTCTACTCGAAACTTCGACGGCTAGAAAAGCACGCGGAGCGTTTTTCACCCCGGACGGAATTACCCGGCACATCGCCGAGTGGGCGATCCGCCGCTCCGACGACAAAGTCCTCGAACCTAGCACTGGCGAAGCTGCATTCCTGACAGCAGCTGTCGAACGCTTGACTTCGCTCGGTCACAACGAGCCCATCGTCCACGGTGTCGAGATCCACGGGCCGAGCGCGAAATCCGCCCGTGCCATCGTGGCCGCAACCGGCGGGCAGGCGCAGATCACGGTCAGCGACTTCTTCCTCGTCGAGGCGACTCCCACCTTCGACGCGATCATCGGCAACCCTCCTTTCATCCGGTACCAGGAGTGGACGGGGGACCAGCGTGACCGTGCACGGTTCGCCGCTCTGCACCAAGGTGTGGCCCTCACCGGGCTCTCCTCTAGCTGGGCAGCTTTCGTTGCTCACTCGGCCGGATTCCTGAAGCCGGGGGGCCGCCTCGGGCTGGTACTGCCGGCGGAACTGTTGAGCGTGAACTACGCAGCTCCCGTTCGCCGTTTCTTGTTGGAGAACTTCGCCAGCGTCGAGCTCGTCGTTTTCGATGAGCAGGTGTTCCCCGATGCCGAAGCAGACACTGTGTTGGTCAAAGCCGATGGGTGGAAGCAGGCCCCGGCCGGACACGCGTCCCTTCGACAGACCCGCAACGCCACGACCCTCGGCACACTGGAATCCGGGACGACGTGGGCGCCGATCGACACCGCGGACCGGTGGACCCCGATGGCCCTATCTGAAATCACGGCGGGCGTGATGACGCGCCTGGCGGCAGACGACACCTTCGGACCGCTGGAAACCTACGGGGACACAACGCTCGGGGCCGTCACGGGCGGGAACAGGTTTTTCGCCCTGTCGCCGGCACGGGTGAAAGAACTCGGCATCCCACGCCGCGACCTGCTGCGCATCAGCCCGCCCGGAAGTTCCCACCTCCGCGGTCTTGCACTGACCGACTCCGGCCTGACGCGCCTCGGTCAACGCGACCAGCCCATCTGGTTGCTCTGGCCGAGCAACACCCCGGCAGAGGAGACCCTGCGCTACATCGAACTCGGACACGCCACAGGTGTCGACCAGGCCTACAAGTGCCGTGTCCGTAAATCCTGGTGGCGCGTCCCAGTCCTTGCCGCTCCAGACCTCTTTCTGACCTGCATGAACGCCGACACTGCACGCCTCACAACGAACACAGCTGGTGCCCGCCATCTCAACAGCATTCACGGCGTCTACCTCCGCGACGAGCTGCGCGACATCGCGCGCGACGTGCTCCCCGTAGCGTCGCTGAACAGCATGACCCTTCTCTCTGCAGAGATCGTCGGACGCTCCTACGGCGGGGGGATCTTGAAGATCGAGCCCCGTGAGGCGGACCGCTGGTGGATGCCCACACCGGCCGTCCTTGCTCGGAATCGGGACGCTTTGGCTGCAGTGAAGCCGAGTGTGCAGAGGCACCTGCAGAGAAAGGACCTCCTCAGCGCAGTCGCGCTGGTAGACGACATCCTTTTCAGCGGCCGGTTGTCGGCGGACGAACTGGACGCCCTTCGTGCAGATCACCAGGCGCTCACTTCCCGCAGAACGGTCCGCGGCCGCAGCGGGGGACGGGTGCAGACCATTGGTGATTAAGCCTGACTCATTCACACCTTTCGACGACACTCTCGCTGCCGCACTGCTCAGCGACCCTTGGGCGCATGGCAAGGGTGAAGTGCCTGTGTACACCCCGGACTACCCACTAGCAGAAGGCCTACTGACCATACCCGTGGCCGCGAACAAAGGCTGGGCGAGCGGCGCCCTCGCCAACGGAGTCGACTCTTGGCTGGCGCACGAGCTGCGCCGAGCCGGCTTCGGACCCGACGAAGTCTGGCCAAGAGCAACACGGCCCCGCATCATGCCCCGCGACATCGCCGTCCTCTTGGAAAAGCTTCCGCGCGCTCTATCCGACGAGGTCCGAGCGAAGCTGATGGCCATGCCCATCGTCGCCCCCACAGACGCGAAAATCCTGGGACGTGCCTACGACAAACAAGTTGACGTCGCGATCGCCCGATGGGACCGAGGCCCCGAGCTGCTGCTCAGCACCAAGACCATGGTGTCCTCCTTCGGTAAGAACCTCAGCAACCGCTTCGAAGAGGCATACGGCGACGCCGGCAACCTCCGCAGCCGCTACCCCCTCGCCGCGGTCGGCTTCTTCTTCGTTCAACGCGACACCATCCTCACGCAGGAACCCGACGCATTCGAGAAGACCGTCGACATGATGCGCAAGCTCCGCGATCTCGGCGGCGGCAACGGCTACACCGCCACCGGCCTTGCCCTCGTCAGCTGGTCCAACGAGAACCCGACCGTGAAAATCGAACTCGACCGCGTTCCTGACGATGTCCGCCCAGAACAGTTCATGACCAAGATGATTGAACAGATCCTCGCGGCGACCTCGGTTACCCATCACGTCGACGTCCGAAGCAAGTACGAGCGACGCAAACTCGCCGTCGTCGAAGAAGACCGAGCCGACGACGATCTGCTGAGCTGATCGACATGGCTTCTCTTTTGCGCATGGACCTAGGAAAGTAGCAGAACATGGCCAAAGAGCCGAGTGCGAAGCAGAAGGCCTGGCCGATATTTGACCGGATCGTTGCGACTGAAATGGTGGACGGAGAATACACGTCACCGTGGGCGGGCAACGGTCCGAATGAAACCTACAGCCCGGACTACGCGACCCTCACGAGGTTGCTTGGGGTGCCTCTTTTTTGAAAGCCAATTCGCAGACCGGTGTACCCGCGCTAGCTCTCGACGTCTGGATAGCCTACGAGCTGCGGCGTGCAGGGTTTTCCCCAGACGCGATCTGGCCTCGCGACTCAAATCCGCGTGTTGTGCCAACTTCTCTAGTGAACCTCGTCGGCCCTAATGCGACAGCATTAACGAAACCAGTACGCAATGACATCTGGAGCAAACTCGGCGCCAAACCATCCGTGCGAGGCGTTACCGGTTCTAGTGCTCGAATCCTTGGGAAGAATTACATCAAGCAAGTTGACGTGGTGATGAGCGACTGGATGACTGGACCAGAGATCCTCATCAGCACAAAACGAATGGACTCCTCCTTCGGAAACAACGCTGCGAACAGGGTCGAAGAAAGCTACGGCGACGCTAAGAATCTTCGACAACGCCATCCCCTGTCAGCGCTCGGTTTCGTCTACGCAATCCGCTCAACGGTGCTCGACCAGAAACCAAATCTGAGCAGGGTCGGATGGGCCGACTGGCTTATCGACCTCATCCGTAAGCTCGGCCGCGAGGAAGACGCTTACCACTCCACGTGCTACCTCGTTCTGGAATGGGACAAGAGCGTGGAAGTCCTTGAGCCGGTAGACACAACGGCTGAAGCCCAAGTCGGTGATGATGAAGACGAGATCCTGGCGCCGTTGGATTTAGAGATCACAAACGCGATTCGTGATCTACCCGTAGTCACGGTTAGGTTCGACGCAATGCCGCCTGACCTGCGTCCCGACGTTTTCCTCAGCAATATTATCGGGCGAGTTCTGGACAATACGCCCGTAGAACTCCATAGCACAGCTCGATTTCTGCGAGACGGCAACTACCAGCGACAGTCCTACCCGCCCCCTCTGATCTAGCCTTTCGTGGTGAGAGCGTCCGTGTGACACTCACTTCAAAGGAATGAACATGTCCTCAAGGAGCTGAACAACAGACTCCGCGACGCGGTGATACTGGCGCAAGAGCGACCCGGAAACATTCGTCGTGCTGCCGTGGGCTAGCGCGTGGCGGGCACCAATAAGGTTGCTCAGCGTTTGACGATTTTCATCTTTCGCAAGGTATTCAGTTAAGGACGCGGCCCAATCAGAATCGAAGCTGCTGACGAGCTGCTCGAGGTTCTCAGGGGTCATGCTCGGTAGCCGTTTGGTCTGACGTTTGCCGAAATTTTGAACCCGGTGTGCGGCATTTTCTTCCAGGTATCCATGAACCATGTGACCGACGCTCGACTCGATAAAGCCGCTCAGCCGGACAACGGCAAACAGTTCGAGATAGACCCGTGCAACGAGGTCGTCTGTTTCACCTGCGAGGAGAATTATCGTGTCGATCTCGGCGAGTTGTTGCTTAATGGATGATCGCCGATCAACAAACCGAGCCGCGCCTCTCGTCATCCGCTGAATTGCTCTCGCGCGAGCTGCAGTCTTCGTGCTAGTGGCTCCTCGTTGGCAGTTGCTTTGCTTACAGCGTCCAGATAGTTGGGGTTCGCAAGTAGCGCTTCGTAGTTTGCCTTCCAGTGAGAAGCCGGGATGGCTGCGTAGTTTTCCCCGGCAGCAATTCGGTCCATCACACCCACAAACACGGACTCCAGAATCGCGGCATTTACTTGCGTACCGAGACGGAAAGGACGGGGGTCAAGCGACCTTGCGAGTATTTCCGTCGCGATTGCGAATCGTTGGGCGAGGTCAGGGAGGTCGACGCCTTCGCCGTCGCGGTGATTCGCGAGAAACGTATTAAGGAAGGTTTTGAGGGGTGCGGCGTAGGCCCGAGACTCGGCGCTGAACGCCAGCACGCGTAGGATTAGCTCTTGATCCTTTAGGCGCTCATGTTTCTTGCCGAAGATTTTTCGCCAATTGACATCGTTGTTCAGTTCTCGAATCGTGTCGACGGCAAAGCCGCCGTATAGAGCAACACGAATTTCGTGCGGTTGCAACTGTGTACCGCCCGAATTCAGACGTTCGAAAATTTGATAGACACTCTCATACTCGTTCACCGAGGTTGGGGTACGGATAATTATCGACTGAATGAATGTATCGTCGAGTGCGCGCTGAACGTCCTCATTCAGGGTCGAATAGGTTAGACCGGAAAACTTATTGTCTACGGAATCCAGTTGGAATTTGTCTCCGTAAAAAGCGACGAGAGTCGTCAGCCTTTGCTGACCGTCTAGGACCAGATACTTTTTGCCGGGCTGTTCAACGAGGAAGATGCCTGGCACCGGGAAGCCGAGAAGAAGCGACTCTATGAAGCGCTGTCTTTGGCCAGGGCGCCAGACCGAGCCGCGTTGGAACCCTTGGGCTCGTCCGTCCGGCAACTCGGCATTCGGGTCAAAAGTGGGAACGATAATAGCGCGTTGATTGAACCGGCGGACCAGGCCGTGAACGTCGAATTCTGTGCCGAAGTACGTGATCGGCTCCACCTTGCGCGGGACGGCGTCAGCTTCATCGACATCCTCCACCGAAGTGTCGGCTTCCACGGTTGTCATAGGTGCATCGGTGGGGGAAATTGGAGTCATAGTCACGACTCTATTGGGTTGGCCGGCAGTACCGTCCTTCAACCCTTTGGTTCCGCAAGATCGCGCTCGACACTTCGGAAATCCAGCGGTCATTGACGAGATCATCGTTGAGAACCAGGATCTCTTCGTCTTCCCATTCCGCGAGGACGGCACCACCTATGTCACCCCCACCCAGACCTGGGCGCTCGTCGTCGACGGCAACGTCTACGTCCGAGCGCCAACGGGCAAATTAGGAGTCAACCAGTCCGACAGCAGTCCCATGCGTCACTCTGCGGTTGCAGGGGCCGGGCGCGTCGAGACACAGCAGTTCCGAGATTGCAGGCCTAAGCGCCACTGGGCGGAGCGAAGCCTTATAAAGTACTGGATGAAAGCTCAAGGCATAGAAATGAGTCGTGTTGTATCGCTTGCTCAAACATCGAGACGGTTCTCTCGACTTCACCCTCGACGCGCAGGAAAACCCGGGCCATCGATTCACGGTCGCAATTGGTCCTAACGGAACCGGGAAGAGTCAGCTACTACGCAGCATTGCCGAGTCGCATCGGTCCGGCGGCGTCAAGTCCGAATTGGCTGGAACAGACACTCCTTTCGGGGATGCGCCGGCGGCGCTGCTAGTCCTGTCCAACATGGTTACAGACGTATTCGTCAACACCTCCAAAAGGCGCGATCGCTACCGCTACTTGGGTTTGCGCCAAGCAAGCAACAACACGTCGACGGGAGCACTTCGCGATGCTACGAGTGCTGCCATTCTCGAGTGCTTTAGGTCCACTGACGTAGGAGAGCGGCTCGTGCCTGTCCTGAACGCATTGGGCGGCGACCGGTTCTTCGCAAGTTTCGAACGTCAGCGTGGACGCTCAAGGCGTGAAGATGGCGAGTCCGAGTTGGTCAAAAAATTCGTAGAAGCGCTTGAGACGGACGAGAGCCGGAGCCACTATGTATCAAGCGATGCACTTCTCGCAGAGCTCCGAGCATTTGACGCGGCAGATAACCGTAGCGGTGTTGTCTTGGACTTCGATGCACCGCAAATGGAACTCTTCTGGAGTATCTCCGCGCGATTTGACCTTGAAGCTATGGACCTAATCAGGCTGCTAAGACGCCTCGGTTTTGCGGATGTTCGAGTCCATGTACGTCTGGGCGAACGCGTTGTGGACATCGACGCGTTGAGTGCGGGCCAGCTCCTTTTACTATCGACTTTCGCGAGAATTGCTGCACACGCGCGTCCCAGCTCTCTGGTGATCATTGACGAGCCTGAGGCTGGGCTTCATCCGAATTGGCAATCGGCTTGGATACCACTTATGCGCGCGACGATCCCAGCTGAGCTCGGTTGCCACTTTTTCATTGCCACCCATTCGCCGTACTTAGTTTCTGATGCGGACGACGTCCTTGTTCCTGGCGAGGTGTGGGGAAACTTCGCCCAGTTCGACGAGCCCTATAAAGGACGTTCCGTCGAGAACATTTTGTACAGGGTTTTCGGAGCGAGGGTCGCCGGAAATTTAATGGTCGAGAATGATCTCCGCACGCTCGTGCAACTCATTTCGGGAGGCGGGCCAGGACCCGCGCTTATTGATCGAGCGTCGGCTATGGCCGCTTTTCGCCGGCTGCGCGGTATGCAGGGGGAAGACACAGGGGACCTCAACATAATCGTTGCCCAAGCCGCGGAGGTTCTGGAGCAGTGAGGTCGCTGACAAGACCTGATCCCACGCTCACGCTCGAGCCGCGACGGCGTGCGGATGGATCGCTGCCAAGCTGGTCGAGAAAGCGAAAGAGCATAGAGAAGTTCGTTGCTTGGGCGCTCGCAAATCAAAGCGATCAGTGTGCGATCTGTGGATATTTCGTCGGAGATGTAGCCGATAGACGAGCCTGGTCGATTGATCACTTTGCGCCGAAGGGCGACACGCTGTATCCGCAATGGACCTTCGAGCCGCTAAATCTGATCGTGACCTGCCATAGCTGCAATTCGATCTTCAAACAAGATTTCGATTCGGTGACTTTAGTCGGTCGCGACTACGCGGACTCAAGTTTTCTTCTTGTGCATCCCTATCTGGATTCGATTGAAAGGCACATTGAGGGTACGTATGCTGGCCGCAGTCGACGAGTCGGAGCTCCAAGGCCGCAATCGCCCAAGGGACGAACGACGATTGAGCTGTTCCGCCTTGACGACGTCAACTATCTATCGGGAATCAATCGACAGGCGCTTCGTATTTCGCTTGACGAGTGGAAGGCCCATTTGCCGGGGGCGACACTGTTGCTATTTAAGAACGCTATGGCCGAACTAACAGGGCGGCACCAGTGAACCTGACTTGATGCGTGCATTCAGCGTTTGCTGACTCGTTATCGATCTAGACGAGTCGAGGTGCATCGATGAACACACGACCAACCAGAGCAAGGAAATCCCAGTCAGACCCGAATAGGTCAAGGTGGATCGAGGTCGCTCCAGATGTGGCGGAATCCGTGCACCGAATCCCGTCGGTCACGGGTTCAAGTGCCGTCCGCCCCGCTGCTAATCAGGCGTCGATGTTGCGGCTACAGGCGACAATTGAACGCCATGGCGCCTTGTCTCGAAGTCGAGTCGCAAAGCGGCCGGATCACGTCCACACCTTTCCGGAGCGTGCCCGCTCAGTCCTTCCAGCAACAGCGAATCGATGTCCGCTGCGCCGTCTGCCGCCACCGCGGTCTGCCCGCCGCGTGCGATAGAGCACCGTAACTATTCGTGGCGACCATCCGAGTGGCGACGGCCGGTTTGACCGAGAGAAAAGTCTGCTCTATACCAGTGCGACCAGCATGAGTATTCACCCCTCCGGGTAATGAAATGACCAGAGTAGCGACGTCCGATCCAGCTTCGGAAGTGTCGTCCCGAATTTCGCCCAGTGGCCCCCGCAAATATGAAGGCCCTCCACGGCGTCACCATTTCCGTACTGGTACACGAGCCAAATATGAATGTCGTCAAGCGGCGGATTCAATACCGTCGGCATTAAATCGAGTATGTTCAGCGGCAGCACATATCCACCGAGGGCTGCTGTCAGATTTCCCGGCGAACCGAACGGGTACATCACCAAGTGTTTGTGTCGATAACCGTTCAATTTCTTGGCTAGGGCCGACACGCCACCTCGTTGCTCATTGTCGACGTTGTTCAACGATTGGCGGACCAACCTCCACGGGTCGTCAATAGACGCAGCGTGCACTACAGACCACCTGACCTGGTGCGGCTCGACGTCCGAATGCCGACAGATCTGAACGCACACGACTTGGACTCCGTCGTCATATGCCCCGAGACCAAGGATCGGGTCACTATCGACTCCGGGCCGCCGCGGCCGCTCATCTGCTGACCAGTGAGAATTGCAAGTGGCACGCGAGGACCACCGGACGACGTCCGCAACGATTCTGAGCCTCACATCCTTCGTGGCTCCCCCCAGGTTCGTGTACGGGATCATCACCCACACGCAATGGGGCAGTCTTGGCTCCGATACCGGATCGAGGTGGTGTTCGGCTTGGCGGACGGCTGACCCCATCGTCGTTATCACCTCCGCGACGTGTTTCCCATCCAGCGACAAAAGGTCGGGCATGCTTGCCGCTGAGCCGTCATCGTGATGAGCAAAATCCACTCCGAGCTCTGCTGAAAGCATCAATCTCGCATGTTCTTCTTCCGCTCGAGACACCGGTCTCCGCCCCCTTTCGAATCGTTGATTTCCGCACACAGCGGTGCGTAAGTATCGCAGTGCTGCCTCGACTCGAGCGTCGTCCTTGTGCTCAACCCTGCCGAACCCGCTTTGATCTGGTGTTCATGGCCGCACAGCAGTCCGATCATCTCAATATGATGTACCCGCCGTGTCGTCCCTGGGGGCCCGGTACTGGCGCCGGCGCGCTCGGACCTCACAATACGAGGCGCTCGGGAACCCACCCGCGGCCTTGCAGAGTCCGGCCCACGTGTTGATCTGGGTCGTAGGCGCGCAGCCGGTGCAGGTGCAATGCCGAGAGTTCCCAAACGAGTTCTGGGTGGCGATGCCAGAACGGTGGCACCACGGACGCGGGGAGACCGTAGGTTCGTCGGAGCCATTTCACCCAGCGAGGCCGCCGTATGGCCATTGACCACACCGCGAAACCGCGAGGATACTGAGGCGTGGGCATGGCGCCCTGGGTGAGACTCGGAGCGGACCTAACCGTGATCGACGAGGAACGCCACCATCACGCCCTAGACCACGATGGTCAGGAGTCCGAAATGGCTGAGCGAAGAATCCCGAAACCGCGCACTACCCAAGGCGACGCCGGCAACGCCCCACACGATGAAACCAAGGTTGCCGCGTTCGGTGATTCGCTCATGTGGGGGCAGGGACTACCCCGCGATAAACGATTCTCGGTGCTCTTCGTCGACAGGCTCCCGATCCTCACGAAACGGAGGCCGGCGTCCTTGGTCTGGGATGCGTCCAGATCTGGTGCGCAGATCAAGGCACGTGAGAACCGCATCTTCGGACGTTTCTTCGAGAGCGTGCTCTATTCCGACCGGGCGAAGTTCCTTGACCGGTTCCCGAAGTACTTCGCGAACGCTGACCAACGGAAGGCCTTCATCGCTGGGGAGGACGATGGGCCGGCTCGCAAACTGTACGGTGAAGTGCCCGCTCCGTTCCCGTCGGTGATCGGACAGGTGAAACTGCTCAGCAAGGCCGGGGGGAAAGGCATCGATGTCGCCCTTGTAGACGGTGGTGTGAACGACCTCGACGTTGAGGACATCGTCAACCCGCAGGTGGAGACGGGTGCATTCGTGGAGCGATGGGAAGGAGATATCAAGCAGGTCGCTTATCACGATGTCTTGCAACTGCTTAAGGCGATTCGGGGAAAGTGCCCAAACGCCGTCATCATGTACTTCGGGTTCTTCCCGACGGTGTCAGAGACATCGGATACTGGCCGGATTCGGGAACTTTTCAAACACGAATACAACAATGATGTCGCCTGGTGGTTCAACGAACACATCTGGGAAGCCGTCGACGTGGACGAGCTCATATTCGAAGCGACGATCCGGGGCGAGTGGTTCCACAACCGATTCCTGTTTTGGGCGCGACGTGCGATCGCCGAAGCGAACCGCGATGAGGACCTCCGCGGTCCTGGGATACTTTTCGTCCCGTCGCAGTTCGGCCGTGACCAGGCAGTGTTCGCGCCATCAACGTTCCTGTGGGAGGACTATACCGACGCGACTGGCGACCCGGCGCGACATGACCGGATTGTGGGGCTGCCGCGATCTGATGCGCTCTCAGAGATGGTCAAGTTGAAGAGGAACGCGGCTCCGGTGTACACACCGGCAGGGGACTCCGAAAGCCCGGGGAAGTACTCGGTCGGCGGGCGATCCCTGGCGAAACAACTCCGAGCTGGGATCAACGGCCCCACCAAGTTGCGCGAGACACTGTTGTGGTACTCAAAGGTTCCAGATGACATTTCAGAGGAGTCGGCAATAAAGAACGCAGCACGCCTAAAGGAGCAGCTGGTGCCGGAGATCAATCGGATCCAGCACGCCCTGATCGCGTCGATGGGGCACCCGAACCTCGAAGGCGCGAAGGCCTACGCCGACAGTGCCACCAATCGGTATCGGCTGCATCTGGAAGCGATGAAGACGCTGGCGAAACCGCGAAACGACGGCGCCGAGGTGCCGTTCGACACGACCTTGCGGAAATACAACGTTCGCGGGACCGGGCCTGTGGAGGCGGACGTCGGGATGCTGAACGTCGACTCGCTTGAAATTCAAGCGAAGACACGCACGAACTCCGACGCAGGACTGCTTCCCGACATCTGGTTGGTGATCCAAACCAAGAGCGAAGCGGGTGCGAAACGGACGAAGGAGTATCGCCTGAACTTCCGCTACAAGCATCACCGACTCTTGAACGTCCGATCGGTGTCGAAGCTGTATGCCCATTTCGAGCCTGAGAAGACGAACGTGTTATCGGTAGACACGCTGGGGGTGCTTGAGTTGGACGAGATCGTCGGTTGCGCTCTCGTCGTCGGCCCGGACCCGTACGACGGCGACGGGACCGTACACAACTACGGAACCCACTGGCATCCGGAGAACATCGAACTGCGAGTCAACGGCCGTCGGGTGCTGAGGCTCGACCTCGACGACCATGCATACGGTCCGAGCGACGTCGTTGACCTAAATTACCCGGCCCCGATCGACAGGCTGGCCGTTCCTGCGCTGTCGCCGACACTCCCGTTGAAACAGGTCAAGAAGCTCGTGATCAAGAAAGACTATCCAGCTGCCGGCGCAGGCAACTAGCGCTAACAGGTAAGGGGGACCTTGTGGATTGGGACACAATAGTCAGCACTCTCCTTGGGTCGCTGCTCAGCGGAACGGTGATCGTCGTGTTCGTCCGGCTGGCAGCGCTGCACTGGGAGACGAATGTGCAAGCCCGGATCACATCGGCTGTCGAGGATGAGTTCAAGAAAATCGTCGAGACCAGGGACGCCGACCGGGCGCTCCTGAACGACGTGCTCGGGCCGGTGTGCGGGAACCTTGCCCGAACGAAGCAGGCTTTCAACCGGTGGCGCGACCACAACCCGACTTTGGAGGTGAAGGTCATAGCCGAAAGTAACGGTGTGATTAGGCAGACGATACTCACGAAGTACCACCTGATCCCCGCGCACCTGCAAGGCCACGCTATGGATCTAGTCGGTCACTACGACAAATGGTTCGAGGTTTTCGACACCGAACGCAACTCGGGGAAACCAGAAGCCTCACAGGCGAAGTTCATTTTCGCCGGCACTCACGGGGTGCCGTTCCCCCATGAAGCGGAGGAAGCGTTCCGCGACGAACTGAAAGTGGTGACCACACGGTTGCGCCCGGCCGCAATTGATGGCCAGCATGCCTGAAGAATTCCAACACAAACGGCGGATTGCCCCAGTGATCCCGGAGGGCCTGCTGATTGAGGAAGGGTGGTATGCAGATCCAGAGGAGCCTGGGTGGCTTCGGTGGTGGGACGGTGAACGGTGGACCCGTCAACGGCTGTCACCGGATGATGACCGACCCCTTCCGGAACCACCCGCGACGAGGAGGGTGGACGCGTTGCCGTCCCCGGTGTCAGCGCAGGAGCAGAGAGGGGATCTACTGTCCGTTGTCTTCGGCGCGTTCGCGCTGGTCTTCGCTTTCGGCATCCCATGGGTTGGTGTGGCTGTCGGGGCTCTGGCGTGCGTATTCGCTATCAGGTCGCTGGTGCACCCTCCGGTCGGGTGGAAGCTGTTGGAATTGCTGTCCGGGTTGCTGCTCGGTTTGGTAGCTGTGATCGGCGGGACCATCATGTGGAGCCTCGGGGCGTCCCTCGGCGATCTGTGAACACGATGGAACCGGACGCAGCTGGATGGTACGCCGACCCAGAACGACCTTGTTGGCTGCGATGGTGGGACGGGACAACCTGGACGAGGAATCGTTTGTCGCCGGAGCCGGTGGACGGGGACGCGGTTCTGGGCTATCCGTTGACCCCACGTCAGGATGGCCTGCCGGAACCGAAGACGCCAGCGCAGCAATTCTGGGGGAGGCTCGCGTTCCTTTACGGGGCTGGGGCCGTGATCGCAGCTTTCGCGTTCCCGCCGGCCGGGATACTTTTGGGGTTGATCGCTATCGTGTCCGGGATCCGGGCAATCATCCGGAAAGAAAAACTTGGGCATTGGCGGGCGATCGCGAACATCGGGATGGTGCTCGGCGGTACCGGGGTGACCGCCGGCGCGGTGATGTGGTTCGTCAACGCGAGCTGACAACCCGGACTGTTTTCTCTCAGGTTCAGAATGGTTCCTTGGGTCAGACCTGCCGCCGGACGCACTAGAGGTGATGCTTTCGATTCGAGATAGTGCCGGCGAAGACGTCACCGCGGTCATCCAACACTCGGCCAGCGGGTCGCAATCCACCGGGCTGCGCTACTCCGAACGACTCGCAGACGTCGGCGTGATCGCGTAAATCCGCACCCTCGGAGACAACTACGACAACGCCTTCGCAGAGACCGTTGTAGGCCTCTGCAAGAGCGTGTGCGTAAAGATCGACGGCCAGTTCCGCACCGCCGACTGAGTCGAGCTCGCCACACTCTCTGGGTCCACCGGTTCAACTAGAACTCGTTGCCCTCATCAATCGGTTACCTCACCCCAATGGAGAAGGAGAACAAGTACTACCGCGAGACCAACCCCCAACGTCGGCCGTCGCTGGGAAACTCGCCCCTCACTGGACCCGAGCCGATTCGTTGCAGCTGGCCAGCATCGGTTTGCGCATACAACGCACCAGCGGCCTCGAGCTTGTCGACAGCATCACGCGCTGCCTGCCGGTGCGTCTTCTTCTGATCCGCCATCGACATAGGTCTTGAATCCCTTCAGACCGACTCGCCACCCTCACACAGAGAATCTGACACCCCTACCGACGCACGGCCAGCCGGAGGAGACTTGTATAAGTCCGCCACACCGAACCCACTGGAGGTGGAACCGTGGCTCTGCAGAAGGTCGAATCGAACGAATCTGGTATCGAACGCTGGGAAGAGACAGACGGATCCGCGATGGAGTTTAGGGCCCACGACGGAACCAAGGTCAGATTCGCGACATTCAGCGGACGTGAGAACCTGTGGACGACCGACAAGATCGGCACGAAGATCACCACCTCCGGCCGGAACTTCGACTACGCCAACGTCACCTCAAAGTATTACCTGCCGTCCGTCGGGCAGCTCTACGCTGCCTACATGGACAGCGACGGTGACAGCAACGACTCGTACCTGGACGAGTACGAATGGTCCATTGTCGGGGAGATGCCAGACCGGGTCGAGTCGCTGTGCAGGGTGCAATGGCACGGCACCCGGCTGAAAGGGATCGTGCAACGTGGGCCTGACGTCGCTACCGGTGGTTTTGACCCCCAATTCCCGGAAGGCTGGCCGGAGGACTGGCCGGCGATCGGTGCGATGTACATCAGCCCGAGAAGCTTGACAATGAATAGCAGGGGTGTCGGGAAGACCGTGCGAAGCAGTGTCACCATCTCGGCGTCGTTGGCGATGGTGAAAGTTCGTGTTCGCGGTGCGAACGGGGCAGCGTTCAAGGTTGGGACGGGTGAGTTCCAGATCGCGCCCACGAAAACACATGACGTCGGGGTGGAGTTCACGCCGCTGGACAAGAAGGACGTCGAGGGCACATTCGACATCGAAGGCCCAAACGAAACGGTGACAGTCAGGCTGCGAGGGAAGGTGGTGGATGTCCCCGTCGTCCGGAGCCGGTAGAAGCGACGACGGTCGCTCGGACGGTCTCGCCCAGAAGCCCATTTCTCGATCGCCCGCGGGGCGACGACCTCGCGCAAAGAGCTGAGTGAGACGGTCGCGCGGTCATGGAGGGCGACGGCCCAGTGCGAGAACACGCTTTGTGAAGCGACGGCTCAGACCTTGGACTCGATCCACCGATGAGCTGGGGGTGATGGCGCTGTTCTGATGGTGTGCACTGCAGCCCCTGAGTTTCCGCGGAGAGCAGGGGCATTTCCTATTCCTGGACACATTATTCAGTGCCTAAAGTGACAATTCGGGTGCCAAGAGCCCTTTCGAACAGGCCCCTCGGAGGCGCCGGCCGCGCGGAGCCTCTCGGCCTGGCGCGGCAGGACACGAGTTGCTACTGAGCGTTGCTGCTGCGGAGCTCATCTTCGGCACGACGGCGCTGGCGCACATCTTCTTCGACAATCTGCACAAAATCCTTGTCGCGATCGGTGATCGGTGATCGGTGAATCTTTAACGGAGTCAGCAGATTGCTCTCCAGGCCAAGAAGTCAGACGAGTTGGGCGATCTCGGTCCAAACGAGTGCCTGACGTCGCGACCCAGTCGCGGAGTCGTTGGCGCGCGTCGGCGAAATCGCGGTGCCAGCCCTATGGGCCGAGCCGTGTTGGTCGGGCTCGTAAGCGCAGAGCCAGTGGGGGTGCAGAGGCGAGAGTTCCCAAACGAGCTCAGGGTGCCACCGGTCAGGTTCGCGACCGGTTGGGTTCCCGCTGTTGCCGTGATTCGCTCGGTGACGAACCGGTAGGGGTGTGCGACGTCGACCGTCACGACATTCGTGGTCGTGGACAGGAACTCCATCGTCTGCGACCACGTCGGATCGGCGTCGCTGCCGCTGGGCCACGTGGCGGTGGCCGAATACCGCGCGGAGAAGGCCGGGTCGATGTCGAAGGTGGCGAGACCCTCGGCGCCGGTGGAGCCTGAGCCCGCCGCCGCTCCGCTCGGCTCGGCCCGCAGCGAGACGACCGCGCCCGCCACAGTCGCGGTGGAGTCACCGTCGCTGATCTGCACCTGAATCGTCACGGTTCGTCGTCGGTTCCACGGCCGAGGCGACCAGGGGCACAGCCGTCAAGGTCATGCCGACCACCGCGATGAGGGCTCCGGTCAGTCGAGTCCATCTAACTAACGGATGGGCGTGCAACGTCGTTGTCATTCTGACTCGTCTTTCCCGGCGCGTACCCAGTTTGAGGGTGAGATTTTCTCAACTGGATCATTACGAATATATGTGACATTCAATAGTGTTCGCGCGTATTGACTGTCACTCGCGACCCGTGTCGGCCGGCGGCTTTCGTGACGAGCGCATCGAGCATCACCACATCGATAGCGCCAAGAACGGTTCAAATGGCCATCATTTACCCATCAAAAACCCATCAAAAACGACCGTGACCGACTCGACGTGACCGCGTACAATCGAAGCTAGCGAACCGCCCGGTTCCCTGTAAACATAAGGGAATCCGAGGGTTTTCGGAGACATTCGGCAAGGACCAAGAACAGGGCCTGCGCCCTCCAGGGGGTCGCAGGTTCAAATCCTGTCAGCCCGACACAGGCACGCGAAACGCCTTCCTTCGGGAGGGCGTTTCGTCGTTAAGCCACGTGCAGAACTAAAGCGCTGGCCCGCATCAGGGCGGGAATCCCATTCGGTGTGAACATCCGGTCACGGAACTGTCGGCTACCCCCTCGAGCCGTGTGACGCAATGGCTTATCGGCACCGCGCCGCCTGCTTACGGTGGAGCGATGAGCAGACATGGCGAAGCAGCACCAGGAACACCGGGCGACGGATACCAGGACACCAACGAGCGCGACATGGAGGCGAAACAGGGCGAACCCGTGGCCGAGAGCGAGGCATTCGACGACCCGGAGCTGGATCCCGACGATGTCAAGGTTCTGCCGGGCACGGGCGGGCCCGACGACGTGGGCGAGCTGGACGAGCCCTTCGAATACGACCCGACCGGTCACGCGAATCAAGACTGAGTCATGAAATACAGAAATCTCGGAAACTCGGGCGCGATCGTGTCGGAGCTGACGCTCGGAACTATGACCTTCGGTGCGGAAGCCGACGAAGCGACCTCGCACGCGATCGTCGACGCGTTCGTCGATAACGGCGGCACTTTCATCGACACCGCCGATGTCTACAGCGCGGGGGAGTCGGAACGGATCGTCGGCCGCTGGCTCTCCGCGAATCCCGAGGCGGCGAAGCAGATCGTCGTGGCGACCAAGGGACGGTTCCCGATGGGCGACGGCCCCAACGACCTGGGGTTGTCGCGACGCCACCTCCGCACGGCGCTCGACGCCTCCCTCACACGGTTGGGCGTCGACCACATCGACCTGTACCAGATGCACGCCTGGGACGCCCTCACCCCGATCGACGAGACGCTGACCTTCCTCGACGACGCGGTGACCGCCGGGAAGATCGGCTACTACGGGTTCTCGAACTACCTGGGCTGGCAGCTGACCAAGGCGGTTCACCGGGCCGCCGCCCTCAACATTGCACCGCCCGTGACGCTGCAGCCACAGTACAGCCTGCTCGTGCGCGATATCGAGCACGAGGTCGTTCCCGCCGCGATCGACGCGAACGTCGGGCTGTTGCCGTGGTCGCCCCTGGGCGGCGGGTGGCTCACCGGCAAATACGAACGCGACGTTCCCCCGACCGGGGCGTCACGCCTCGGAGAAGACCCGAAGCGCGGCATGGAGGCGTGGGAGGCTCGCAACGCCGACGAACGCACCTGGACAGTCCTCGCCGCGGTCGAGGCGATCGCGAGAGACCACGACGCCACCGCGTCGCAGGTCGCCATCGCGTGGCTGCTGACCCGACCGGCTATGACGAGCGTCATCCTCGGCGCCCGAACGGTCGACCAGCTGGTCGACAATCTCGGCGCCTCCGACCTCGAGCTGAGCGACTCGGAGATCGCCCGGCTGTCGGACGCCAGCGCGCCCCGCGCCGACGACTACCCGTACGGCAGTGCCGGCGTCGCGCAGCGCGACAGGAAGATCGGCGGCGGGCGCTAGAGGCCTACGCCGTCACCCCGGCCTTGAGCAAAGCTGCCTCGAGCAACTCGAGGTCGATTCGCGCGTGCTCGCGTGCGATGCGGCTCGCATCATCCGCCCGCCCGTCGCAGATCGCGTCGACGAGCCGTTCGTGATCCGCCAGGGCCCGCGCCTCCATCGCGCGCATGCCTTCGGGGGCGCCCCACAGGTGGGCGGGTGCGACGATGCTCACCGCCGATTCGAGTTCGCGCAGAACGCCGGTGAGGGTATCGCTGTGTGACGCGGCGAAGATGGCGAGGTGCAGCAGCTCGTCGGCGTGCTGCGACTCGCGGCCCGACTCCGCGTTGCGGAAGTCGGCGAGGCGGTTCCGGAGCGTCGCCACGTCGTGATCGTCGCGGTTCTCCGCAGCGGCTCGGGAGATGGTGCCGTGCAGCCTGCTCACGGCTTCGCAGGTGTCGCGCAGCGATCCCCATTTTGCCGACAGCGTGCGCTGGACCGAAGCGCTGGATGTCTCGGACCACTGTTCCGTGACGAAGGAGCCGCCCCCGCGTCCGCGCTGGGTTTCCAGCAGGCCGCGGTCGACGAGGCGGGCGATCGCCGCGCGCACGGTCATCCGGCCCACCCTCAGCGACGCGGCCAGGTCGCGCTCCGACGGCAGCTTCGAGCCCGGAAGGTACTCGCCGATGGCGATGGCGGTGACGAGCCGGTCGGTGAGCTCGTCGATGCGGGAGGCGGTGGCGAGGGGTGTGCTCAGAGCGGCCTTCACCGATGCCATGGCTGCCCCTTCGACGGGTGCGGCCACCCCGTGCGGGTGCCGCTATGTGTCAACCATGTTAAGTCATTAGTTTTGGTCTTGATCAGAGACCATTGCGTCGGCCAGTATTGGCGAACCTTCAGCCGATCATTCACCCGGACGCAATCTCCGGGTGCGATGCAGTCCACCCAGGAGTCGCCGTGCCCGATGTTTCTACGCGGATGATCCCGTTCGGCGCGTGGGAGACATGGGTGCGCATCACCGAGCCGGACGAGCCCCGCGCGGGTGCCCTGCCGCTCATCGTTCTGCACGGCGGCCCCGGAATGGCGCACAACTACCTGCGCAACCTCGAGGCGCTCGCGGAGACCGGCAGGCGGGTCATCCACTACGACCAGCTCGGCTGCGGCAACAGCACGCACCTGCCCGACGCCCCAGCGGAGTTCTGGACCCCGCAGCTCTTCGTCGACGAGTTCACGAACGTCGTCGAGCACCTCGGCCTCACCGACTACCACCTCCTCGGGCAGTCGTGGGGCGGGATGCTGGGTGCCGAGATCGCCACTCGTCGCCCTGACGGTCTGCGGGCGCTCGCCATCTGTAACTCGCCGGCGTCGATGCAGCTGTGGGTCGAGGGAGCAGCGGAGCTGCGGGCCAAGCTGCCCGCCGAGGTCGAGGCGACCCTGAGCGCGCACGAGGCGGCCGGAACGACGAGCGCCCCCGAGTACCTGCGCGCCACCGAGGTCTTCTACGAGCGTCACGTCTGCAAGGTCGTGCCCACCCCCGACGACTTCCGCGAGAGCGAGCAGCAGATGGAGGCCGAGCCCACCGTCTACCACACGATGAACGGGCCGAACGAGTTCCACATCGTCGGAACGCTGCGGGACTGGACGATCGTCGACCGCGTGCACCTGATAGACGTTCCCACCCTCGTCGTCGCGGGGGAGGACGACGAGGCAACTCCCGCCACCTGGGCTCCTTTCGTAGAGAACATCCAGGATGTCGCCGCGCACGTCTTCCCCGGCGCGAGCCACTGCACCCACCTCGAGCAGCCGCGGGAGTTCCGCGCGGTGATCGCCGAGTTCCTCGCCCGCCACGACGCCTGATACGTTCCCGCGCTCCCACGACCCCCCACCACCACCTGAAGAGAAGGATCCGAAGATGACCACCGCACATCATCACGAGCGCGCCGAGGAATTGAGTGCGCAAGCTCAGCTGGAATCGTTTGGCTACAAGCAGGAGCTGAAGCGTTCGGTCTCTACGGCCGACCTCCTCATCTACGGCCTCATCTTCATGGTGCCCATCGCGCCGTGGGCCATCTTCGGCACGGTCTACAACGCCTCTGGCGGCATGGTGCCGCTCGTCTACCTCATCGGCTTCATCGCGATGATCTTCACGGCGCTCGCCTACGCGCAGATGGCCAAGTCCATCCCGCTGGCCGGTTCCGTCTTCTCCTACGTGGGCCGCGGCATCCACCCGACCGCCGGATTCTTCGCCGGCTGGGCGATCCTGCTCGACTACCTGCTCATCCCGACCCTGCTCTACGTATTCGCTGCTGAGTCGATGATCGGCATCTTCCCCGGCACGCCGCGCTGGATGTGGGCACTGATCTTCGTCGCGATCAACACCGTCGTCAACCTGCTCGGCATCAGCTCGATCAAACGGATGAACCGCGTCTTCCTCGCCATCGAGGTGGTCTTCATCGTCATCTTCGTGATCATCGCGGTCACCGCGCTCAACGGGGGAACCATCCCGGGCGCCGAGTTCACCACCGACCCCATCTGGGACGCGAGCAAGGTCAGCGGCCCGCTCATCGCATCCGCTCTCTCCATCGCCGTGCTCAGCTTCCTCGGGTTCGACGGCATCTCCACCATGGCCGAGGAGTCCACCGGCCGTCGCAACGCGGCGGGCAAGGCCATGATCATCGCGCTCGCCATCGTCGCATTCTGCTTCGTGCTGCAGACCTGGCTCGCGAGCGCCCTCGCCGCCGGACGCGAGTCGTTCAGCGACGACGAGGTGGGTAATGCCTTCTTCGACCTCGTCGAGGCCGCATCGAGCAGCGGCTGGGCAACGGCCTTCTTCGTGGTCAATGTGCTCGCTGTCGGAATCGCCAACGCCATGGCCGCCCAGGCCGCCACGTCGCGACTGCTCTACTCGATGAGCCGCGACCGGCAGCTGCCGAAGTTCCTGAGCAGGATCAACAAGCGCCAGGTGCCGCAGGCCGCCATCCTCGTGGTGTCGGTGCTCTCGGCCATCCTCGTTCTGTTCTTCGTCGGCCAGATCGACCTCATCGCATCCCTCGTGAACTTCGGGGCGCTGTTCGGATTCATGATGCTGCACCTCTCGGTGATCGTGCACTACATCGTGCGCAAGAAGTCGAAGAACTACCTGCTGCACCTCGTCGTGCCGATCGTCGGCTTCCTGATCATCGGCTACGTGCTGCTCAACGCGAATGTCGAGGCGAAGGTCGGCGGAATCGTCTGGCTGGTCATCGGCGCGGGGGTGTTCCTCTACTACCGCAGCACCGGCCGTACGACCGAGCTGGGTGGGGACGACGCGAACGGCCCCGTCGAGGTTCCGGCCACCGGCGAGCGCGGAAGCCTCTGAGACATGGAGCACTTCCTCGACAAGACCCACGGCAAGCCGCACTTCTCGCCCGACGAGACGCCCGCGTTGCGAATCGCCCCCGGCACGGGCGAGCGCATCGCCTTCGAGACGAGCGACGAGGTGTACGTCCAACTGCACGAGCACAAAGACATGGCCAAGCTCACCGCGCAGATCAATCCGGTCACCGGGCCGCTCTACGTCGAGGGTGCGAAGCCGGGCGACACGCTCGCCGTCACCATCCACGACATCCGGCTGAAGGACTACGGCTGGTCGGTGAGCCTCCCCGGCTCCGGCGCACTGCAGCACGTGATGGGCGACGAGATGTTCACCCGCCAGGTGCCGATCGACGCGGCGGGCGTTCACGTGACCGACAGGCACGTGTTCGCGCCTCGCCCGATGATCGGATGCATCGGCACAGCGCCTGCGGCGGGAAGCAACTCCACGATCATGCCCACCTACGGGCAGGGCGGCAACATGGACGTCACCGAGTGCAGGCCCGGCTCGGTCGTCTACCTCCCGGTCATGGTCGAGGGTGCACTCCTCTCGATCGGCGACATCCACGCCATCATGGCGGAGGGGGAGTCGTCGTTCATCGCGATCGAGGCGGAGGGCGTGGCCGTCGTGAGCGTCGACCTCGTGCACGACATGCCGCTCCGTGCGCCCCGCATCGAGACGGCGGACGAGTGGATCTTCGTCGGTCTGGGCGACCCGGTGCAGGAGAGCATCCGGCGCGGCTACGAAGACCTCTTCGCCTTCCTCGTCGACGACCACGGCTGGACCAAGGGCGACGCCTTCGCGGTGCTCAGCGCCGTCGGGCACTCCCGGCTGGGCGGCCCGACGGGTTCGGGGGCGCCCGATCCGCTGCATCCGTTCGCCGCGGTGGGCGCGGTGACGATCCACCGTTTGTCGAAGAGCGTTCTATGACATCACGGCGCCTCTCAGGCGAAACGAGTCGGAAACGTCCGGCGCGTATAACTTCAGCAACACAACCACGCGTGAAGGGTAACGACATGTTGACAAACCGCCTGAGGGCACCTGCGCTTCTAGCCATCGGACTGGCCTCGGTGCTGGCGGTATCCGGATGTTCCGCGTCTCCGGCCGGCTCCGGCGACACGAGTGAGAAGACGCTCGTCATCGACAAGTCGTTCGACCTCAAGACGACGGACCCCGCCCGCGCGTTCGAGCTCACCGGCAGCATCGTCGACAAGGCGATCTACGAGACGGCGCTCGACTTCGAGGGCAGCGACGTGACCACCGTCGTACCCGGCATCGCGACCTACGAGGAGAACGACGACAACACCGTCCTCACCCTCACCGTCGACGGCGAACACACGTTCTCGGACGGCTCGCCGGTCACCGCCGACGACATCGTCTTCTCCTACCAGCGGGTGCAGGGCATCGCCGGCAACCCGTCGTTCCTTCTCGACGGGGTGACCGTCGAGAAGACCGGCGACGACACCGTCACCCTCACCAGCGCTACGCCGAACCCGGCGCTCCCCTTCATCCTCCCGAACCCGTCGCTCGGAATCGTGAACTCGAAGGTGCTGCTGGCGAACGGCGGCTCGACCGGAGCCGATGACGATGCCGAGGCGTTCCTCAACGAGACGTCCGCCGGATCTGGCCCGTACATGCTCGAGGCGTACAGCGTCACGACCAAGGTGACGCTCACGCTGAACCCCGAATACGCCGGTGACAAGCCCGCGTACAGCAGGGTCGTGCTCGAGAACGTGGAAGGCGCGACGCAGAAGATCAACGTGCAGGCCGGTGCCGCCCAGATCGCTCTGGACCTCAACGCCGACCAGGTCTCCGACATGGGCGACGACGTGAACGTGGTAGAGAACGTGTCGCCGTACCTCATCTACTCCTGGTTCAACCAGGATGCCGCGGTGAGCGCGGGCGTCACGAACCAGCCCGACTTCCTCAAGGCCGTCCGCCAGGGTATCGACTACGACACGATCCTGTCGATCGCGGGAGAGGGCGCCGTTCAGCCGGGTGGCATGGTTCCCTCCATCTTCACGGGCGCGCTCGAGTCCGACCCGTCCAATGTGTTCGATCTGGATGCCGCGAAGGAGGCTCTCGCGTCGTCGGGCTACAACGGCGAAGAGGTCACCTTCTCCTACCCGAACGACATCACAGTGAACGGCCTGCAGATGCAGACCCTCGCCGAGGCGATCCAGTCGCAGCTCAAGGATGTCGGCATCACGCTCACGCTCGCCCCCGGGCCCATCTCGACCTTCCTCGACGCGTTCCGTGCCGGCACCCTCCAGTCGGGCATCATGTACTGGGGTCCCGACTTCCCCGACCCGTCGAACTACCTCGTCTTCAACCCGGGGGAGTCCCTCGGCCTGCGTGCCGGTTGGGCCGCGGGAACGGACGAGGCGGTGACGTCGGCTGCGGCCGCCGCCGCGGCAGCCAGCGGCGACGAGCGCGTCTCGGCGTACGAGGCCTGGCAGACGGCCGCGAACGCGAGCGGACCGTTCGTGCCGATCGTGCAGCCCGGCCAGTACGCGGTCACCACGCCGGAGATCTCATCACTCGAACTCAACCCCGTGTGGACGATCGACATTGCCGACATCAAGTAACAGCGTCACCGAAGCGCCCGGGCCGCTTGTCAGTGACACGATCACCGACAAGCGGTCCAGGCACCTTCACCCGCTAGCCCGCTACATCCTCGTACGTGCCGGCATCAGCATCCTGCTGATCTTCGGAGTCACGCTCGTCACGTTCACGCTCGCGAATCTCGTTCCCGCCGACCCCGCGCAGGCAGCGCTCGGCGAGCGCGCGGCGAGCGACCCGGAGATCGTGGCGGCGTACCGCGAGGCGCGCGGGCTCGACAAGCCGCTCGTCACGCAGTACGTCGTCTACGTGACCAACCTGTTCCGCGGCGATCTGGGCAACTCGACGCAGACGAACAATCCGGTGCTGCAAGACCTCTCGGTCGCGTTCCCCGCGACCGCCGAACTCGCGCTGTTCATCATCCTGTTCTCGATCATCATCGGCGTCGGACTCGGCACGTGGGCGGCGCTGCGCCAGAACCGCCTCTCCGATCAGCTCTTCCGTGCAGTGAGCCTCATCGGTATCTCGGTTCCCACGTTCTGGCTGGCGCTCGCCGCCTTCTACGTGTTCTTCTACCAGTTGCGCTGGGCGCCGGGTACCGGGCGCCTGAGCGCGGCACTCCAACCCCCGCCGCACGTGACGGGCATGTACACGGTGGACTCCCTGCTCGCGGGGCAGTGGGCCACCTTCGGCGACGCGCTGGCTCACCTCGTGCTGCCCGGATCGGTGCTCATCCTGTACACGGTCGGTCTGCTGCTGCGTTTCTCCCGCTCGGCCGTGCTCGACGTGCTCGGTCAGGAGTACGTGCTCGCGGCGCGGGCGAAGGGCCTCCGACCCTCGGCGGTGGTGTTCCGGTACATCCTGCGCGGCGCCTCCCTGCCCATCCTCACCATCGTGGGCCTCGCGTTCGGCTCCCTGCTCTCGGGCACCGTGCTCACGGAGCAGGTCTTCGGCTGGGGCGGCATCGGCCAGTACGCGTACAAGTCGGCGACGACTCTCGACCTCCCCGCGGTGATGGGAGTCGGCCTCGTGGTCGGCGTCGTCTACATCGTGACCAACTTCCTCATCGACGTCGTCTACGGCGTCATCGATCCTCGGGTGCGTGTGCAATGACGAACAGCGAGTCGCGTCTCGAATTGGAGACGGATGCTGCGGCCGCCAGCATCCTCGACGAAGCCCGCCCCCGGCGCCCCCGGCCCCGCCTTCCGGCCGCCTACCGTCGCCCGATGGCCGTCATCGGCATGTCGATCATCGCGGCCTGGTTCCTCGTCGCCATTTTCGTTCCGTTCATCGCGCCCTTCGACCCGCTCGCGCAGAGCTTCGAACGGTTGCAGCCTCCGGGCGGCGAGAACCTGTTCGGAACCGACGCGCTCGGTCGCGACGTGTTCTCCCGCACCCTGTACGGCGCGCGCATCTCGCTGCCGCTCGCTCTCTTCCTCGTCGTCGCGTCGGCCGTCATCGGTTCGGTTCTCGGCGCCATCGCGGGGTACTTCGGCCGGTGGCTCGACGAGATCATCATGCGCTTCTCCGACCTCGTGTTCGCTTTTCCGACGATCATCCTCGCGATGATAGTGACGGCGGCGCTCGGGCCGAGCCTCACCAACGCAGTCATCGCGCTCCTGCTGGTGTCGTGGCCGAGCTACGCCCGCGTCATGCGCTCGATGGTGCTCGGAGCGCGATCCCGCGAGTACGTCGTGGCGGGGCGGCTGCTGGGCTTCGGTCCCTTCACCTCGTTGCGTCGCGACATCGCACCCAACGTCGTCGCGCCGATCCTCGTGCTGGCAACCCTCGACTTCGGAAACGCCATCCTGTTGCTCTCGGGGCTGTCGTTCCTGGGTCTGGGAGCGACCCCGCCGACACCGGAGTGGGGAGCGATGGTGGCCGACGGCGTGCAACAGTTCAGCGACTGGTGGCTCGCCGCGTTCCCGGGTCTCGCGATCTTCACCGTCGTCGTGGCGTTCAACATGCTGGGCGACGCGCTGCGCGACTCCCTTGACCCGCGCACCGCCGGAGCCGTTCAGGGAGTGAAGATATGACCGGACTCCAGATCCGCGGACTGACCCTCGAGCTGGGCGCCCGCGCGACACCCAAGGTGATTCTCCGCGGCATCGACATCGATGTGCCCGCCGGCTCGATCACGGGGCTCGCCGGAGAATCGGGCTCTGGGAAGACGATGACCGGTCTCGCCGTCATGGGCCTGCAGCCCGCCGGCTCGCGACTGGGCGGCAGCATCGCCCTCGACGGGCCTCGTGGCCGGGTGGAGAACCTTCTGCACCTCAAGCCCCGCGCGATGAACGCGCTGCGAGGACGCGACGTGGCCATGATCTTCCAAGACCCGACCGCGAGCCTGCACCCGATGATCACCATCGAGCGCCAGCTGACCGACGGCATGAAGCACCACTTGCGTATCACCGGACGAGAGGCGAAGGAGCGCGCGATCGCGCTGCTCGAGCGGGTGAAGGTGCCGGACCCGGCGACCGCTCTGAAGAAGTATCCCCACCAGTTCTCCGGCGGACAGCTGCAACGCATCGCGATCGCGATCGCCCTCTCGAGCGAGCCGTCGGTGCTCATCGCCGACGAGCCGACGACCGCACTGGATGTCACCGTCCAGGCCGGTATCCTGCGGCTCCTGCGCGAGCTGTGCGACGGTCTCGACCTGGCGATCCTGCTCGTCACCCACGATCTCGGCGTGATGTCGGCGCTGGCCGACACCGTCACGGTGATGCGTTTCGGCGAGGTCGTCGAGCAGGGTGATCGCTACCAGGTCATCCGTGAACCACGCAGCGACTACACCCGGTCGCTCATCGATGCCCTGCCGCGCGTGCCCACGCCCGATATCCCGGGCCTTTCCGGAACGGACACCCACTGATGGCCGGCCACCTTTCCGTCACCGACGCCCGCGTGACCTACAAACTCCCGGGACGCCGCACGCTCACCGCGGTCGACGGTGTGAGCTTCGACCTCGCGCCGGGCGAGGTTCTCGGCCTCGTCGGCGAGTCGGGATGCGGCAAGTCCACACTCGCCCGCGCGATCTGCGGCCTCGAACCGCTCTCCGGGGGCCGGATCGACTTCGACGGCGACGAGGTGCGCACGCTCGGGTTGCGCAAGCGGCCCGCCCGACTGCTGCGCATCCAGATGGTCTTCCAGAACCCCTACAGCTCGCTCAATCCGCGGCGGCGCGTCGGTGCCCAGATCGAAGACGCCCTCGCGATCGCCGGCGACGACCGCTCCACGGTCGACCGGCTACTCGACGACGTACACATGGACCGCAGCGCCGCCACGATGTTTCCCCACCAGTTCTCGGGTGGGCAGCGGCAGCGCATCGCCATCGCGCGTGCCATGGGCGCGCGCCCCGACGTGCTCGTCGGCGACGAACCGATCGCGTCGCTCGACGCATCGCTGCAGGCCAAGGTCGCGACGCTGATGCGCGACGTGGCGCTCAAGAACGGCGCGTCGCTGCTGTTCATCAGCCACGACCTCTCGGTGGTGCGTGTCGTCGCCGACCGTGTGGCGGTGATGCGGGCCGGCCGGATCGTCGAGACGGGAGCCGTGGCATCCGTCTGGAATGATCCGAAGCACGAATACACGCAACGCCTTCTCGCGGCGATACCGATCGCGGACGGCCTGGGACGACTGCCCGTTGAGTGAGTCACGGGAGTCGAACATGCTCGACGGCACAGAGTTCATCATGCAGTCGTCGACGGCGAGCGCTGTCGATCCGGCGGCTCCGACGCGGTTCTGGTATTTCGACAACCGTGGCCTGATCTGGGGCAACTACGTGGGAGACACCGTGACCGAGGGCCGGTTCGTCGGTGAACGACAGGGGCGCACACTCACCGTCCAGTTCGTTCACACGCTGAAGGCCGACGGATCCCACGTGAGCGGCTCGAGCACCAGCCAGATCGAGGGTGAGGCCGGGAGCCTCAGGCTCGTCGAGGACTTCGTCATCGATGGCCACGACCACGTGAGTATCTGCACGCAGGTGTAGGAGCGGCGGCCCGCGGCTCCGCGAACCGGCCTAGAGCTCGAGCGCAGGCGTGCCGTCGCCGCCCGAGGCGAACAATTCGTCGGTCTCGGCGAGCACCCGCAGCACATTGCCTCCCGCGAGTGCGGCGAGGTCGTCGACGCCCCAGCCACGGCCGGCCAGCTCGTCGAGCAGTGCCGGGTAGCCATCGACGCCATCGAGACCGACCGGGAACATGTCGGTGCCGTCGAAGTCGCCACCCAGCCCGATGTGCCTCACGCCGGCGACCGCCCGGGCGTGCTCGATGTGGTCCGTCACGTCGGAGATGGTCACGGCGGGAGCCGGCGCAGTCATGTCGCCCTCGGCCCAGGCCGCGAACCGCTCGCTGAGAAATTGTGGAACGAACGTGATCATGATCACGCCGCCGTTGTCTGCGAGGCGGGCGAGCACGTCATCGGGCACATTGCGCGGGTGATCGGAGAGCGCCCGGCACGAGCTGTGGCTGAAGATCACGGGCGAGGTCGTCGCGTCGAGGGCGGCGTGCATCGTCGATGGCGCGACGTGCGAGAGGTCGACCAAGACGCCGAGACGGTTCAGCTCGGCGATGTACCGGATGCCACGTTCCGACAGCCCGCCGTGGCGGGGTTCGTCGGTGGCGGAGTCTGCCCACGAGGTGTTGTTCGTGTGCGTGAGTGTCAGGTAGCGCACACCGAGTCGCGCGAGCATCCGAAGCACGGCCGGGGAATCGTTGAGGCTGTGCGCACCCTCGGCCCCGAGCAGGGAAGCAATGCGACCAGACTGCTGCGCCTCGACCACGTCGGTGGCGCTGCGGGCGATCGCGAAATCGTCGGGGTAACGGGCGACCAGTCGATACACCCAGTCGATCTGCTCGAGCGTCGACTGCACTGCTCGTTCTCCAGCGACCACGTCTTCAACCCAGACAGACCAGAACTGGGCTCCCACCCCGCCGGCCCTCAGCCGTGCGATGTCGGTGTCGCTCGCGAGTCCGTGCTGCAGGCCCTCGACCGAATAGCCCCGGTTCACCCGGCACTCCCACGCCCAGTCGTTGTGGCCGTCGATGATGGGGGAGATGGCGAGCGCCTGTCGAACCTTATCGCGGGAAGTCATCCAGCAACGCTAGTGCCCCGCGCTCGATTGATCACACGCGAGGGGGGGGGGGGGGGGGGGGGAGGGGTGG
>NZ_JBKKAD010000165.1:0-6159 GCF_046714715.1 Conyzicola sp. | reverse complement strand
CGATCTCGACTCCCATGGGGTCGAGGATCATGCTGTTTCCCACGCCCGTGGGCGGGGCCTGGTCGGCCGCGGCGATGTAGATCGTGTTCTCGATCGCGCGCGCCGTGAGGAGGGTGCGCCAGTGGTGCTCTTTGAGCGGACCGCGCACCCATTCCGAGGGGAGCAGAACGAGGTCGGCTCCGGCGTCGACTAGTCGCCGGGTGACCTCGGGGAACCGGGCGTCGTAACAGGTCTGAAGTCCGACGGTGAACTCGCCGAAGGCGAAGGTCTCGGGGGCGTCGAGCGCGCCCGGCACGACCCAGTCGGATTCGCGCGAGCCGAACGCGTCGTAGAGGTGCATCTTGCGGTACTTCGCGACCAGCGCGCCGGTCGGGGCGATCGCGACGAGCGTGTTGGAGAAGCGAGCGGCGTCGGCGTCGTTGGTCTCGACGAGACCGGCCACGATGTGGGTCTCCAACTCGACGGCGATGGCGGCGAGCCCGGCGACGAAGTCTCCGTCTAGGGGCTGCGCGGCATCCACGTATCCCGGTCCGAGATTGGGCTCGAAGTACGACGAGTACTCGGGGTAGACCACGAGGCTGGCGCCGCGGGCGACCGCACGCTCGGCGAGGGTGCGGATGACCACGAGGTTCTCCCCCGGGTCCGCGACCGGCGCGAATTGAGCGACGGCGATCGCGGACTCGGGAGAACTCATGGGGCCAGCCTACTTCTGGTGTGCGCGCACGACCTCGAGAACAGCGGGGTAGAGCGGGTGGGCCGCGTCGAGTCCGGTGACGCTCGTCACGAACTCCTCAGGGGCCGAGTCGGTGAGCAGCTGCTGCAGCTCGACACTCTGCGGGTCTTCGGCGACGTCGAACTCGAGCGCGACGCCCATCGTGCGCACGAGAGCGTCGCTCGCCAGACCGCGTTCGGCGAGTTCGGCGGCGGGGCCAACGAACCGCTCGTTGCGACCGAGCTTGCGCAGGGGCTGGCGTCCGACGCGGTCGACCGTGTCGCTGAGCTCGGGGTTGGCGAAGCGAACCATGTTCTTGTCGATGTAGGCCTGCTGCACCTCGGGGTCGAAGCCGTGCTTCGCGACGAGCAGGGCCTTGGTCTCGGCGAGAACGGCGCGGACTTCAGCGGCGATCTCGGGAGTCGAGAAGGCTTCCGACATCGACGACACGCCGGCCGCGAAGCCGTGGTACGCCGCGGTCGCGTGTCCGGTGTTGACGGTGAAGAGCTTGCGCTCGATGTAGGGGGCGAGGTCGTCGACGAAGTGCGCGTCGGGGATGACCGGCGTGGTCGCACCGAACGGCGTCGACTCGATGGCCCACTCGAAGAACGACTCGACGGTGACGTTGAGCCCAGCGTCGGGGTCCTGCCCGGGGACGATGCGGTCGACGGCCGTATTGGCGAAGATCGCGCCGTCGGCGAGGGCGGCGTCGGGCAGGCTCTTGACGACCTCGACCTTGAGCAGGTCGGTGGCGTTGATCGCGTTCTCGCACGCCATGACGGTGAGCGGGGCGAGATCGGCGGAGCGGTCGACGATCGCCTTCGCGATCAGGGGGGCGACGAACCGCAGCACGTTCGGGCCCACCGCGGTGGTCACGATGTCGGCCGAGGCGATCTCGGCGATCACGTCGGCCTCGTGCGTGGCACTGTTCAGCGCGCGGTAGTTGTCGACCGTCCAGACGCTCGCGCCGTCACCGACCTCGGTGACGACGTAGCTCGGCGTCGTCGCGAGTGCGTCGATGAGGTCGGCGTTGACGTCGGCGAAGACGACCTCGTAGCCGGCCTTGTGCAGGATGAGCCCGACGAAGCCGCGCCCGATGTTGCCGGCGCCGAAATGTACGGCCTTCACGCGTTCACGTCCCCGAGGAGGTCCATGACCTCTTGCGGGGTCTGGGCGGCGAGCAGCTTGGCGACCTCGTCGTCTTCGCTGAACACGATGGCGATCGACGAGAGAACCTCCATGTGACCGCCGTCTTTGCCGGCGATTCCGACGACGAAGCGAACCTCGTTGCCGTCCCAGTCGATGGGGTTGTCGTAGCGCACGAACGAGAGCGCGGACGCGAGGATCGTGTCCTTGCCCTCGTTCGTGCCGTGCGGAATAGCCAGGAAGTTACCCATGTAGGTCGACACAGTCGCCTCACGCTCGTGCATGAAGGCGATGTACTCGGGTGTTACCCCACCCGAGGCGACCAGCAATCGTCCGACCTCGTCGATCGCTTCCGCCGGTGTCGTGGCCGACCCGTGCAGATTGATCTGTGCAAGTTCAAGCACGTTGCTCATGCGTTTCCTCTATTCTTCCTGGCTATTCGTGTGGTGCAGGTGTGGTGCGGGTGTTACTTCGCGGCCTTCTGGGCCTCGAGCAGGGCAACGACCTCGTCGTACTTGGGGCTGCCCATGAAGTTGTCGACAGAGTAGTGGAGTGAGTTCGGCGACTTTTCGGTGGCGCGAGGGGTGAGCTCGCGCTGGGTGATCACGAGGTCGGCGTTGCCACTGAGGTTGGCGATGGACTCGTTCACAACCGTGACGCCCTCGATGCCGGCCTTCTTGAGCTTGTTACGCATGACCGTCGCGCCCATGGCGCTCGAGCCCATGCCGGCGTCGCAGGCGAAGACGATCGACTGGATCGGAGCACGCGTGGCGGTCGTCCCCTCGACGGTGGATGTCGCAGCGGCGGTTCCACCGGACTGGTTCAGGAGCGCGCCGACCTTGCTGTCGCCGCCCTTGTTCGCGGCGTTCGCCGCGACCGCAGAGGCCAGCTGGTCGTCGCCCGACTCGAGAGCCTCGAGGTCGCGCTTGCGGCTCGCGCGGAGGATGACTGCCGCGATGGCGAAGGAGACCGCCGCCGCGCCGATCACGGAGAGCGTGACGCCGAGGTAGCTGTCAGACGCCGTCTGCAGGTAGATCGCGAAGATGCTTCCCGGCGACGCGGGCGCGCGGAGGCCCGAGTTGAAGGCGACGTTGATCGCGATTCCGGTCGCGCCGCCGGCGATGGTGGAGAGAACGAGGATCGGCTTCATCAGCACGTAGGGGAAGTAGATCTCGTGGATACCACCGAAGAACTGGATGATGATCGCGCCGGGTGCGCTTGCGCGCGCCACGCCGACACCGAAGAAGGTGTAGGCGAGCAGGAGGCCGAGGCCCGGGCCCGGGTTTGCCTCGAGCAGGAACAGGATCGACTTTCCGCTGTCCGTCGCCTGCTGGATGCCCAGCGGGGTCAGGATGCCCTGGTTGATGGCGTTGTTGAGGAAGAGGACCTTGCCGGGCTCGATGAAGATGCTCGCAAGCGGGAGCAGTCCGGCCGCGACGAGCCAGTCGACACCCGCGGAGAGCGCGCCGCTGATGGCGGACACGAGCGGCGCGACGCCGAAGAAGGCTCCGAGCGCGAGGATGACGCCGAGGATGCCGGCGGAGAAGTTGTCGACCAGCATCTCGAAGCCGGCGCGGATCTTGCCGGCCCAGAGCTTGTCGACCTGCTTCATGATCCATGCCGCGAGCGGACCGACGATCATCGCTCCGAGGAACATCGGGATCTCGGCGCCGACGATGACACCCATGGTGGCGATCGTGCCGACCACTCCACCGCGGACTCCATAGATCATGCGGCCGCCCTGGTTGGCGATGAGGAGGGGCAGCAGGTACTTGATCATCGGGTCGACGAGTGTGGCGAGCGACTCGTTAGGCGTCCATCCGGTCGGGATGAAGAACGCCGTAATAAGCCCCCAGGCGATGAAGGCGGCGATATTGGGCATGATCATGCCGCTGAGGAAGGTGCCGAACCGCTGGACGCGGACCCGGGCACCCCCTGTCGTCTTAGGAGACGTCGTTGTCATGGGCGTTATTCCGTTTCTGTGGTTGTGGTGAGGGAGTTTGCTGCGGCGGTCACCGCGACGCGGGCCTCCACAGCGCTATTGGCCGAGAGGGCAATCTCGGCGAATTCTTGTGTCTGCGCGAGGGTGAATCGCGCGAGTTCGGTGCGCACGTCGGCGAGGGCCGCCGCGGACATCGAGAGCGATGTCGCCCCGAGCCCGACGAGCACGACAGCCAGCAGCGGGTCGGCCGCCGCCTCGCCGCAGATGCCGACGGGTTTGCCGGCCGTCACACCCGCGCGTCCGACCTCGCCGACCAGGCGCAGCACGGCGGGATGCCACGGGTCCTGGAAGGAGGCGACGGAGCCGAGCAGTCGATCGGCGGCGAGCGTGTACTGCGTGAGGTCGTTGGTGCCGATGCTGGCGAAGTCGGTCTCCGGCAGGATGCGGTCGGCGAGCAGAGCGGCGGCCGGAACCTCGATCATGACGCCGGCGGTCTTGATTCCGAGCTCCTTCGCCAGCTTGGTGAAGTAGCGCGTCTCTTCGACGGTCGACACCATCGGCGCCATGACCCACAGGTCGGCGTCGGTCACCGCGTCGGCGTTGGCCAGGGCGGTGAGCTGATCGCGCAGGATCGGCTCGTTGGCGCGAAGCGCGCGGATACCGCGCAGTCCGAGGGCCGGGTTCTCCTCCGGCTCGTCGTTGAGGAAGCTCAGCGGCTTGTCGGCCCCGGCGTCGAGTGCACGCACGACAACCTTCTTGCCGGCGAACGCGGTGAGCAGCTGCGTGTACTTCTCCTGCTGCTCGGCCACGGTTGGGGCCTTGTCGGAGTCGAGGAACAGGAACTCGGTGCGGAACAGGCCGACGCCCTCGGCACCCTTCTCGACCGCGGGCAGTGCGCCGTCGGTGGAGCCGAGGTTGGCGAGCAGGGGAATCGGGGTTCCGTCGGCGAGAGCACCGGGGCCGACGGGCGCGTCGGCCGCGGCGGCGCGGGCGGCGATCGTGCTGGTCGCGGCGGCCCGCTCGTCGTCGCTGGGGGTGATGTTGACGATTCCGGTCGAGGCGTCGACGACGACGATCTGGTCGTCGTCGAGGTCGAGAGCCCCGGATGCGCCCACGACGGCGACGATGGACTTCTCGCGAGCGAGGATCGCCGTGTGCGAGGTCGGCCCACCGTCGCTCGTGATGAGCGCCAGCACCTTGTCGAGGTCGAGAAGGGCGGTGTCGGCCGGGGCCAGGTCGCGGGCGACGAGGACGAACGGATAGTCGGGGTCGGGCACGCCGGGCGCGGATACACCCTGCAGGTGGGCGACGACGCGCTGCGAGACGTCGTTGAGGTCGGTTGCGCGCTCCCCCATGTATCCGCCCATGCTCGTGAGCAGGTCGCGGAATGCGGCGAACGCCTCGAACACGGCGCGTTCGGCCGTCTTGCCGGTGCCGATCCGGGCGTCGACGTCGTCTTTCAGGGTCGGGTCTTCGGCCATAAACGCCTGCGCGTCGAGCACGTCCTTGGCCGCACCGCCCGCACGGGCGCCGCGGAGTCGGATGTCGGCCGCGGTCGCGGCGAGAGCACCAGCGGCGCGCACCTTCTCGGCGTCGCCACCCACCGTGCTCGCGTCATCCGTCGGCTCGGGAAGAGGCTCGGGCATGCGCAGAACGGGGCCGACCGCGAGGCCGCGCCCGATTCCTACGCCGCTGAGGGTACTCATGCGTCGTGGTCCGTTCCGAGGAACGCGGCGAGATCGTCGAGCGCCGCCTCGGCGTTGTCACCCTCGGCGTGCAGGGTCACCTCGTCGCCGTGCTCGATGCCCAGCGAGATGACGCCGAGGATGCTGGCGGCGTTGATCTTCTTGTCGCCCTTGGTGAGCTCTACCGTGAGCCCGGTCGCGGTAACGGCTTGCACGAAGAGCGACGCGGGCCGTGCGTGCAGGCCGTGAGCGGAAGCGATCGAGACAGTGCGGTCAGCCATGGGGTTAGTCCTTCTGGGTTGTGGTGAGTGTGGAGAAAAGTTCGTAGGCAGCCTCTGCGCCGCCCGGGCCAAAGGTCGTGCTCGCGAGCAGACCGGCCGGTACGCCGAATCCGGCGGCGCGGTCGCGCAGCTGGTCGAAGGTCGAAGAGAGGTGCGATCCGACCAGGAGCACGTCGACAGACGGGAGTCGCGATTCGATGTCGTCATCGCTCGCCGCCTGGATGGTGACGGATTCGCCGCGGGCCGTCGCGATGGTACGCATGCGTCCGGCAAGGAAGGTACTCGAAGCGCCGGCACCACAAATAATCAGAATGGTGGTCATGGATCGCCTCCTTGCGTTCCCTGCGTAACAGCGAATCGACGTACTTAGACCTCTATCTTTGAACGAATCCG
>NZ_JBKKAD010000164.1:0-4872 GCF_046714715.1 Conyzicola sp. | reverse complement strand
CGCGGCGCGGCCGGCCTCGTAGCCGTCGCGCCACGCCTCGTCGGAACCCTGCCGGAACATGTCGTTCACCGCGGGGCGGATGAGCACGCGGGCTCCGGGCGCATCCGGATCGAGCAGTCGTCCGAGTCCGCGCACGACCGCCACCGGCAATCCCCCGGCTTTGCCCTTCACGAGGTCGGCCGCCGCCGCGATCTCGTCGCCGACCGCCGGGGTCGTGACGTCGAGGGTGCGCCCGTGGCTGTCGAGGCTGCCGCGCAGGTCGTCGATGAGACGCACGCCGCTGGCGCCGATCGCCACGTCGGTCTGGCCTTCGCGCCAGGCCCGGCCGAGCGTGTCGGTGACGATGACGCCGAGACGGATGCCGAACCGGCTCTCGAGGGCGAGACGCAGCGTGCGGGCCGACGCGTCGGGGTCGGTGGGGAGCAGGAGCACGGTTCCCGGCGCGGTGTTGCTCGCGTCGACTCCCGCGGCCGCCGCGACCATGCCCAGCCGGTTCTCGACGATGCGGGTGACCCCGTTCTTGTGGGTGCGGCTCGCCACGAGGCGCACGGTCTCGTCGGTGATGGCCTGTTCCCGGTCGGTGGAGTGCACGATGCGTCCCTCGGCCTTCGAGACGATCTTGCTGGTGACGGCGAGGATGTCGCCGTCGGAGAGCAGCCCGTCGAGGGCGTCGCCGATGATTGCCGCGAGGTCGGCGCCCGGGGAGATCTCGGGGATCCCCGCTGCCGCGTAGACGGAGAGCACGCGCTACCTCGACAGTTTCGGCAGGACGTCGCGGCCGAACACGTCGATCCACTCGCGTTGGTTGCGGCCCACGTTGTGCAGGTAGATGCGGTCGAACCCGAGGTCGACGAAACGCTGGATGTTCGCGCGGTGCACGTCGGGGTCGGAGTCGACTACCAGGCGGCCGGCGAAGTCCTCCGGACGAACGAGTTTGGCCATCTGCTCGAGTTCGAACGGCGAGCGGATGTCGCTCTTCGGAAACTTCATGCCGCCGTTCGGCCATTCGACGAGCGCGTTGCGCATGGCTTCCTCGTCGGTGGGCGCCCAACTGAGGTGCAGTTGCAGCACCCGGGGCATCCGGGCCGGGTCTTTGCCGGCCTCGCGGGCGCCCTCGTCGAATTTGGCGAAGAGCCCCGCGATCTTCTCGATCGGAGCGCCCACGGTGATGAGGCCGTCGACCGACTTGCCGGCGCGTTTCGCGGTGACCGGGCCGGCCGTCGCCACCAGGATCTCGGGTGCGACCGCCGGCATCGTCCAGAGCCGGGTGCTCTCGAGTTTGAAGAACTGGCCGGAGTGTTTGGTGTCTTTGCCGGCGAGGGATGCCGCGAAGAGCTTCTTGATCACGTCGATCGCCTCGAACATGCGGTTGATGCGCTCCGGAGCCTCCGGCCAGTACTGCCCGACGATGTGCTCGTTCAGCGCCTCGCCGGAACCGAGGCCCAGCCAGTGCCGGCCGGGGTACATCGCCGCGAGCGTGGCCGAGGCCTGCGCGACCATCGCGGGGTGCCAGCGGAAGGTGGGCGCAGTGACGCCCGGCCCCATGTCGCCCGTCGTGCGTTCGCCGATCGCGGCGAGCACGTTCCAGACGAACGAGCTCTCGCCCTGCTGCGGCACCCACGGCTGGAAGTGGTCGGCGGCCATCACGCCCGAGAACCCGTGCTGCTCGGCGTAGGCCGACAGGGCGACTGCCTCTGTCGGGTGAAATTGCTCGAGCATCGCGGCATAGCCGACCTGCAAACCAGTCATTACTTCATACTGTCACCTTCTGTGATTCACACGGAAAGCGCTGCCGGCCACGACACGGTGCGACGCTAGCCGGGGGAGAACTGCCCTGCGGGTACGGTAACCGTATGTCCAGTACCCTCCTCGTCGAAAAGCGCCCGTCGCAAGCGCGCGAGCGGCTTCTCTCCACGGCATCCGAGCTGTTCTACCGCGAGGGAATCCACTCGGTCGGCGTCGACCGCGTCGTACTCACCGCGGCGGTTACGCGCGGCACGTTCTACCGCCACTTCCCGAGCAAAGAGGACCTCGTCGAGGCCTACCTCGCCCGCGAAGACAGCAGCATCCGGCTGATGGTCTCCGAGGCGTTCGCCCTGGAGTCGGGTCCCGACGAGCTGCTCGAGCTGCTGATCCAGGCCATCGCGGACGACGTCACATTCACCCGCACGCGCGGCTGCCCGTTCATCAACGCGTCGGCCGAGTATCCCGATGCTTCCAGCCCGGTACGCGTGGCTATCCGCGCGCACCGCGACTGGTTCAGGTCGACTCTCGCTATGGCCCTCGAGGCCGCCGGGCGCCCGAATCCCGAGACCGGCGCGAGCGCTCTCGTGCTGCTGCGCGACGCCGCCCACGTGGGCGGTTACCTCGACGGGCCCGACGAGATGCGCGACACGTTCGTTGCCACGGCCCGAGCGGTCGCCGGCCTGAGCTAGCTGTATAGCTATAGCTAGCGACGCACCCGAGTCGGCTGCGTCGCTAGCCCACGCCAGCCACGGCGTCTAGTCGAGCGAGTCGGTTCCGCGCAGTTTGGCCAGCAGGTCGGCCTTGTTCAGCCGCGAGTACCCGGTGACACCGGTCGAGCCCGCGTGGGAACGCAGCGCGACCATCGTCCAGGACTCGGACGGCTCGGTGCTCGAGCGCACCGCGCTCGAACCGGTTCGGGCCGCGCGGGTCGAAACGCGCGCCGCGGGGGTGCGGGGTGTGATCGCCGGGGTCTTCGCCGTGCTCGACGTCTTCGCCGTGCTCGGCTTCTTGGCTGCAGCCGGCTTCTTGGCTGCCGCCGGCTTCTTCGCCGCAGCCGGCTTCTTGGCCGGCTTCTCGGCGCGCTCCACGTCTTTCTTGGCGATCTTCTCGGCTATCGCCTTCGCCTTCTTGAGCTGTTCCTTGGCGAGTTCGCGCTCTTTCTTCAGCTCTTTCTTCGCCTTTGCGGCGGCCTTCTCGGCTTTGAGGGTGTCGGCCTCGAGAGCCTTCTTCAGAAACTTCGCCTCCGCCTTGAGGTCTGCTTTCTTCTCGGCCTTCTTGGCCGCCTTCTTGTCGGCCTTCTTCTCGTCTGCCGACGGCGACTTCTTGTCTGACTTGGATGCCACGGTGTGCTCCTCGCTCGTTACACGGTCTACCCGCTCGAATCGGTTCATTCTCCCGCGCCCGCGGCGACCGCGGGTGCACGTCAGTCGCGCGTTGCGTTAATTCGCCGTATCCTCACGGTTAACCGGCGAGGGGCCTACTTCTGCAGGTAGCGGTAGACGGCGGACGGCACATAGGGGCTCACGTCGCCGCCGAGGGCCGCCACCTGCCGCACGAGGGAGCTGGAAACGTGGGCGTGGGCCGGATTCGGCAGCATAAAAATCGTCTCGACGCCCGCCAGGTCGCGGTTCACGATCGCCATGGGGGTTTCGTACGCGACATCCACCTGCGACCTGATGCCCTTGACCAGCACGCTGGCACCCACGTCGGTGCAATAGTCGACGAGCAGGCCGACACTCCAGCTAGTGACCACGATGGTGCCGGGCAGCTGCGCCTCCGCGATGGACTGCTCGATGAGCGATACGCGCTGCGCGATGGGCAGCAGCGCCGTCTTGCCCGGGTTGTGCACGACGAGCACGTGGAGTTCGTCGAAGAGTCCCGCTGCCCGTCCCACCACGTCGAGGTGCCCCAGCGTTACGGGGTCGAACGATCCAGGAACAACGGCGATCCTCTTCATGTGATCACCCTAGCCGGTGGACGTTACCGGTTTGTTACCGCTGATCGTCGCCGTGCTGCGCCGCCTCGTCGACGTAGGCGTCGAGCACGATACGCACCGCGAGCCGCTCGGCCCGGTCGGGACGCATGAGCGCTTCGATGCGTCGCCCCGCTCGCACGTCGGTCAGGGGAAGGAGCCGGAACCGGCCCGTCGACCGCTCGCGCGAGGTGTGCCGAGGCACGAGCGCGATGCCGTGTCCCGTCGCGACGAGGTTCTCGATGAGGGGCAGGTGCGTCGTGCGATGGATGACCTTCGCCGGAACTCCCGCGCGCACGGCCATCGCGGCGAGCACCCGGTCGAGGGGGTAGTCCACGGGCACGCCGATCCAGTCGTCGCCGATCACGTCGTCGACGGTCACGCTCGTGCGCGCGGCGAGAGCGTGGTCGAGCGCAACGGCGACGTCGAGCGGTTCGCGCACCAGCGGCACGACCCGCAGCGCGGTCGGCTGCGGCGGCAGCACGTCGTCGGAGCGGTGGGCGATCACTATGTCGTAGTCGGCGGCGAGCGCGGCGAAGTCGTCTTGCGAGACGTCGTGGTCGTCGATGAGCAGACGGATGCCCGGGTGGGCTTTTATGCGCGTGAGCAGTCCCGGCAAGAAGAGTTCCGAGGCGGAGAAGAAGGTGGCGACGCGCACGATGCCGGTCGCGTCGCCGCGGTAGGCGGCCCAGGTCGACTCCGCCTCCGCGATAGCCGTGGCGATGCGCACCGAGCTCTCGGCGAGCGCCCGCCCCGCGTCGGTGAGCCGCACGCCGCGGCCCACGCGTTCGACCAGCTCGACTCCCACCTGGCGCTGCAGCGTCTTGAGCTGCTGCGAGACCGCGCTGGGCGAGCGGCCGAGCGCCGTGGCCACCGCGGTGACGCTTCCACGGTCTGCCAGTTCGCGCAACAGCGCGAGTTGCGAGACATCCATGAAGGCAGTCTACAAAGTCGATGCAACTTTCTGAGCTAGTCCTTCATCGTTTTCTGGGAGAGCATGGGGGTCATGTTGTTGCGCCACCGCCTGCTCGCCCTGTTCGTCGCCGTCTGCTGGGGCGTCAACTTTCCGGCGACGGCCCTCGCGCTCGAGCACTTTCCCCCGCTGTTCCTGGTGGCGCTGCGCTTCTCGATCATCGCGATCCCCACGCTGGTCT
>NZ_JBKKAD010000163.1:0-9807 GCF_046714715.1 Conyzicola sp. | reverse complement strand
GCCATCGTCTACGGCAGCGTGCAGCGCCACCCGATCGCCAGCGCGCGGGTGATGGCCTACTCCTACCCTGAGGCCTTCGCGGGAACGGTCGACGTGACCCTGGGCACCCCGGCGGCCGAAACCGGCGAGCTCTGGGAGACGCGCATCCCGCTGCTCGACGGCCTGCCGCGCCTCGCGGGCGCCGACGTCGTCTACCTGATCACGAGCGTCTCCCGCGACGCTCGGCCCGCGACGACCGACACCCTGCGCACGGCGGGCTGGCACGTTGCCCAGCAGTGGAACCTGCCCTCGGTGAACATCCTGCGCTACGAGCGCGGCTAGGAACTGCAGCTGGCTCAGGACACCCGCACCTGGAGCGTGTGCCAGCCCTCGGCGCCGTCGGGCACCACGTCGACCCGCTTTTCGGTCTGGGTGAAGCCCGTGACATCCGTCGCCCGCACTTCGATCGTGTGGTCGCCGCTCGTGGCCGTCCACTCGATGAACCACTGCCGCCAGGTGTCGGCCGAGATGGCTTCGGCCAGCGTGGCCTCCCGCCAGGGCTCGGTGTCGATGCGCACCTCGACGCGCTCGATGCCCACGTGCTGCGCCCAGGCGATGCCGGCGATCGCCACGGTGCCCGGCTGCAGCGAGACGCCGAACGCGGGAACGTCGATGCGCGACGACGTCTTCACCGGACCCTTCGCCGACCAGCCGCGGTCGGTCCAGTAGGCGCTCTCTTCCGCGAACGTCGACACCTTCAGCTCGACGACCCACTTGGTGGCCGAGACGTACCCGTAGAGTCCGGGCACGACCATGCGCACCGGGTAGCCGTGTTCGAGCGGCAGCGCTTCGCCGTTCATGCCGACCGCGAGCAGGCTGTTGCGTTCGGGGTCCTGCAGCACCTCGAGCGGCGTGGTGGCGGTGAAGCCGTCCTGGCTGGTCGACAGCACGACGTCGGCGCCCTTCGTCGGCACGGCCCGCGCCAGCAGCTCGCGGATCGGATAGCCCAGCCATCTCGCGTTGCCGGTGAGGTCTCCGCCGACCTCGTTCGACACGCACATGAGCGTGACGTAGGCCTCGACGAGCGGCAGGGCGAGCAGCTCGTCGAAGCCGATCTCGATCTCGTTCTCGACCATGCCCGTGATGCGCAGCCGCCAGTCGTCGGCGTTAATCGACGGAACCTGCAGCGCCGTGTCGATGCGATAGAAGTCTGTGTTGGATGTCACGAGCGGAGCGATGCCGTCGATGTCGAGCTCGGCGCCGGCAGGGATCGGCGGCGCCGCGATCGCGGGGGCCGGCAGTTTCAGCGCCGAGCGCACGGCGGTCACGGCGGTGGTTCCGGCGTTCATGGCGCGCGCGGCGACCCCGGCCACGACCGAGGCCGCGGCGGTCGCCCCGACCATCACGAAGAACCCACGACGCGACACCGCCGCGTCGGAGAACTCGCGCACCTCGCCCGACGATTCGGCTGCCGCCCAGCGGTGCAGCCGGTCGACGCCGACCCGCAGCACGACCACGCCGAGCACCATGCCGAGCACGGTGGGCACGGCCCACATGGCGCTGGCGTCGGCCCGGGTGACCACGGCGACGGTGGCGATGCCGCCGACCAGCACGAGGCCGACGATGCCGGACGGCGGCCGACGGTACTCGAGGATGCCGACCCCCGCGGCGAGCAGCGCGACCAGGATGCCTACCGTGACGAGCAGCACGATCTTGTCGTCGGTACCGAAGAGCCCGATCACGAGCGTCTTGAGCCAGCCGGGCACGAGGTCGATCACGAGCGAGCCGACGGCGAGCAGCGGGCTCGCGGCCGGTGCGAGGAAGAGTGCGGCGACCTCGGCGAGGGCGAGGGTCGCGGCGGCGGAGATCAGGCCGACGAGGGCGGCCCACAGGTTCTGGCGGCTCGCTGTCATGTGCTCTCTCCTACCGGCCGACGCGGTTCTCGCGCAGTCTACGCACTCATGATGCGTGCGCCGTGAACGGGGCCGGTGGCCCGCACCACGGTGAGGCGTGCGGCGCTCAGCGCGATCTGCAGCTCGAGCGCGGTGTCGAGGTCGGCGGCGAGAAACGCGACGGTCGGCCCCGACCCGGAGACGATGCCGGCCAGGGCCCCGTTGCGTTCGCCCAGTTCGAGCACGCCGGCGAGCGAGGGCTGCAGCTGCAGCGCGGGCGCCTGCAGGTCGTTGTACAGCGTCTCGGCGAGCATGTGCGGGTCGCCCGCGCGCAGCGCCTGCAGAACGTTGGTGTCGACCGACGGGGTGATCGACGCCGGGAAGATGTCCTGTGCGTGACGGTCGCGATGCTTGTCGAGCTCGTTGTAGACCGCCGGGGTGCTGAGCCCGAAGTCGGCGAGGGCGAGCACCCACTGAAACTGGCCTTTGGCGAGAGCCGGGCTCAACTGGTCGCCGCGGCCCGTGCCGATCGCGGTTCCGCCGGTGAGCGCGAACGGCACGTCGGCACCGAGCTGGCCCGCGAGAGCGAGCATCTGGTCGCGCGGCACCTGGGTGCCCCACAGGGTGTCGCAGGCGAGGAGGGTGGCCGCGGCATCCGCGGACCCGCCGCCCATGCCACCCGTGACGGGCACGTGCTTGTCGATGTGCAGGCTGACGCCGCCGCGGTAGCCGGTGCTGCGGGCGAGCAGCTGCGCGGCCTTGATCGCGATGTTCGAGGCGTCGGTGGGAACGCGCGACAGCTCGACCGTTCCGGTGACCCGCACCGAGAAGTCGTCGGCGTGGGTGGCGCGAACATCCTCGTAGAGCGACACGGCCTGGTAGGCGATCGCGACATCGTGATAGCCGTCGTCGAGCAGCGCGCCCACCCGCAGAAAGACGTTGATCTTTCCCGGCGCGCGAACGTGCACCGCGGTTGGGGTGGCCGACGAGGTCATGACTCCAACCTAGCCGAGGCGGAGAGCGCTCTAGACAGTGCTAGGCGACGGTGCTTCGGTGCGCGCGATGGCCAGGAAGTCGAGAACGGTGAGCTCTTCGCCGCGGCTCGTCGGGGCGAGTCCCGCCGCTTCCAGACGGGCGGATGCCACGGACGAGTCGCCGAGCACGACCGACAGCGACTGCCGCAGCATCTTGCGACGCTGCTGGAAGGCGGCGTCGATGATCGCGAACGTCGCGACGCGTTCCTGCTCGGTGCCGGGCAGGTCGGCGCGTTCGAACCCGACGAGGATCGAGTCGACGTTCGGCACCGGCCAGAACACCTGACGGCTGACCTTGCCGTGCGTCTTCCACTGCCCGTACCACGCAGCCTTCGCGCTGGGGGCGCCGTAGACCTTCGAGCCGGGAGGGGCGGCGAGGCGCTCGCCCACCTCGGCCTGCACCATCACCAGCCCGCGCGTCAGCGTCGGGAAGTGCTCGAGGAAATGCAGTAGCACGGGCACCGACACGTTGTAGGGCAGGTTGGCCACGAGCACGCTCGGCGCGTGCGGCAGCTCGGTGACCTTCATCGCGTCGTCCGTGATGACCGTCAGCGTCGCATCCGGCTGCAGCTCTGCCACCGTGACCGGCAACTGGGCGGCGAGGCGCTTGTCGATCTCCACGGCGACCACGTCGGCGCCCGTCTCGAGCAGGCCGAGGGTGAGCGACCCGAGGCCGGGGCCGATCTCGACCGCGGTCTCGCCCTTCACCACACCGGCGACGCGCACGATGCGGCGAACCGTGTTGGCGTCGATGACGAAGTTCTGGCCGAGCTTCTTGGTCGGTTGGATGTCGAGCAGCGCGGCAAGGTCGCGGATTTCGGCGGGGCCGAGGAGTGTCGCCACTAGGTCGTGCTCTCTGGGTCGGGGTCGTCGAGGTAGGGAAGGCGGATGGCGCCGGTCATCGGCGGCATCTCGAAGGTGGCGTCGGTGTAGGCGTCGCGGGGTGCGGTGACCGGCTCGGCGTCCCACCGGCCGTACACCTCCTCGGTGTTCGAGGTGATCAGGGCGGCGAGCATCGACACGTCGGTACCGAGGTGCTTGGCCATACCGCGCAACGTGTGCGGCAGCATGTACGGCGAGTTGAGGCGGCCGCGGAACGGGTCGGGCGTGAGGTACGGGGCGTCCGTCTCGACCAGCAGCAGGTGGCGCGGCGCGATCTCGAGGGCCTCGCGCAGGTCGTGCGCGTTCTTGAACGTGACGGTGCCCGAGAACGACAGGTACCAGCCGTTCTTTACGGCGATGCGGGCGAGGTCGGCGTCGCCGCTGAAGCAGTGGAAGACGGTCTTCTCGGGAGCGCCGACACGCAGCAGGGTCTCGACCACGTCGTCGTGGGCGTCGCGGTCGTGGATCTGCAGCGCGAGGCCGTGCTTCTTGGCGATCTCGATGTGCGCCTCGAACGAGCGGTGCTGGGCGTCACGGCCCTCTTCGCCGGTGCGGAAGTAGTCGAGACCGGTCTCGCCGACCGCACGCACGCGCGGGCGGGAGGCCAGCTCGTCGATGGCGGTGAGGGCGTCGTCGAGGGTGCCCGCGTTCGCGAGGCGCGGGGCCTCGTTGGGGTGCAGGGCGACGGCGGCGAGCACGCGCGGCTCGATGGCCGCCAATTCGGCCGACCACAGCGAGGACTCGACGTCGGTGCCGACCTGCACGACGCCACGCACACCGACGCTCGACCCCTTGTCGAGGTGCGCGTGGTAGTCGAGCGTTTCGGTTCCGGGAACGCCGGAAGGGTCGAGGTGCGTGTGGTTGTCGTAGATGCCGACGACGAGTGCCTCCGGCACCGATGCGTAGGTCTGGTCACTCATCACGCGCTCCTGTCACTATCCGGCGACCTCGCTCGGTTCGATGCGAGGGAAGAGGGGTTCGAGCGTGCCGAGACGACTGCCCGCGGGCAGCTGTCCCCAGTGTCCGGCGTCGACGATCACCTGGTCGGTGAGGTCGCCGAGACCGGCGGGGGCGCCGAGGGCGTTCCAGAGCTTGGCGGTGGCTTCGGGAATCACCGGCGACAGCAGCACGGCGAGCGAACGCAGGCCCTCGGTCGCGGTGTAGAGCACGGTACTGAGGCGCTCGCGCGTCTCGTCCTTCTTCGCCAGCACCCAGGGTTCCTGGATCGTGATGTAGCCGTTGAGCTCGTCGACGATCGTCCAGATAGCCGCGATGGCGTCATGGATGGCGAGCGTCTGGATCGCGGCATCCGCGTTCTCTGCCGCGGCCTTCACGACCGACTGCACCTTCAGATCGTCGGCCGAGTACTCGCCCGGCGCCGGCACGACGCCGTCGTAGTAGCGGTTGACCATGGCGATGACGCGGGAGGCCAGATTGCCGAAGCCGTTGGCGAGCTCGCTCTGGTAGCGCGCCGAGAGGTCTTCCCAGCTGAACGAGCCGTCCTGGCCGAAGTTGATTGCGCTCATGAAGTAGTAGCGGAACGCGTCGACACCGAACGTGTCGGTGATCTGGCTCGGCGCGATGCCGGTGAGCTTCGACTTCGACATCTTCTCGCCGCCGACAAGCAGCCAGCCGTGGCCGAAGACCTGCTTGGGCGGCTGCAGTCCCGCGGCCATGAGCATGGCGGGCCAGATCACGGCGTGGAAGCGCGCGATGTCCTTGCCGACCAGCTGGGTGGCGGGCCAGCGACGCTGGAATTCGTCGTCGTCGACGCCGTAGCCGATGGCGGTGATGTAGTTGAGCAGCGCGTCGAACCAGACGTAGAGCACGTGCGAGTCGTCCCACGGGATCTTGATGCCCCAGTCGAAGCTCGAGCGCGAGATCGACAGGTCGCTGAGGCCCTGCTTCACGAACTGCAGGATCTCGTTGCGCACGCTCTCCGGCTGGATGAAGTCGGGGCGCTCCTCGTAGAGATCGAGCAGACGCTGCTGGAAGTCGCTCATGCGGAAGAAGTAGTTCTTCTCCTTGAGCACCTCGATCGGGCGCGAGTGGATCTTGCAGACCAGCTGGCCGGCGTAGTCGCCGGTCTCGGTCTCCATGAGGTCGTCGAGCTGCTTGTACTCCTCGCAGCCGACGCAGTAGTAGCCCTCGTACTCGCCCGAGTAGATGAAGCCGTCGTCGTAGAGCTTCTGCAGGAAGATCGTCACCGCATCTTCGTGGCGCTTGTCTGTCGTGCGGATGAAGTCGTCGTTCTGGATGTTGATCGTGTTGAGCAGGGGAAGCCAGGCTTCCTCGACGAGCTTGTCGGCCCACTGCTGCGGGGTCGTGTCGTTCGCGACCGCGGTGCGCAGGATCTTCTGGCCGTGCTCGTCGGTGCCGGTCAGCAGCCAGGTGTCGTCACCGCTCTGACGGTGCCAACGAGCGAGTACGTCGGCCGCAACTTCGGTGTACGCGTGGCCGATGTGCGGCACGTCGTTGACATAGAAGATGGGCGTCGCAATGTAAAAGGAATCACCGGCGGCCATGAGTTCATCCTAAAGGTCGAGCGCGATTGTTACTCTCCGCCCGTCGCCGCCGGTCGAGTAGGTCGCTCCGCGACCGTATCGAAACCGCCGCCCGCGCCGAAGTGCAGTTGTGGCGGGTGCGGGCGCATCCGCACCCACCACACGTGCACTATGGCCGGCGCCTAACCGAACTACCGCGCCGCGAGCGCGCCCTCGTACAGGTCGCGCTTGCTGAGGCCGGTCTGCTCGGCGACCTCAGCGGCCGCCTCCTTGAGACGGAATCCTTCGGTGACGAGCTTGAGCACCTGTGCGATTCCGGTGGGCAGATCGGATGTCGCGGGGGCAGCACCCTCGACGACGATGCAGATCTCCCCGCGTGCCCCGTCGGCGAAATAGTCGGCGACCTCGCGCGCCGTTCCGCGCTTGACCTCTTCGTGCAGCTTCGTCAGCTCCCGGCACACCACGACCCGGCGGTCGTCGCCGAGGGCCGTCGCGATGTCGGCGAGCGCGTCGCCCAGCCGGTTGGGGCTCTCGAAGAACACCATCGTGCGTTCCTCCCGGGCGAGGGCGGTGAAGTAGGCGACGCGGCTCTTGCGCGGCAGGAACCCCTCGAAGCTGAAACGGTCGGTGGGCAGGCCGGAGACGGCGAGCGCGGTGAGCACGGCGCTCGGACCGGGCAGCGCGGTGACGGTCACGCCGGCGGCAGCGGCGGCCGCCACGAGCGGGAAGCCGGGGTCGCTGATGGCGGGCATGCCGGCGTCCGACAGCACGAGCACGTCGGTCTCGCGGGCCAGCTCGGCGATCTCGGCCGCCTTCTGCGTCTCGTTGTGCTCGTGCAGCGCGATGAGCCGCGGGCGGTTCTCGATGCCGAGCGCGCGCATCAGGTGGATCGTGGTGCGGGTGTCTTCGCTCGCGATGATCTCGGCGTTCGTGAGCGCCTCGATCAGCCGCTTCGACGCGTCACCGAGATTGCCGATCGGGGTCGCCGCGAGAATGATCACGCCCCAGTCTCCCACGTGCCAAATGCAGGAGATCTCGGCGGCGAGGCCCGCCCCGCCCCGGAAACGTGTGACTCGAGGTGAAATCTCCTGCATTTGGCACCGAGGGGCAGTAAGTACGATTGCGAGGTGAGCCAGCCCGACGACACCCGCGCCGACGCGACGAGCCGCGCGTTCGACGCCCTCGTCGAGCCGACCGGCACGACGGGCGAGCTGCCGAACGTGCCGCCGGCCCCGCACGTTCCGACGCGCATCGACGCCTGGTTCGGCCGCGTTATGGCGAGCGCCCGCAACCGGCGGCTCTACCACTGGGGCGCCCCGGCCCTCGTGGTGCTCGTCGCCGCGGTGACACGCCTGTGGAACCTCGGCTCCCCCGCCACACTCGTGTTCGACGAGACCTTCTACGTCAAAGACTCGTGGACGCTCTGGAACCTCGGCTACTCGGCGGCCTGGCCGCCCGAGGCCGACGCGAGTTTCAACGCCGGCGTCACCGACATCTTCCAGACCGCCCCGTCGTTCGTCGTGCACCCGCCGCTGGGCAAGTGGATCATCGGCCTCGGCATGGCGGCCTTCGGGCCCGACAACAGCGTCGGCTGGCGCATCAGCACCGCGGTGATCGGCGTCCTCGCCGTCGTGCTGCTCATGGTCATCGCGAAGAAGCTCTTCGACTCGACCCTCCTCGCGGTGATCGCGGGCGGCCTGTTCGCCATCGAGGGCAACGCGATCGTGATGAGCCGGGTCGCCCTGCTCGACAACTCGCTGATGTTCTTCGCACTGCTCGGCTTCGGCGCGGTGCTGCTCGACCGGGCCTGGGCCGAGCGGCGGCTGAACCGGTGGATCCGGTTGCGAACGGATGCCGGCAGGGGAACCGATTGGGGACCATCGCTGTGGTGGCGCCCGTGGCTCATGGCCGCGGGGGTCGCCTTCGGACTCGCGTCGGCGGTCAAGTGGAGCGGCTTCTACTTCCTCGCCGCGTTCGCCGTCTACACGCTCGTCGTCGACGCCCTCGCCCGCCGCCGCGCCGGGGTCTTCTTCTGGGGGTCCGGCACGCTGCTGCGGCAGGCGCCCGTGAGCTTCCTGCTCACCGTTCCGATCGCCGCCGTCGCGCACATGACGAGCTGGATCAGCTGGTTCACCACCGACAACGGTTACTACCGGCGCTGGGCCGAGGAGGCCGGCAACGCCTGGACCGGCGCGCTCGCCTGGGTGCCGCTCGACGTGCAGAGCTGGTGGCACTACCAGGCCAGCGTCTACGCCTACCACGTGGGTGAGATGCGCCCCCATTCCTATCAGGCCAACCCGCTGTCGTGGCTGTTCATGGTGCGCCCCACGAGCATGTACTGGCAGTCCTCCGTGCTCGGCGAGAACGGCTGCGCGAGCGACGCGTGCGGCGCATCCATCACCGGACTCGCCAACCCGGTCATCTGGTGGGCCGCGACCGCCGCGATCCTCTACCTCGTCTACCGTCTCGCCCGGTACCGCGAGTGGCGCGTCGGCCTCATCCTGACGGGCATGGCCGCCGGCTACCTGCCGTGGCTCGGCTACCTGCAGCGCACGGTGTTCCAGTTCTACACAATCGCCTTCGAGCCGTACCTGATCCTGGGGCTGGTGTTCGTAATCGGCCTGATCCTGGGCCGCAGAACCGACGATACGTGGCGACGCGACCAGGGCATCCGGTTCGTCTTCCTGTTCCTGCTGCTCGCGACCCTGGTGAGCGTCTTCTTCTGGCCCCTCTGGACGGGAATGCAGCTCGACATGCGCTGGATGCAGGCGCACTGGTGGCTGCCGACCTGGCGCTGACCCTCGCACTGGGGGTGCACGAATTCGGCTACGAAAAGTAGCGGATGCCCCGGCTAGGCCAGACTGTCTGTGGCCCGTAGTCGCGCCATCGGTCGTGATGCCGGCGGCAGCGCCAGGCGGGTTGGAGTGTCTTTCGTGGGTCGAACACCTCGCGGCGCCCGGGTCGCAGCCGCGGCTCTCGCCGTCTCGCTCGTCTCCCTCCCGTTCGCGGTCGCCGCGGGCAGCGCCTACGCCGCCGCTCCCCCTCCCCAGGTCACGAGCCCGGTGAACGGCTCGTACGTCGCGCCGACCGACCTCATCCGGTTCGAGGGCGTCGATGCCACCTACGGGTTCGCCGTCGAGGTGCTCGTCGACGACGCGCCGGTGTGCTTCACCGAGTCCACCCCCGAGGGAGTCTGGTTCTGCGAAACCGAGGCGGGTGTCGCCGATGGCGCGCACACGGTGGTGGCCCGGCAGACCGTGGATACCGAGACCAGCACGGGCACCGTCGTGGGGTACACGATCGGCGTCGCGCCCGAGCCCGAACCGGAGCCGGAGCCGCCGGTCGAAGAGCCGGTCGAGCCGCCCGTCGTGACCCCGGTCGAACCGCCCGTCGAGACACCCGCCGCACCCCCGATCGAAACACCCGCCGAGGTTCCGGCCGAAGTTCCGGCCGAGACGCCCGCCGCGGCGCCGACCGTCGAACCGGCGCCTCCCGCGGCCGCAGCGCCCGCCGCAC
>NZ_JBKKAD010000162.1:0-30345 GCF_046714715.1 Conyzicola sp. | reverse complement strand
GGATGTGCGAGAACACGACCAGCCACGTGGCATCCGTGACTTCTCCGGCGATCGCATCGAGCGGCACCGATCGCACCACGATACCGCGGCGTTGCAGGAACGGGAAGACGATCGACGAGAAGTCGCCGTCGACGCAGAGCACTTCGGCGCCGTCCGGAACGGCGGCGGCGAGCAGGCTCGTGATGACGGAGGTCTGCGATCCGGTAGCCACGCGGTCGGGGGCGACGCCGACGAGTGACGCGTAGCTGGCCCGGGTGCGCCCGATGATCAGGTCGTAGTCCATCGGGAAGCGGTTCGCCGCCGACCACAGGTCGAGGTCCGCTTTCTGCGCCGCGATGGTTTCCCGCGTCGGCAGGCCGATCGACGCGGCCCCGAGGTAGAGGCGCGGCGCTTCGAAGCTCGCGATCGCGTCGGCGAGGGAGGGTGAGACGGTGGTGGCGATCGACATGCGTCCAGCATGCGCGACCCGAACACATGCAACAAGAGCATACTTCGGATGCAACCGATAACATCTTGTTATGGCAACCGAAATTGACCAGCGACTCGACCTGCAGTCGGTGCGCATCGTGCGCGCGATCGCGGAAACGGGGAGCATCACCGCGGCCGCCCGCGCGCTCGGCTACAGCCAGCCCGCGATCAGCCAGCACCTGCAGCGCACCGAGGTGCGGTTGGGCATGGCGCTCGTGACCCGGGTCGGCCGATCCGTGCGGCTCACCGAGGCCGGCACCGTGCTGGCGCGGCACGCGCTCACCATCACGTCGGCGTTCGACGCGGCGGAGGGCGACCTCGCCGACCTCGCGGGTCTGCGCACGGGAAACGTGCGGCTGGCCGCCTTCCCGACCGCCTCGTCGACGATCGTGCCCCGCCTGCTCGCGGCGCTCGCGGCCGGCCATCCGGGAATCACGGTCACCTACATCGAGGCGCAACCGCCCGAGGCCGTGCAGCTGCTGCGCGACGGCGGCATTGACCTGGCTATCACCTTCAGCTACCCGGGCGACCGCGCCGACCCGCACGGCGACAGCGCGAGCGGCCTCACCATGCAGCCGCTCTTCACCGAGGAGATGGTGGTGGTGATCCCGTCGCGGCATCCGCTCACGTCGCACGACGTGATCGACGTGGCGATGCTCGCGGGCGAGCGGTGGATTGCCGGATGTCCGCGGTGCCGAGGCCACCTTCTCGCCGTCTGCGAGGTGGCCGGGTTCGCCCCCACGATCACCTTCGAGACGGACAACGCCAGCGCGGTCATGAACATGGTCGCGAGCGGACTCGGCGTCGCGATGCTGCCGCGGCTGGCCCTCGCGACCGCGACGTTGCCGGTGGGGGCGGTGATCCGGCCGCACTCGCCGCGGAGCGTGCGCAGCATTCAGGCGATCGCGAACGACGGCGCCCGCCGCGTGCCCAGCCTCGCCGCGACCGGCGCCGTACTGCAGGCGCTCGACGGAACGGACTGGGGCCTGGTGGCGGCGCGGGGGTAGCTAGGGCTCCACCGGCACGCCGGCCCGGCCGCTCAGAGAACTTTTCGGAAATTCAGGAATGCGCGTCGGTGCGAGCGCCGAACCGCGGCGTGTCACGGTAGCTATCGACGCGACATCCTGAATTTCCGAAACAGGCGGGTGTTACAGCTGCTGTGCGCTCGCGGCTATCTCCTGCGCGCGCTGGATGATGCGCACGACCTCGAGCGAGTCGCGCGGGTCGACCGGCGACGGCGCTCCGTCGCGAACGGTGGCCGCAACGCCGGCGTAGAACTCCGGGTAGGCGCCGAGCGACGTCGGGTAGGCCGCGAGGCCCTCCTCGGAACCGTCGATGCCGAGCATCCCCCAGTCGGCGGGCGGCGTCACGCCGTAGCCTTCGCTGCCCGGCCAGCGCCCCTCTTTGAGCGCTGCCTCCTGGTTGTCCAGCCCGTGCACCGAATAGCCGCTCTTGTCGCCGAGCACCCGGAAGCGCGGTCCGCTCTGCGCGGCCGCCCGGCTCATCGTCAGGTGCGAGCGCACGCCGCTGGTGTGCAGCAGCGAGATGAACGAGTCGTCTTCGCTCACTCCCCCGCGTACGACGCGCAGTTCGGCCTGTTCGACGGTGGCCGGGCCGAACAGGTGCAGCGCCTGATCGATGAGGTGGCTGCCGAGGTCGAAGGTGATTCCCGCGCCCTGCTCGATCGTGGTGGTCTCCTGCCAGAGTCCCGGCTTCGGCCGGCCCCAGCGCTCGAACGTCGACTCGAACCGGTGCACGGTGCCCAGTGCGTCCTCGGCGATGAGCTTCTTGATCGTGAGGAAGTCGCCGTCCCAGCGGCGGTTCTGGAAGACGATGAGCGCGTTTCCGGCCTCCTCCGACGCGGCGATGAGCTTCTTCGCGTCGAGCACCGACGGCACGAACGGCTTGTCCACGACGACGGCCGCGCCGCCCTCGAGCGCGGCGAGTCCCTGCGCGAGGTGGGCCTGCGGAGGCGAGGCGAGGATCACCAGGTCGAGCTCGCCCACCCGCTCGAGCAGCGCCTCGGGGGTGTCGACGATCGTCGCGCCGGGGTGGTTCGCGCGCGCCTGCGCCTGACGGTCGGCATTGCCGGTCGCGATCAGGTCGAGCGAGAAGTCGGCGTTTGTCTCGATGAACGGCGCGTGAAACACGCGGCCCGAGAGGCCGTAGCCGATGATGCCGGTGCGGATGGGAGTGGAAGAGGACATCCGTCCACAATAGCGAGCGGCGGGATTCGGATGCGCCCCGCGCCAGCCCGGGCCCGTGTTCTCCGCGGTGCAACCGCTGGCGAACCGGCTAAGCGGTCGGCGCGTCGATGGCGCCGCCGAAGCGCCGGTTGCGGTTGGCGTACAGGGTGACCGCCTCCCAGAGCTGCTCCCGGCCGAAGTCGGGCCAGAGGGTGTCGAGGAACACCATCTCGGCGTACGCGCTCTGCCAGAGCATGAAGTTGCTGGTGCGCTGCTCGCCCGAGCTGCGCACGAACAGGTCGACGTCGGGCAGGTCGGGCGTGTAGAGCTGCTTCTGGATCGACTTCTCGGTGATGCCGCTGGGCTTCAGCCGACCGGCCGCGACGTCTTCCGCCAGGGCGCGCACGGCATCCGTGATTTCCTGTCGTCCGCCGTAATTCACGCACATCGTGAGCGTGAGCACGCTGTTGCCGGCGGTCAGCCGCTCGGCGAACTGCAGCTCTTTGATCACGGACGCCCACAGCCGCGGCTTGCGTCCGGCCCAGCGCACGCGCACGCCCCAGTCGTTCAGCTGGTCGCGGCGGCGGTGCAGCACGTCGCGGTTGAACCCCATGAGAAACCGCACCTCGTCTGGGCTGCGCTTCCAGTTCTCGGTGGAGAAGGCGTAGACGCTGAGGTGTTTCACTCCCAGCTGGATCGCGCCGGCGACGACGTCGAGCAGGCTCGCCTCCCCCGCCTTGTGGCCCTCGATGCGGGTGAGGCCTTTGCCGTTGGCCCAGCGGCCGTTGCCGTCCATCACGATGGCGACGTGCTCGGGCACGGCGCGCTTGTCCATCACAGGCGGGTAGACGCCCGTCCAGTCCACCGGTTTGAAGTCCACGGCGTCGGCGTGGGTCATTCCGGGTTTGATGAACTTCATGCGGTGGACCGATCGACGTGTTGGAGCGAGCGCAGCGTGCGCTCGAGGTGAAACTGCGTGTAGGCGGCGACGACACCGCTGGCCTGGCTCTGGTGACGTTCATCGGATGTCTCGACCACCGCCCAGTCGCCGGTGAGCAGCGCGGCCAACAGTTCGAGCGTCTTGAGCTCGAGCCTCGGCGATCCGGGCGGGGCGACCTCGTCGGCGACGACGCCGCCGAGCTGCGCCACGAATACGGTGTGCGGGCCCGGTGCGCCGGTCACGGCGCAGTCGACGAAACTCGGCGCCCAGCCGGCGATCGACAGCGACCGCAGCAGGTAGCTGTCGAGGGTCACGCTCGAGTGGTGCTCGCGGCGGGCGAGCGAACGCAGGGCCCCGACGAGCAGCAGGTACTGCTGCAGTGATCCGTCGTCGTCGGTGATCTTGTCGGCGGTCTCGACCATCACGCTCGCGGCGGTGTAGCTACCGTAGTCCGCCGTGATCTCGGCGCCGTACGAGCCGAGCGACTCCGCCTGGGTGATGATGTCGAGGCTGCGGCCCTCGAACAGCTGCACGTCGGCGACCATAAACGGTTCGAGCCTCGCGCCGAACTTGCTCGCGGTGCGGCGCACTCCCTTGGCCACGGCGCGGATCTTGCCGTGGTTGCGGCTGAGCATCGTGACGATGCGGTCGGCCTCGCCCAGCTTGTGGGTTCGCAGCACGACGGCTTCATCACGGTAAAGGGGCACTTACCTATTATCGGCGCTGCCAGCAGAATGGAGGCGAGACGCACAGGCGCGAGAGACAAGGAACACGCACATGGTCATTCTCGTAACCGGCGGCACCGGAACGCTCGGCCGGGAACTCGTGCCGCGCTTGCGGTCGCGCGACGCAACCACCGAGGTGCTGAGCCGGAGGGAACATCCGGGCTTCCGCACCGGCGACCTCACCCGCGGCGACGGGCTCGACGCCGCGCTCAAGGGGGTCGACACCGTCGTGCACCTCGCCGCGGGCAAAGACCAGCCGCGCGAGACCGGCCTGCTCATCGACGCGATGCACCGGCAGGGGGTGCAGAGGCTCGTGTTCATCTCGATCGTGGGAATCGACCAGATCCCGTTCCCCTACTACGTGGGCAAGCTCGCGGCCGAGCGGGCGGTTCTCGACAGCGGCCTGGGTGTGAGCGTGCTGCGCACCACTCAGTTCCACTCCTTCGCCGCGGCACCGTTTCTCGGCCAGCGCCTGTCGCCGGTGCTGCTGGCGCCCCGGCTGAAAATCCAGCCGATCGACGTGCGCGAGGTGGCGGTGCGGCTGGCCGACCTCGCCCAGGGCGCGCCGCGCGGGCGGGTCGCCGACGTCGGCGGGCCCTCGGTGCTCGCCGGCCACGAGCTGGCTCGGGAGGTGAGCCGCCGGTTCGGCTGGCGCAAGCCGATCGTCGACTTCGACCTGCCCGGCGAGACGTGGGCCGCGTTCGCCGCCGGACACCACCTCGTGCCGCACCACCGCTCGGGCGGCCGAACCTTCGCCGCCTATCTCGCCTCGCTGTGATGGGTTCCGTCGGCTGAGTTTCCGCCGTGGCGCACGTTCCACGCGCGGCCCGCACAACGGCGAGAATGGTCTCGTGACAGAAGCCGCCTTTTTCATCCCCGCCTGGGCGGACATCCTGGCCATCGGCATCGGCAGCCTCCAGGGTGCGCTGTTCGCCGCCCAGTTCCGCGACCGTCGGCTCGATCTGCTCGGGGTCGCCGTGATCGGAATCGCGACCGGGTTCGGCGGCGGAATCCTGCGCGACCTGCTGCTCAACGAGCTGCCGGCCGCGATGCAGAGCAACTGGTACCTGCCGACCGCGGTGATCGCGGCCCTCATCGGCATGTTCCTCGAGCGCGTGTTCAACCGGCTGTCGAAGGTGATCACGGTGCTCGACGCGCTCACGATCGGCCTCTTCGGAGCGATCGGAACGACGAAGGCGCTCGCCATCGGCGTGCCGCCCGTGCCTGCCGTCTTCGTGGGTGCCCTGTCGGCGGTCGGCGGGTCTGTGCTGCGCGACCTGCTGCTCAACCTGCCGATCGCCATCATGCAGGTGGGATCCCTCTACGCGATCGCCGCCCTGGCCGGCACCTCGAGCCTGGTCGTGCTCGTGGCCTTCGGCGTCAACGTCACGGTCGCCGCGGTCGTCTGCGTGATCGTCACATTCGGCGTGCGCGTGCTCGCCGTCCTGTTCAACTGGAGCCTGCCCGAACAGCGCCGCCTCGAGCGCCTCCCCACGCTCAGGCGCTTCCGCAGTTTCCGCCGCTTCCGCCGCTGAGCCCGCGGGCCGTCACGTCGCCGGAGCCCCTACCCGCCTCTTCTTCGGAAATTCAGGAGCCGCGGCATCCGCCCGTCTGCCCACCCCCGGGATTCAGGGAACGCGAAACGGCCCAGCGACGTGACATCCTGAATTTCCGAATGGGGCGGCACCGAGCCGGCCCGCGGGTGCCCTACCCGCCGCCAGCCGAGACGCGAACCTTCGGAAATTCAGGAGATGGATGCGCATGGGCCGGCGACCGCCCCGGGATTACGGGGGCGGCCGACGGCTCATCGACGGGAAGTCCTGAATTTCCGAAAGAGCGGCCCGGTGGAAAGGCGGCCGGGTTGGCTGGACTGGGCTGGCGCGCGCGGGCCAGCTAGACGGTGGCCAGCTCGCGGTCGTCGGCCGACGCTCGCACGGCGCGGTTGACGGCCGAGACGACGGCCTTCAGTGAGGCCGTCGAGATGTCCGCGTCGATGCCGACGCCCCAGAGGCGCACGCCGTTGACGTTGAGGTCGACGTAGGACGCCGCGTAGGCGTCGCCGCTCGCGCTGAGGGCGTGCTCGACGTAGTCGAAGAGTTTCACCTCGACGCCCTGCTCGGCCATGATCTTCAGGAACGCGGCGATCGGCCCGTTGCCGGTCGCATCCGCGTTGATGACCTCGTCGCCGACACGCAGCACCGTCTGCAGCGCCACGGCACCGTCGAGGTCGCTGGCCGTGCGCGTGCGGGTGAGCTCGAAGCGTCCCCACTTGTCTTCGGGGCGCTCGACGGGCGCGGGCAGGTACTCGTCCTGGAAGATCTCCCAGATCTGCGCGCTCGTCACCTCGCCCCCCTCTGCGTCGGTCTTCGCCTGCACGACGCCCGAGAACTCGATCTGCAGCTTGCGCGGCAGGTCGAGCGCGTGGTCGGTCTTCAGCAGGTAGGCGACGCCGCCCTTGCCCGACTGCGAGTTGACGCGGATGACCGCCTCGTAGCTGCGCCCGAGGTCTTTCGGGTCGATCGGCAGGTAGGGAACGGCCCAGACCAGGTCGTCGACCTCGACGCCCTGCGACGAGGCGTCGGCGGCCATGGCCTCGAAGCCCTTCTTGATGGCGTCCTGGTGCGAGCCGCTGAACGCCGTGTAGACGAGGTCTCCCGCCCACGGGCTCCGCTCGGGCACCGGCAGTTGGTTGCAGTATTCGGCGGTGCGCTTGACCTCATCGAGGTCGCTGAAGTCGATCTGCGGGTCGATGCCCTGCGTGAACAGGTTGATCCCCAGGGCGACGAGGTCGACGTTGCCGGTGCGCTCGCCGTTTCCGAAGAGGCAGCCCTCGATGCGGTCCGCCCCGGCCAGGTAGCCGAGTTCGGCCGCGGCGATGCCGGTGCCGCGGTCGTTGTGCGGGTGCAGGCTGAGGATCACACTGTCGCGCCGGGCGAGGTTGCGTGACATCCATTCGATCGAATCCGCGTAGACATTGGGCGTCGCCATCTCGACGGTCGCCGGCAGGTTCAGGATGACGGGACGCTGCGGGGTTCCCCCGAGGGCGTCGACCATCCGGTTGGAGATGTCGAGGGCGAAGTCGAGTTCGGTGCCCGTGTAGCTCTCGGGCGAGTACTCGTAGTAGACGTCGACCTCGAGAACGGTCTCCTCGGCGATGCGGCAGAGGCGCGCGCCCTCGAGCGCGATGTCGATGATGCCCTGCTTGTCGGTGCGGAACACCACGTCGCGCTGCAGCACGCTCGTCGAGTTGTAGAGGTGCACGATGGCCTGCTTGGCGCCGGCGATGGACTCGTAGGTGCGGTTGATCAGCGTCTCGCGCGCCTGCGTCAGCACCTGGATGGTGACGTCGTCGGGGATCAGGTTCTCTTCGATGAGGCTGCGCACGAAGTCGAAGTCGGTCTGTGAGGCCGAGGGGAATCCGACCTCGATCTCCTTGTAGCCCATCTTCACCAGGAGGTCGAACATGATGCGCTTGCGTTCGGGGCTCATCGGGTCGATGAGGGCCTGATTGCCGTCGCGCAGGTCGACGGCGCACCAGCGCGGGGCCTGCGTGATGCGCTTCGAGGGCCAGGTGCGGTCGGGCAGATCGACCGCCAGCTGCTCGTGGTACGGGCGGTACTTGTGGATCGGCATGCCGGAGGGCTGTTGCGTGTTCTTCATGGTCTCTGTATCTCTCGCTCTTGTAAGTGGTCAGCCGACAACGAACACCGCGACGAGGGAGGCCTGAAGGTTAGGACTCGTCGCGGCAGCTAAGGAGAAGCAGACCGAACAACACGATTTCAGGGTACCACTCCCCTCCGCCGAAGGGAGAGACGGGTTCGGATGATCCGCCGGAATGAATTCCGCGCGGGTGATACCCTGCACGGCATCATGTATTCGCTGGAGCAGGTGCGCGGATTCGTCGCCGTCGCCGAGGAACTGCATTTCGGCCGGGCCGCGGACCGTCTGCAGATGACCCAGCCGCCCCTCAGCCGGCAGATCCAGAAGCTCGAGCGCAGCATCGGCGTCTCGCTGCTCGACCGCAACAACCGTTCGGTGTCGCTCACCCCCGCCGGGCTGGCGTTCCTCGTCGAGGCCCGACGACTGCTCGCGATCGCCGACAGCGCGCCCGAGTCGGCCCGGCGCATCGCCGAGGGAGCCGCGGGTCGGCTCTCGATCGGGTTCACGGCGATGACGGCCGTCGGGGTGCTGCCCCACGTGCTCGCGGAGGCCGACGCGTTTCTGCCCGGGGTGGACCTCGTGCTGAACGAGCTGGTGAGCGAGGCGCAGTTCGCCGCGCTGCTGGCGGGCGATCTCGACCTCGGCCTCGTGCGGCTGGCGCCGCGTCATCCGCAATTCGACTCGCGGCTCATCGCCCGCGAGACCCTCGTCGCGGCGGTACCCGCCGACGACCCGCTCGGCGGAACGACGGCGCCCGTCTCGGTGCGCGAGTTCGAGGGCGTCGACATGCTCATGTACGCGGCGTCCGGCGCGTCGTACTTCGCCGACCTCGTCGCCAGCGTGTTGGTCAACGTGCGGCCGCGGTCGGTCCAGCGGCTCACCCAGGTGCACAGCATGATGTCGCTGGTCGGCGCGGGCCGCGGTGCCGCGATCGTGCCGGAGTCGGCGGGCACCTTCCGCATCGACGGGGTGGTGTTGCGCCCCCTCGTGGAGTGGGAGCGGCCGGTCGTCGAACTGCGCGCGGTCTGGCGGCGCGACAGCTCGAACGCGGCCATGCTGCGGGCGCTCGAGAGTTTCGGCACGCTGCAGCCCCTCACCGCGTGATGCTTTCGCGGCATCATTCGATGCCCGATCGCTCTTGGACAGGCATCTGAACGGTTCCTAGAGTTGACCTCGAACCAGCTGGAGCTGGCGCCGCCCACGTCGCCGTGGACAATCGGAGGTAGGACGACGTGGTCGCATTCTCGCCGCAGCAGCTCGCCGACACGGTCGGATCGGGGTTGCTCTCGTTTCCCGTAACGCACTTCACCGACGACCTCGAGTTCGACGAGCCGAGCTACCGGGAGCACCTCTCCTGGCTGAGCCAGTACTCCGTGGCCGGGCTCTTCGCCGCCGGCGGAACCGGGGAGTTCTTCTCCCTCACCACCGCGGAGGTGTCGAGGGTTCTCACGGCCGCCGTGTCGGAGATCGACGGACGCGTTCCGGTGATCGCCCCCGCCGGGCTCGGTACGCGCACGGCGATCGAACAGGCGCGCGACGCCGAACGTGCCGGAGCCGCCGGCATCCTGCTGTTTCCGCACTACCTCACGGAAGCGTCGCAGGACGGCATCGCCGCCCACGTCGAAGCAGTATGCCGATCGACCTCCTTGGGCGTCATCTTCTACAACCGGGCGAACGCGCGCATCACCGTGGACACGTTGGCGCGGCTCGCCGACTCGTGCCCGAACCTCGTCGGGTTCAAAGACGGTCTCGGCGACATCGAGCTGATGACCCGCATCTACGCGCGCTTCGGCGAGCGGTTCGTCTACATCGGCGGTCTGCCGACGGCCGAGACGTTCGCGCTGCCCTACCTGGAACTCGGCGTCACGACCTACTCGTCGGCGCTGTTCAACTTCGCTCCCGAGTTCGCGCTCGAGTTCTACGCCGACGTGCGCGCGAAGAGGCACGACGCGGTCTACGCGAAGCTGCGGGAATTCGTGCTGCCGTACCTCGATATCCGCGACCGGCGGAAGGGCTACGCGGTGTCGATCATCAAGGCGGGACTCGACGCGGTCGGCAGGCGCGGCGGCCCGGTGCGGCCGCCGCTGATCGACCTCACCCCGGCGGAACTCGACGAGCTGCGCGCGCTGACCGCCGCGAACTCGCTGCAGCTGGCGCGGTAGCGTCGGCCTGCATTGATGTGACCACAAGCTTCGGCTCTGACGAAAGGACCATCGTGACGCTCACGGGAGACATGCTGATAGGGGCCGCGCGGGTGCGCGGCACGGCGGGCTCGTTCCGCGCCGCAGATCCCGCGACCGGGGAACCGGTCGAGCCCGAGTTCGGCCAGGGCGACGAAAGCGACGTCGACCGGGCGGCGCTGCTCGCGCGTGACGCGTTCGACGTCTACCGGGCGACCTCCCCTGCCGAGCGGGCCGACTTCCTCGAGTCGATCGCGCGCAACATCGAGGCCCTCGGCGACGGGCTGATCGACCGGGCACGGCTCGAGTCCGGCCTCGCGGTCGCCCGGCTCGAGGGCGAGCGCACGAGGACGACGAGCCAGCTGCGGCTGTTCGCGGAGTTGCTGCGCGGCGGCACGTCCACCGGCGTGCGCATCGACCCCGCGCAGCCCGACCGCGCGCCCGTCCCCCGCATCGACATCCGGCAGCGGCTGATCGGCGTCGGGCCCGTGGCGGTATTCGGGTCGAGCAACTTCCCGCTGGCGTTCTCCAACGCCGGCGGCGACACCGCCTCCGCGCTGGCGGCCGGGTGCCCCGTCGTGGTGAAGGTGCACAACGCCCATCCGGGCACGGCGATGCTCGTCGCGGGTGCCGTCGCCGACGCCGTCGCCGAACACGGTCTGCCCGAGGGCGTGTACTCGTCGCTCATCGGCGCCGGCACCAGCATCGGCGCCGCCCTCGTCGCCCACCCCGCCATCAAGGCGGTCGGCTTCACCGGGTCGCGCTCGGGCGGGCTGGCGCTCGTCGACATCGCCCGCACCCGTCGTGAGCCCATCCCGGTGTACGCCGAGATGAGCAGCATCAATCCGGTCTTCGTCTTCCCGTCCGCGCTCACCGAGGAGGTGGCCGCCGGCTTCGTCGGTTCCCTGACCCTCGGCTCGGGACAGTTCTGCACCAATCCGGGTCTCGTGTTCGTGCCGGCCGACGGAGACGCGTTCGCGCGAACGGTCGGCCGCCTCGTCGCGGAGGCGACGGGCCAGACCATGCTGACCCGTGGCATCCGCGAGGCTTTCGAATCGGGCACCGCCCGGCTCGACGCGGTCTCCGGTGTCGAGCGACTCGGCAGCGGCGCCCCCGGGGCCGGGCCGAACGCCCCCGCGCCCGTCGTGTTCGCGACCGACTCCGACCGCCTGCGCGCGGAAGACGCGCTGCAGGACGAGGTCTTCGGGGCGTCGTCGCTGGTGGTGCGCTACACGGCGATCGACGACCTGCTCTCGATCGCGGAGGCCATGGAGGGGCAACTCACGGCGACGATCCTCGCCGACAGCACCGAGAACGCCGAGGTGAGCCGGCTACTGCCCGTGCTGGAACGCAGGGTCGGCCGCATCCTCTACAACGGCTGGCCGACCGGCGTCGAGGTCAACCACGCGATGGTGCACGGCGGCCCGTTCCCGTCGACCTCCGACGGGCGCACCACCTCGGTCGGCACGCTGGCCATCGAGCGCTTCCTGCGACCGGTCGCCTACCAGAACCTGCCCGACGAGCTGCTGCCCGCCCCCGTCGCCGACGCCAACCCGTGGGACCAGGTGCGCAGCATCGACGGGCGCATCGAGGGCCTGTCGCGCTAGGCGGCTGGCCGCGCACTGGTGCCGTGCCCCGTGCGCCGTGCCCGCTGTTTCGGAAATTCAGGAATCGCGGTCGGGCGGTCGACGCGCGACCCCGGCATTCCGCGAGACAGAAAACAGGCGGATGCCGCGGCTCCTGAATTTCCGAAATAGTGGCACGGGGCTCGGGCGGTGAGGGCCGAGGGCGGCCGCGCTCAGTCGAGCGCCAGGGCCGCCACCGGGGTGACCCGGGTCGCCCGGCGCGACGGGCCGACCGACGCCACCACGGTGAGCACACCCGCGAGCACGATCACGCCCGCGAGGAACGGCAGCGGCATGCCCGGCACGACGAACCCCGGACTGCCGTTGACGCTGCCGAACATCGACTGCGCGCCCGCCCAGCCGTAGAAGAACCCGAGCACCAGGCCGACCAGCAACGAGGCCGCTGTCAGCTGGGCGCTCTCCGCCGTGATCATGCCTCGCACCTGGCGGCCGGTGAAGCCGAGCGCCCGCAACAGCCCGAGTTCGCGCGTGCGCTGCAACACGCTGAGCGACAGGTTGTTCACCATGCCGACCGCGGCGATGACGGCGCTGAACCCGGTGAGGATCGAGAAGACGACGATGGTGGTGACGAAGGCCTCGTCGATGCCCTGGTAGTACTCCGGATCCTGCTCCTGCGCCGCCGTGATGATGTTCTGGTAGCCCTGCATCGCGACCACGAACATGGTGACGAGCGTCACCCCGATGACCAGCCCGATGGTGGTGCGCGACGACCGCTCGGGATACCGCACCGCGTTCTCCGCGGCGAGCCGGGCAGGGGCGCTCGAGCCGAGCAGCCTGCCGACCAGCCGCAGCGCGAAAGGCATCACCAGGTGGGCGCCGACGACCAGACCGGTGAACGAGAGCAGTCCGCCGACGATGCCTACGAGCACCGCGAGCGGCGTGACGAGCCCCATAACGACGGCGAGGCCGAGGATGACGGTGCCGGTCACGAAGAGCACGGTCGCCGTGGCGGTGCGCGCCTTCGATGCGGATGTCTCGGCGACACTCTGCTCGTGCGCCGCACCGGTGGCCTGCATCGGCGAGACCACCAGCACGCGCCGGGAGCCGACCCAGGATGCGATCCATGTGGTGAGGACGACGGCGACCACCGGCAGTATCAGCACGGGCGACAGGTACGAGTAGGCGACGCCGTCGGGCATAGAGCCCGAGCCGGTGCCGACGGCGACCGTGGCGATCGTGATGGCGGTGCCGGCCAGGGTGCCGAGAACGGAGCCGGCCACCCCGACCGCGAGGCCCTCGCGGGCGACGGCTCGCCGCTGGGTCCTGGCGCTCGAGCCGATCAGCCGCAGGAGGGCGATGGTGCGCGTGCGCCCCGCGATGATCGTGGCGAACGTGTTCGACGTGACGATCGCACCGACGTACACGGAGATGACGATGAACACGAGAGCGACGATGCCGAGGAAGAGGGCGACGGTGTCGCTCTCCCCCGTGACGCTGTCGGCGGCGACGATCTGGCTGATGACGCCGACGAACTGCAGCACCGAGACCCCGAAGGCGGCGCTCAACGCCGCGACCAGAACGCTCGGGCCGTGTTCGCGCAGGCTGAGCCGGTTCATGCCGCGCGCTCCATTCCCAGCATGAGGCCGGAGATCTCCTCGGGGGTCGACTTGCCGAGGTCGCGCACCACGGCGCCGTCGGCGAGGAACACGATGCGGTCGGCGTAGCTCGCGGCGATCGGGTCGTGCGTGACCATCGCGATGCTCTGGCCGTACTCGCGGCTCGCGGTCGCCAGCAGCGTCAGCACCTCGCGGCTGGTGCGCGAGTCGAGGTTGCCCGTGGGCTCGTCCGCGAAGACCAGGTCGGGTCGGGTGGCGAGCGCGCGGGCGATGGCGACGCGCTGCTGCTGTCCGCCGGAGAGCTCGTGCGGGCGGTGGCGCAGGCGGGCGGCGAGGCCGAGCGATGAGACGAGCTGGTCGATCCATTGGCGTTCGACGTCGCTCGGCCGGCGTCCGTCGAGTTCGAAGGGAAGCAGGATGTTGCCCTCGATGTCGAGCGTCGGCACGAGGTTGAACGACTGGAACACGAACCCGACGCGACGCCTCCTCAGAATGGTGAGCGCGTCATCCGCGAGGCTCGTGATCTCCGTTTCGCCCAGCCAGACGCGGCCGGCCGAGACCGAATCGAGGCCGGCCATGATGTGCATGAGCGTCGATTTTCCGGAGCCGCTCGGGCCCATGATGGCGGTGAATTCACCGCGACGGATGCCGAGGGTGACGTCGCGCAGCGCGGCGACGCGGTTCTCGGTCGACCCGTACGATTTGCCGAGGCCCTCGACCCGGGCGACGAGGCTGTCTGTTGAAGTGTCCATGCTTCAACGCTAGAAAACCTGCGGATGATCCGAATCCGGCGCAGGGCTTGCGCGGGTACATCGCAAGACTGAGATCAGTCTGTCAGCCCGTTCTCGTACGCGAACACGACCAGCTGCACGCGGTCGCGTAGGCCCAGCTTGCCGAGCACCCGGGAGATGTGCGTCTTCACCGTGGCCTCGCTGAGAAACTCCGCCGTCGCGATCTCGGAGTTGCTGAGCCCCCGCGCCGCGAGCACGAAGATGTCTTTCTCCCGCGAGGTGAGCTTCTCGAACGACTCGGGCACGACCGTCGCGACGTGGGTGTCGAAGTTTTCGAACAGCTCGCGGGTGGCGGACGCCGCGATCACCGAGGTGCCGGCGTGCACCGTGCGGATGGCGGCGAGCAGGAACTCGGGGTCGGCGTCTTTGAGCAGGAATCCGCTCGCTCCCCCGCGGATCGCGCGCATCGCCGCCTCGTCGAGGTCGAAGGTGGTGAGCACGATGATGCGCGGCTGCGGTCCGCCGCGCCGGGCGGCAGCGGCGAGGATCTCGCTCGTCGATTCGATACCGTCCATCACGGGCATGCGGATGTCCATGAGAATGACGTCGGGCAGGGCGGTCGCCGCCATCGCGATGCCCTCGACGCCGTTGCCCGCCTGCCCGACGAATTCGAGGTCGGGCTGCGAGGAGACGAGCATCCTGATGCCGGTTCTGAACAGCGCCTGGTCGTCGACCAGCCCGACCCGGATCCGCTCGCTCACGTCGCGGCCGCCGTCGGCAGGGTGGCGGTCACGACGAAACGCCTGCCGTCGGGCTGCGCGCGCAGGCTGCCGCCCACCAGGGCGGCGCGTTCGGTCATGCCGGCCAGGCCGTGCCCGATGTGCAGTTCTTCGGTGGTTGTCGGCACGTCGATCCCGTTCGTGATGGTGAGGTCGACGCGGTCGTCGAGCCATTCGAAGCGCAGCGCGACGGGCGCGGCACGGTCGCCGTGGCGCAGCGCGTTGGTGATCGCCTCCTGGATGATGCGGTAGATCGAGAGCTCGTGGGCGGTACCGAGCGCGCGCGGTGCGCCCCGCTGTTCGAAGTCGATCGTGAGGCCGGATGCGCGCAGCTGGTCGAGCAGCCGGTCGAGGTCGGCGAGTACCGGCTGGGGGCCGTCGCCCTGGCTGTGGCGCAACTGGCCGAGCAGCAGCCGCACGTCGCCGAGCGCGTCGCGCGCCGTCGTGGAGATGGCGATGAGGGCCTCGTCCACGGCCTCGGGGTCGTGCGCCCTGGCGTATCTGGCACCGTCGGCCTGGGCGATGACGACGGCCAGCGAGTGGGCGACGACGTCGTGCATGTCGCGGGCGATGCGGTTGCGCTCCTGCTCGACGATGACGTCTTGCTCGGCCGCCTCGCGGGCGAGCTTGCTCTCCCGGTTGCGCATCATGGCGCGCATGAGCAGGCCGATGAGCCACGCCGAGCCGAGCACCACGACGAGCATGCCGAACAGCAGGGCGAACTGCAGAATCACCTGCGGCAGCTGCAGCGCGCCGAGCAGTGTCGTCGAGACCCCGATGCCCGCACCCTGCAGCGCGAGCCAGGCGGCGGCCACGGCCGAGCCGAGACCCACCGAGGCGAGGCCCAGGTAGCGCACGAAGCGCCCGCCGTAGGCGGCCGTCGTGTAGAGCACGAGCAGCGTGGCCACGTTGAAGATGCCCGGGTAGAGGCCGAACGACATCTGCAGCACGGAGGCGACCCAGGCCACTCCGAGGGCGAGGCCCGGGCTCACCCGGCGCAGCGCGATGGCGACCGCGTAGATCCCGAGCATCAGGAACACGATGTCGGGCCACTGGTAGGCGAAGATCCCGTAGGTGACGTAGGCGAAGAACAGGTACAGCAGGGCCAGCGCGCCGTCGACGGCGTACTGGAACCTCTGCAACCTGCGGAACATGATTACACGCTAGGCGCTGGCGACCGGGTCAGCAGGCCAAAGCCGCCAAAATCATCCCAGCGAGTGACACGGGTCTTAGAACCCCAGCCGGCCGAGCTGCTTGGCGTCGCGCTGCCAGTCTTTCGCGACCTTCACGCGCAGCGAGAGGTACACCTGCTTGCCCACGAGCTTCTCGATCTCGTGGCGGGCCCGGGCGCCGACCTCCTGCAGGCGCTCGCCCTGATGGCCGATGATGATGCCCTTCTGGCTGTCGCGTTCGACGAACACGTTGGCGTAGATCTCGACCAGGTCTTTGTCGTCGCGCTCGATCATGTCGTCGACGGTCACGGCGATCGAGTGCGGCAGTTCGTCCATCACGCCCTCGAGTGTGGCCTCGCGGATGAGCTCGGAGACGCGCGACTCGAGTCCCTCGTCGGTCACGGCGTCGAGGGGGTAGAGCGGCGGCGACAGCGGCATGAGCTTGATGAGCTGGCCCATGAGCGTGTCGAGCTGGATGCGGCTGGTCGCCGAGATCGGGATGATCGCCTCCCAGTCCTCCCGCAGTTCCGAGATGGCGAGCAGCTGCTCGGCGACCGCGGGACGCGAGGCCGCGTCGATCTTGGTGACGATCGCCACCTTCTTCGCGCGCGGGAACGAATCGAGCTGCTCGCTGATGAAGCGGTCGCCGGGGCCGATCTTCTCGTTGGCCGGGAGGCAGAGGCCCACGACATCGACGTCGCCGAGCGTGGTCTGCACGATGCTGTTCAGGCGCTCGCCCAGCAGAGTGCGCGGGCGGTGCATGCCGGGGGTGTCCACCACGACGAGCTGGCCGTTCTTCTGGTGCACGATACCGCGGATGGCGCGGCGGGTGGTCTGCGGTTTGGAGCTCGTGATGGCGACCTTCTCGCCGACGAGCGCGTTGGTGAGCGTGGACTTGCCCACGTTGGGACGCCCGACGAAGGAGACGAATCCGGCTCGGAAGTCGGGGGAAGAGGTGCTGTCCACGATTAGTCGCTTTCTGTTGAACTGTCGGTTGCGCCCTCGAGAACGGCGGAGTGGTCGCGCTCCACGACCACGGTGGAGACGCGGCGGCGGCGGCCCTCCGTGCGGTCGGCGGTGAGGGTGAGCCCCGAGACGGTCGCGGTCGAACCCGCTATGGGAAGCCTACCGAGTGTCTTGGTGAGCAGACCGCCGACCGAGTCGACGTCGTCGTCGTCGAGCTCCATCGAGAACAGGTCGCCGAGCTCGTCGATGGGCAGCCGGGCGCTCACCCGGTAGACGCCGCCGCCGAGGTCGTCGACGTCGGGAACGTCGTGGTCGTATTCGTCGGAGATGTCGCCGACGAGCTCTTCGATGAGGTCTTCGAGCGTGACGAGGCCCGCGATTCCGCCGTACTCGTCGACGACCATCGCGAGGTGGTTCGACTCGAGCTGCATACGACGCAGCAGGCTGTCGGCCTTCTGCGATTCGGGCGCGAAGAGCACGGGTCGGGCGAGTTCGACGACGGTGAGCGTCTCGGCCCCGACCGGCTGCTCGTAGTTCAGGCGCGCGACGTCGCGCAGGTGCAGGATGCCGAGAACGTCGTCGACGTTCTCGCCGATCACCGGCATGCGGGACACCCCGCGGCTGAGGAAGATCGCCATGGCCGTGCCGATGGCCTCGTCGCCCTCGACCGTGATCATGTCGGTGCGCGGGATCATGACCTCGCGCGCCACCGTGTCGCTGAACTCGAAGATCGAGTGGATCAGCTCACGGTCGACCTCCTCGAGCACGTCGAGTTCGGTGGCCTCGTCGACCATGCTCAGCAGCTGTTCCTCGCTGGAGAAGGTGACCGACTTGGGCCGTCCGGGTGTGACCCGGTTGCCGACGGCGACGAGCGCGTTCGCGATAGGACCGAGAAAGAGCCGGATGCCACGGATGAGCGTCGCGGCGAAGCGCATGATGCCGCGCGGGTGCGCGCGGCCCACACTGCGCGGGCTCGAGCCGACGAGCACGAACGACGCCGCGGTCATGATGAGCGCCGACCAGAGCAGCGCGAGCCACCACTGTTCGATCGCGTAGGCGAACGACAGCGAGACGAGCACCGCCGCCGTCGTCTCCGACACGACGCGCATGAAGTTGAGCGCGTTGGCGTGGGTGCCGATGTCTGCGGAGATCGCCAGCATCGCCTTGCGCGACCGGCTCGACGACGCCAGGTCGACGAGGTCGGTGCGGCTCAGCACCCCGAGCGCCGCGTCCGCGGCAGCGAGTACACCGCCGAAGAGCACGAGCAGCACGGCGACGCTGACGAAGATCGCGATCATCACGGGCGACTACCTTCGTCGCTCGGCGAGGGTGAAGCCGACGAGGATGTCGCGCTGCAGCCCGAACATCTCCTTCTCGTCTTCCGGCTCGGCGTGGTCGAAGCCGAGCAGGTGAAGCAGGCCGTGCGTCGTGAGCATGAGCATCTCGTCGATCGGCGAGTGGCCGGCGGTCTCCGCCTGCTCGATCGCGACCTGGGGGCACAGCACGATGTCGCCGAGGAGTCCGGCGGGGGTGATGGCGTCTTCGGTGCCGGGGCGCAGTTCGTCCATCGGAAAGCTGAGCACGTCGGTGGGGCCCGGCTCGTCCATCCACTGCACATGCAGCTGCTCCATCGCGGCTTCGTCGACGAGGATGATCGACAGCTCCGCGTCCTGGTGCACGTGCAGTTCGTCGAGCGCGTACGTGATGAGGCGCTGCAGCGCTGGTTCGTCGACGGGGATGGCCGACTCGTTGTTGACTTCGATAGACATGTTCAGCGCTTCCGGGGGTTCTGGCGTTCGTAGTCGGCGCGCTGGCGCTCGGCGTCGAACTTGGTATAGGCGTCGACGATCTGTCCGACGAGATTGTGGCGCACGACGTCGGCGCTCGTGAGCGGCGCGAAGACGATGTCGTCCATGTCGTCGAGCACGTGGGTGACCAGCTGCAGTCCGCTCGCTCCGGTGGGGAGGTCGACCTGGGTGATGTCGCCGGTGACGACCATCTTCGACCCGAACCCGAGGCGGGTGAGGAACATCTTCATCTGCTCGGGCGTCGTGTTCTGGGCCTCGTCGAGCACGATGAACGCGTTATTGAGCGTGCGGCCGCGCATGTAGGCGAGCGGCGCCACCTCGATCGTGCCGGCCGCGAGCAGCTTAGGCACGATCTCGGGGTCCATCATCTCGTTCAGCGCGTCGTAGAGCGGGCGCAGGTAGGGGTCGATCTTGTCGTTCAGGCTCCCGGGGAGGAAGCCGAGACGCTCCCCCGCTTCGACGGCGGGCCGGGTCAGGATGATCCGTTCGACCTCTTTGCGCTGCAGCGCCTGCACTGCCTTCGCCATGGCGAGGTAGGTCTTGCCCGTTCCCGCCGGTCCGATGCCGAAGACGATGGTGTTCTCGTCGATCGCGTCGACGTAGGCCTTCTGGCCCAGCGTCTTCGGGCGCACGGTCTTGCCGCGGCTCGTGAGGATAGCCTGGCTGAGCAGGTCGGCGGGGCTGCCCGACTTCTCGCGCACGATCTTGGCCGACTGGGTGACCTCGGTATCGGAGAGGTCGACGCCGTTGCGGATCATCTGGATGAGCTCCTCGACCAGCAGCAGCGCCGGTTGTAGTTGATCGGGTCCGCCCTCGACCTCGGGGTCGACGGACAGGGTGATGCGGTTGCCGCGCACGAGCACGTTCACGAGCGGGAACTGGCGCTCGATCGTGTGGAGCAGGCGGTCCTGCGGACCGAGGAGCCGCACCATGGCGACGCCGTCGACCTCGAGGTCGACCCGGTTGAACGTGGGTTCGTACGTGCTGTTGTCGCTACTCGACAAGGGTGCCTTCCGTGAGTTTCAGACCAGGCGCGTTGGTGCCCATGACGTGGGCGTGCACGTGGAAAACGGTTTGGCCGGCGCTCTCGCCGGTATTGAATACGAGACGGAATTCTCCGCCGGTGTGCTCGTCGGCGAGCGACTGCGCCACGGCGACGACATCGGCGAGAAGCGCGGGGTCTCCCGCGGCGAGCTCGGCGACGTTGCGGTACTGCTGCGACTTCGGCACCACGAGCAGGTGCACGGGGGCCTTCGGCGCGATGTCGCGGATCGCGATGACCGAGTCGCTTTCGAACACGATCTCGGCGGGGATCTCGCGCGCGATGATTCTCGTAAAGACGGAGGGTTCGGTGTTCGACATACGTCCAGCTTAAACGCTGGGGCTCACCAACGCCCGAGTTTCGCGTTCAGCACAGCGATCGCCGCCGGACCGGCGGTGGAGGTGCGCAGCACGGTGTCGCCGAGGCGCACGAGCGTGGCGCCGGCAGCGGTGAGCGCCGCCAGTTCGTTCGGGGCGATGCCGCCCTCCGGCCCCACCACGAGCACGATGTCCCGGTCGTCGGGCTCGAGGGCGCTCAACGCCACCTGCGCGGTGGGTTCGAGCACGAGCATCCGCACCTCTGCCGCCAATTTCGACAACTGGTTCGTCGACACCAGGTCGAGCACGTCGGGCAGCCACGGGCGGATCGACTGCTTGGTCGCCTCACGAACGATCGCGGTCCAGCGGTCGTGGCCCTTGGCGACCTTCGCGCCCTCCCAGCGGGAGATCGACCGGCCCGCGGTCCACGGGATGACGCCGTCGATGCCGAGTTCGGTCGCGGCCTGCACGGCGAGCTCGTCGCGGTCGCCCTTGGCGAGCGCCTGGGCGAGGAAGATCGCGGGCTGCACGCGCGGCGCCTCGGTGACCACAGCGACCTCGATCGCAAGTTCGGTGTGCTCGGCCGTGACAACCGGGCCGGAGACCACGAGGCCGCGGCCGTTGCCGATCGACACCGTCTCGCCGACCGCGAGGCGGCTCACGGTGACGGCGTGCCGCGCCTCGGGGCCGTCGACCGAGACGCGGGCGCCGACCGTGGCGGTCGACACCAGCTCGTTCAGGTAGAAATGGGCCATCTATCGGGTCGTCTCAGCCGGCTCAGACGTGCAGGAAGCGGTCGCGCAGCTTCGCGAACAGGCCCTGCTGGAACTCGGCGAGGTGCGGGGCCTTCGACTTGTGGCTGCCGGCGAACTGGCGCATCAGCTCCTGCTCCTTGCCGCTCAGCTTGGTGGGCGTCACCACCTGCACGCCGATCTTCAGGTCGCCGCGGCCGCCGCCGCGCAGCTTCGAGACGCCCCGGTCTTTCACCGTGATGATGTCGGCGCTCTGCGTTCCGGGCTTCAGCTCGAGGTCGAGTTCGCCGTCGAGGGCGTCGACGCGCACGCGCGAACCCAGCACGGCGTCGACCATGCTCACCTCGAGCGTCGCCATGAGGTCGTCGCCGTTGCGGCTGTAGACCTCGTGGTGCTTCACCTTGATCTCGAGGTAGAGGTCGCCGTTGGCGCCGCCGGCGGGGCCGACCTCGCCCTGGTTCGGCAGCTGCAGGCGCAGGCCGGTGTCGACTCCGGCGGGGATGTCGACGGTCATCTTGCGGGTCGCGCGAACGCGGCCCTGGCCGGCGCAGGTGGGGCACGGGCTGGGGATGACGGTGCCGTAGCCGCGGCAGGTGCCGCAGGGGCTGGAGGTCATGATGTTGCCGAGCAGGCTGCGCACGGCGCGCTGGATCTGGCCGGAACCGTGGCAGATGTCGCAGACGACGGCGCGGGTGCCGGGGGCGCAGCAGGTGCCCTCGCAGGTGTCGCAGAGGATCGCCGTGTTCACCTCGAGGTCGCGCTTGGTGCCGAAGATGACCTCGTCGAGGTCGACCTCGACGCGCAGCAGCGCGTCGCCGCCGCGCTCCTTGCGTGAGCGCGGTGCCGCGCCGCTTCCGCCGCCGCCGGGTGCTCCCCCGCCGAAGAAGGTGTCGAAGATGTCGCTGAAGCCGCCGAAGCCCTGCGCGCCGCCGCCGAATCCGGCGCTGCCGCCCTGGTCGTACTCCTGGCGTTGGCGCGGGTCGCTGAGCACGTCGTAGGCGTGCGTCACCGACTTGAACCGGTCGGACGCGCTCGGCTCGGGGTTCACGTCGGGGTGGAACTCGCGCGCGAGCTTCCGGTAGGCCTTCTTGATTTCTTCGGGCGAGGCGCTCTTGTCGACGCCGAGTACTTCGTAGTGGTCAGCCACAGTTAGTTGTCAATCCTCACGGTGTTCGTTCCCGGCGGTTATTCGTCGCCGAGCAGTCTGGTCAGGTAGCGGGCGACTGCTCGCACCGCCGCCATGTTGTTGGAGTAGTCCATGCGGGTCGGGCCGAGCACGCCGAGCCGGGCAATGCCGCCGCCCGACGACGTGTAGCCGCTCGAGAGCACCGAGGTCTGGCCGAGGCCGAACTCGGCGTTCTCGCGGCCGATCGTCACGGCCACGCCGTGGTGGTCGCCGTCGACCTCGCCGAAGAGCTTGAGCAGGGTCACCTGCTCTTCGATTGCCTCGAGCACCGGGAAGATGCTGCCGTCGAAGTCGTCTTCGGTGCGCACGAGGTTCGCCGCACCGGCCATAAGCAGCCGGTCTTGGCGGTTCTCGAGCGTCTGGCCGATAAGCGTGCGCGCCACCTGGGCTACGACCTCGCGGCGTTCGGGAGCGAAGTGCTCGCCGATGGTCGTGAGCTTCTCCGCGGCATCCGAAAGAAGCAGTCCGCTCAGGGTGGCGTTGAGTCCGGTGCGCAGTTCGCCGAGGAAGACGTCGTCGATATCGGATGACACGTCGACGAGTTTCTGCTCGACCCGGCCGGTGTCCGTGATGAAGACGGTCATGAGCCGGCGCGGCGCGAGAGGCACGAGCTCGATGTGGCGCACGCGCGACCGGGTGAGGGTCGGGTACTGAACGAGCGCGACCTGGTGGGTCAATTGCGACAGCAGGCGCACGGTGCGGGCGAGAACGTCGTCGAGGTCGATCGACTGGCCGAGGAAGGTCTCGATCGCCTGGCGCTGGGCACCGCTGAGGGGGCGGAGGTCGGCCAGCTGGTCGACGAAGACGCGGTAGCCCTTGTCGGTGGGAACACGCCCCGACGAGGTGTGCGGGGCGACGATGAGCTCTTCTTCTTCGAGCAGCGCCATGTCGTTGCGGATCGTCGCCGCCGATACGCCGAACGCGTGCCGCTCGACGATGGACTTCGAGCCGACGGGCTCGCGGGAGGCGACGTAGTCCTGCACGATGACGCGGAGGACTTCGAGGCTGCGATCGGAAACCATCCCACCACCGCCCTTCACCGTTCGCTGCGCGCCCGCTGGCACTCGATCAACCTGACTGCCAATTGTAACTCGTGTGCCGCTTCAGGAGGTTTGCGCGCGCGGTTCCCGCACGCTACGTTGTGCTAGTGCCAGCGTCCACCCCCGAACGGGGGTCGCGCCTAGCGGCATCCGAAAGGCTCCCACCACAGTGATGTCCGACGCCTCCTCCCACCCCCGTGGCCGGGCCTTCTCTGCGACCGACGACAAGATGTGGGCGACGGTCGCGCATTTCGGCGGCGTTCTCTGGTTCGTCCCGTCGCTCGTGGTCTACCTGCTGACGCGCGGCCGACAGTCGCGCGCCCGACAGGAATCGAAGGAAGCGCTCAACTGGCAGATCACGTTCACGGCCGTCTACGCCGTCGTTATGGGTGTCGAGGCCGCGATCGCGGCGGTGCTGCTGCTCACGCCCGTCGCGGTGATGCTGCCCGTGCTCGCCGTACTGCCCACGGCCCTCTACATCGCCAACGCGGTGCTCTCGATCAGGGCCGGCCTGCGGGTGAATGCCGACGGTTCGTTCCGGTATCCGCTCTCCATACGCCTGATCCGATAGCGACATCGCCGAAAGTCTTGCGCACAGCGACCTCCCATACTGCTTTAATGAGCGCATGACAGACGCGACCCCTCCCACCAATCCCTACCAGGCACCGGCTCAGCCGCTCAGCCCCAGCGACGAACGACTGTGGGCCACGCTCATCCACATCGGCGGCATCTTCTTCAGCTTCATTCCGCCGCTCATCGGCTACCTCGTGCTCAAAGACCGCGGCGCCTTCATCCGGGCCCACTCGCTCACCGCACTCAACTTCCAGTTGACCATGCTGATCGCGATCGTTGTCGGGTACCTGCTGACGCTCGTGCTCATCGGCTTCCTCGTGCTTCTCGCCGCCTACATCGTCATCATCATCTTCAGCATCATCGCCGCGATCGCCGCCAACAAGGGCGAGCAGTACAAGTACCCGCTCACGATCCAGTTCATCAAGTAGTCAGTCGGGCAACCAGCTCACGCCTCGAGTAGGCGTCGCACTACGGCGTCAGCCAGCAGCCGCCCGCGCAGGGTCAGTTCCACCGATCCGCGCAGGGCGGCTGTCGCGTTAACCAGCTCGTCGGCTATCAGCCCCGCCACCGCGACACGGCCGGCCGGCTCGAGCTCGTCGATGCGCAGGCCCTCCCGGATGCGGGTGAGCAGCAGCACGCGCTCGACCCGGCGCGTCTCGGCGTCGAGCGTCTCCCGGCCGGCGGCGGGCGAGAGACCGGCGAGGATGCGGTCGGCGTAGGCGGCGGGGTGCTTCACGTTCCACCAGCGCACGCCGCCCACGTGGCTGTGCGCGCCGGGCCCGATGCCCCACCAGTCGTGCCCCTGCCAGTAGGCCAGGTTGTGCCGTGACCGGTCGCCGGCGGTGCGCGCCCAGTTGCTCACCTCGTACCACTCGTAGCCGGCGGCGGCGAGCTTCGCATCGAGCAGCTCGTACATGTCGGCCTGCACGTCGTCGCTCGGCTCGGCGACCTCGCCCCGGCGGATCTGCCGCGCGAGCTTGGTGCCGTCTTCGATGATCAGCGCGTACGCCGACACGTGGTCGGGGTTCTCGGCGAGCACGGCGTCGATCGAGGCGCTCCAGTCGGCGAGCGACTCCCCCGGCGTGCCGTAGATGAGGTCGAGGCTGACCCGCAGCCCCGCCTCGCGCGCCCACGCGACGACGAGCGGGATGCGCGCCGGGTCGTGGGTGCGTTCGAGGGTCGCGAGCACGTGCGGCACGGCCGACTGCATGCCGAACGACACGCGGGTGAACCCGGCGGCCTTGAGCGCGAAGAGGTAGTCGCGGTCGACCGAGTCGGGGTTCGCCTCGGTCGTCACCTCGGCGCCCGGCGCGAGCCCCCACGCCACGACGATCGCGGCGAGCATCTCGGCGAGGTCGGTCACGGGCAGCAGAGTCGGGGTGCCGCCGCCGAAGAACACGGTCGTGGCCGCGCGCTCGGGCAGACCGCTCGCCTCGAGCACGTGGCTCGCGAGCGCGACCTCCTCGATCGCCTGTCCCGCATAGTCGCTGCGCTTGGCGCCGCGCAGTTCCTCGGAGGTATAGGTGTTGAAGTCGCAGTACCCGCAGCGCACGCGGCAGAACGGAACGTGCACGTAGATGCCGAGGTTACGGGTGGCCGCGTCATCCGTCACCGAGAGGGGAAGGAGACCGTCGGCGGGCGCCGGATCGGCGAGGGGAAGGGCGCTGGGCATTGTCTGATTCTCTCACCCGGCGCCTGGCCGCGCCGCGACTAGTCGAGCGGGCCGGCCAGCGCGCGCAGGTAGCGGCGGGTGTAGAACCACTGGGTTACCCGCAGCACCGGGGCGACTATCCACCAGTACCAGGTGGCGGGCCGCGAGAAGGCGCGGATCACGATCCAGACCGAGCCGTCGTCGTTCTGCTCGACGATGAACGCCTCTTCGCCGTCTTCCGGATGCCCGGGCAGGGTTCCGTAGGCGAAGCCGCGACGCTGCGGCTCGTCGACCACGTAGACGACACGGGCGGGGGCCTTGACCCAGACGGGCCAGAACCGGATGCCCAGGAGAACCGTGTCGCCCGGGGCGATATAGGGGGTCCCGTCGGCGCCGAACACCTTTTCGCCCTCGAGCGAGATGTGCGAGGGCTTCACCGGTTCGCCCGACGCGTCGAAGCTCACGGGCGTGTAGGTGAGCTCGCTCACGTACCCGGGCGTGTGGCTCGTCTCGACGCGGAAACCGCTGTTGCGTTGGATGGCCCAGCTGAAGACTCCGGCCGACGCCCAGGCGAACCGGGCGTCCCCGTGGCCGATGCGCATCCGCTTCTCGAGCGGGCGGTACCCGGCCGGCGGATACTGCAGGAGATCGGGCGCCTGGGTGGCACCGACCGCGCCATAACTGACGGGACGGCTCCAGAGCTCGGTGGCGACCACCTACTTCTCTTTCTTTTTCGCTTCCGTGTCGCCCGTGAGCGCGGCGACGAACGCCTCCTGCGGGACCTCGACACGACCGACCATCTTCATGCGCTTCTTGCCCTCTTTCTGCTTCTCGAGGAGCTTGCGCTTGCGGGTGATGTCACCGCCGTAGCACTTGGCGAGAACGTCTTTGCGCATGGCGCTGATCGACTCGCGGGCGATGATGCGGGCTCCGATGGCGGCCTGGATCGGCACCTCGAACTGCTGGCGCGGGATGAGCTTCTTGAGGCGCTCGGTCATCAGCACGCCATAGGCGTAGGCCTTGTCGCGGTGCACGATCGCGCTGAACGCGTCGACGGCCTCGCCCTGCAGCAGGATGTCGACCTTCACGAGGTCGGCCTCCTGGTCGCCGATGGGCTCGTAGTCGAGGCTCGCGTAGCCGGCGGTCTTGCTCTTCAGCTGGTCGAAGAAGTCGAACACGATCTCGCCGAGCGGCATCGTGTAGTGCAGTTCGACGCGGTCCTCGCCCACGTACTCCATGCCCTGCATGGTGCCGCGGCGGCCCTGGCAGAGTTCCATGACGGTGCCGACGAAGTCCTTCGGCAGCAGGATCGACGCCTTCACGACGGGCTCGCGCACCGAGGCGATCTTGCCGCCGGGGAACTCGCTCGGGTTGGTGACGGTGACGGTCTTCTTGTCGTCGGTCGTGACCTCGTAGATCACGCTGGGAGCGGTGGCGATGAGGTCGATGCCGAACTCGCGCTCGAGGCGCTCGGTGATGATCTCGAGGTGCAACAGGCCGAGGAAGCCGCAGCGGAAGCCGAAGCCGAGCGCCACCGAGGTCTCGGGCTCGTAGACGAGCGCGGCGTCGGAGAGCTTGAGCTTGTCTAGAGCCTCACGCAGCAGCGGGTAGTCGCTGCCGTCGATCGGGTACAGACCGGAGAACACCATGGGCATCGGCTCGGCGTAGCCCTTGAGGGCGACGGTGGCGGGCTTCGCGAAGCTCGTGACGGTGTCACCGACCTTCGAGAGGCGCACGTCTTTCACGCCCGTGATCAGGTAGCCGACCTCGCCGACGCCGAGGCCCTTGGTCGGGGTCGGCTCGGGGGCGCTCACGCCGATCTCCAGCACTTCGTGCGCGCTCTTGGTGCTCATCATCATGATCTTCTCGCGCGGGTTGATCTTGCCGTCGATCATGCGCACGTAGGTGATGACGCCGCGGTAGGCGTCGTAGACCGAGTCGAAGATCATCGCGCGGGCCGGGGCGTTCGCGTCGCCCTTCGGTGCCGGGATGAGGCGGGTGGCCTGGTCGAGCAGTTCGGGCACGCCGACGCCGGTCTTGCCCGAGACCAGCAGGATGTCTTCGGGCTTGCAGCCGATGAGCCCGACGATCTCCTTGATGTACTTCTCGGGATCGGCGGCGGGCAGGTCGATCTTGTTGAGCACGGGGATGATCGTGAGGTCGTTCTCGAGAGCGAGGTAGAGGTTCGCGAGGGTCTGCGCCTCGATGCCCTGGGCCGCGTCGACGAGCAGGATCGCGCCCTCGCAGGCGGCGAGCGAGCGCGACACCTCGTAGGTGAAGTCGACGTGGCCGGGGGTGTCGATCATGTTCAGCGCGTAGGTCTGGCCGTCGAGCTCCCACGGCATACGCACGGCCTGGCTCTTGATCGTGATGCCGCGTTCACGCTCGATGTCCATGCGGTCGAGGTACTGCGCGCGCATGTCGCGGTCGCTCACCACCCCCGTGATCTGGAGCATGCGGTCGGCAAGGGTCGACTTGCCATGGTCGATGTGGGCGATGATGCAGAAGTTGCGGATGAACGCCGGATCGGTGGAAGCGGGCTCGAGGGCCGTGAGTGCGCGGGGAGACATTTGCTGCAATTGTCCCACGAGAGTGGGGTGCGGCGTGCGCAGGCGTTCCGGGAACGGCCTCTAGAACAGCCCGACGAAGAAGAACGGCAGCGTGAAGAGCACTCCGAAGAAGCCGGCGACGACCCAGCCGAACGCCATGACGGCGCCGAGCACGATGCCCCACACGGCGAGGGTGTGGCCGGTGGGTTCGCGGCGGTAGCCGAGCACTCCGACCACGATCGCGGCGATCGGCACGATGAAGGTGTAGCCGAGCAGCACGGAGGCGATGCCGAGCACGAGGGCGATGACGCTGAGGTTTCTCGACTCGGCGTAGACCGGAGTCGGGGTGGCGGCGGTGGCCGCCGCGGCGGGTAGCGCGGGTGTGTCTGTCATGTCATCAAGGCTAGGCACCCGGCATCCGCCTCACCATCGGGGTATCCCCCGGTTAACCGGTCAGGGTCGCGCCGTCGGTGATGTCGCGCAGCGCCGGCTCGAGCTGCGGGAAGCGGAACTCGAAGCCCGCCTCGAGCAGGCGGCTCGGCAGAACCCAGCGGCTCTTCAGCAGCAGTTCGGTCTCGCTGCGGATGGCGAACGAGCCGATCTCGAGCGCCCACCAGTTCAGCGGCAGCCCGAAACGGGCACCGACGACCCGGCGCAAAGTCGCCATCAGTTCGCGGTTCTGCACGGGGTTCGGTGACGAGATGTTGATCGGACCGTCGATCGAGGCGTCGTCTCGGATGAACCGGACCGCACGGTACACGTCGTCGATGTGCACCCAGGAGAACATCTGGCGTCCGCCGCGGGTCCTGCCGCCGTGCTGGGTGCCGCCGAGGCCGAACCGGGCGAGGTTCCGCAGCGGGGTCAGCGCGGAGCCGTCGCCGAGCACGATCGCCATGCGCAGGGCGGCCTGGCGCACGCCCGGGCGCGTGTGGGCGAAGAACTCGCGCTCCCACGACGTGGCGACGTTGACCGAGAAGCCCGAGCGGATCTGCCCGTCGTCGGTCATCGGTCGGTCGTCGGAGTGCCGGTAGATCGTGGCGGTGCTCGCGTTCAGCCAGAGCGACGGCGGCGAGGCCACGGCCTCGACGGCGCGGCCGAGCTCGCCCGTGGTCAGCAGCCGCGAGCTGAAGATCGCGGCCTTGTTCTTCTCGGTGTAGCGGCAGTTGACGCTCTTGCCGGCGAGGTTGAGCAGCACGTCGGCGCCGTCGATGGCCCGTTCGAGCGCCGCGGTGTCGCCCCACGCCACATCGGCGCCGGAGCGTCCGACGGTGACCACGGTGTCGCCGTCTTCGGCGAAGCGGCGGGCGAAGTAGCGCCCCATGAACCCGCTGGCACCGGCGATGACGACGCGGCGGCCGCTCACGCGAGCCCGCCCGGGGCCGGGATGCGGCCGAGGCCCTCGAGCAGCTGCGTCTCGTCGGTCGCGAGGCAGACGCGGATCCAGCCCTCGCCCGAGCGGCCGAACGCGCTGCCGGGCGCCACCGCCACCCGCTTCTCGAGCAGGAAGCTCTCGGCCCACTCGGCCACGTCGCCGCGGCTCACATGGCTCACGTCGATCCAGAGGTAGAACGCGCCGGTCGGGGGCAGGTAGCGGATGCCGCGGGCGTCGAGCGCGGTGGTGGCCGCGACGAGGTTCGCGCGGTAATGCGCCTTCGCGGCGGCGACGTGCGAGTGGTCGCCCGTGAGGGCGGCGAGGGCGGCGAACTGGCCGGGAGTGCTGACGCAGCTGATGGTCGCTTCCTGCACGGTGCGCATCGTGGCGGCGAGGCCGGGCGGGGTCACGAGGTAGCCGACCCGGATGCCGGTCATGGCGTAGGTCTTCGAGAGCGAGAAGGCCGAGAACACCCTGCTCGGCTGGCCGCCGTCGGCGGACTCGAGGCTCGCGATGCTCACGTGCTTATCGCCGTAGGTGAAGTACTCGTAGACCTCGTCGCTGATGATCCACAGGTCGTGACGCTGTGCGAACTCGAGCAGCTCGCGAAGCACCTCCTCGGGGAAGATCGCCCCGAGCGGGTTCGACGGCGAGTTGACGATGAGCACGCGGGTGCGCTCGGTGACGAGGCTCTCGAGCTCGTCGATGCTCGGCAGGAAGCCGCGCTCCGGCAGCAGCGAGTACGGGATCGGGTGCGCGTCGAGCATGCGCACGCCCATGGTGAAGGTCGTGTAGCCGGGGTCGGGGATGAGCGCCTCATCGCCGGCCTGCAGCGTCAGCGTCATGGCCTGGTAGAGCGCCTGTGTCGCGCCGACCGTCACCCAGACCCGCTCGGTGGCGACGTGGATGTCGTTCTCGCGGGCGAGCTTGCCGACGATCGCCTCGCGCAGCGGCGCGATGCCGCCGTTCGCCGTGTAGTTGGTCTCGTCGGCATCCCATGCCGCCTTCGCCGCGGCCGCGATGTGCGGCGCGACAGGCATGTCGGG
>NZ_JBKKAD010000161.1:0-6937 GCF_046714715.1 Conyzicola sp. | reverse complement strand
TGCGTTCGAATTCGGTGGTGACGGTGTCGGAGAGTCCGGCGGTCTGGTCGACGATGATCTGCGCGTGCCGGTAGCTGATCTCGCCGGCGCCGAGTGCCCGGTGGGTGTCGGGCAGCGCCTGCACGAGCCGCTGCGATTCGCCGATCAACGTCTCCGCGGTGCGCTCGGGGATGCGGAGCCGGGCGGCGAGGTCGAACGTCAGCTCCCGCCGGGCACGCACCGCCGCGTTCCACCCGTGCGGTTCAGACCCGAGCGGCCCGCCGGAGGAGTTTTCTGCCGCGATGGCTTCGCTGGTGCGTCGGGCGGCGTCGATCAGTTCCGCCCGGGCGGCCGCGGTCGCCCCCTGGATGCGGTCGACGGTCTCGACGGTGTCGAGTACCCCGCCGAGCGTCCGGCGCAGCATCGCCACCCGCGGCGCCTCGGCCCCCGGTCGCCGCTCCATCAGATCTTCCATGCCCGAAGTGAAACCGCGGCCACCGACATTGCCCCGCACCGGCACAAAACCTGTGGACAAACCCGTTATCCACAAGTGAGACACACGCCGCAACGCCACACCCGCCACAGCTAAACCCGCCAGAAACCACAAAAACCTCGCGCCTCCGAAGAGGTGCGAGGCTTCAGGTGAAGGGCTACTCGCGGTCTGTCTCAGACCCGCCGCGCCATCCCAGCCACTTTGCCGTCATCACGAGCGTCACAAGTGCGACGCCGACGACGGCCAGAACCACGAAGTCCATGACAGTAGACCGGGCGAGTCTCGACGCGCCTACCGCGCCGGCCGGTCGCTGTACGAGTCGCGCTTCGGCCGGTCCCCGTAGGACTCACGCTTGGCCGGGCCGCCGCGGTCGGGCTTGATCTCGATCAGCTTGCCGCTGATGCGCGTGTCCGACAGCTTGTCGAGCACGTCGCTCGGCATGTCGGCGGGCAGCTCGACGAGCGAGAAGTCGGGGCGGATGTCGATGTGCCCGAAGTCCTCGCGGCTGAGCCCACCTTCATTGGCGAGAGCGCCCACGATCTGGCGCGGTTCGACGCGGTGACGCTTGCCGACCTCGATGCGGTACGACGTGAGCGGCTTGCCACTGCGCGGCCGACGCTCGGCGCGCTCCGGCCGGTCGGGTCGGTCGTCGCGGAACGAACGTTCGGAACGGCCCTGGCGGTCGTTCTGGTCACGGTCCATACGCTCGCGCTCACGACGCGCGAAACGCGGGTCGTCGGGCGAGAGCAGCAGGGGAGTGTCACCCTGGGCCACCACGGCGAGCGCAGCCGCGACGTCGGACTCGACCACGTCGTGGTGCTCCACATAGTGCGCGATGATGTCGCGGAAGGTGTTGAGCGTGCTCTCGTCGCCGAGTGCAGCGGTGATCGCGTCGTCGAAGCGGGTGAGGCGCGTGACGTTGACGTCTTCGACGCTCGGCATGCGCATCTCAACCATCGGCTGGCGCGTGGCCTTCTCGATGGCTCCGAGCAGGCGACGCTCGCGCGGGGTGACGAAGCTGATCGCGGCACCACTGCGTCCGGCACGACCGGTACGGCCGATGCGGTGCACATACGACTCGGTGTCGATCGGGATGTCGTAGTTGACGACGTGGGAGATGCGCTCCACGTCGAGGCCTCGAGCCGCGACATCCGTAGCCACCAGAATGTCGAGCTTGCCGTTCTTCAACTGCTCGACGGTGCGCTCACGCTGGGCCTGCGCCACGTCTCCGCTGATCGCGGCAGCCGAGTATCCGCGCGCGCGCAGCTTCTCGGCGAGCGTCTCGGTCTCGTTCTTGGTGCGCACGAAGACGATCATGCCCTCGAAGTTCTCCACCTCGAGGATGCGGGTGAGCGCATCGATCTTCTGCGGGTACGACACCATCAGGTAGCGCTGCGTGGTGTTCGCCGAAGTGGTGGTCTTGTTCTTGACCGTGATCTCTTCGGGGTCGTGCAGGTACTTCTGCGAGATGCGACGGATCTGCGCGGGCATCGTCGCCGAGAACAGGGCGATCTGCTTGTCGTCGGGGGTGTCGGCGAGAATCGTCTCGACGTCTTCCGCGAACCCCATCTTCAGCATCTCGTCGGCCTCGTCGAGCACGAGGTACTTGAGCTGGGAGAGGTCGAGCGTGCCCTTGTCGAGGTGGTCCATGATGCGGCCGGGAGTACCGACGACCACGTGCACGCCGCGACGCAGCGCCGACAGCTGCACGCCGTAGCCCTGTCCGCCGTAGACGGGCAGCACGTGCACGCCCTTGAGGTGCGAGGCGTAACGCTCGAAGGCCTCGCACACCTGCAGCGCGAGCTCGCGGGTGGGGGCGAGAACGAGCGCCTGCGGGCTCTTCTGGCTCAGGTCGAGGCGGGAGAGGATGGGCAGCGCGAAGGCGGCCGTCTTACCGGTACCGGTCTGGGCCACACCGAGAACGTCGCGGCCCGAGAGCAGTGGCGGGATCGTGGCGGCCTGAATAGCCGACGGGGTCTCGTATCCGACATCTTTGAGTGCCTTGAGTACTGCGTCGCCGAGCCCCAGCTCGGTGAAAGTGAGAGTGGCGGGGGCAGCTTCTGCCTCGCCGGGTGCGGATGTTTCGGGGGAAGTCATGGGTCAACGGTAGCCGCTCGTCCGCCCGCTCCGGGCCGGATTCCGCGAAATAGCGGCGCGAGGGGGCCGTAACGGTGGCCGCGTCGGGTCTTTTGGCCGGCGCGGAAGCAAACTAGGGGGGCTTCTGCCGCGCCGCCGAATCTTCACCTCGCGGCAACCCTCCTGTGGCCGTCGGCGGCGAATTGCTGGCCCTCGGCTCGGCGTTAATCGTGTGGCGCGCGCGCTCGCGCGATGCCGCGCGAGTAGCGCAAAAGACGCTACGCACGCCAGTCGGCATACGTCAATGCCCAAAAAGGGCCTAGGCGCCTCAGGCGACGGGGTGTTTCATTACGACAAGAAGTGGAAAAACTTCTCTTTTTTTATTCTCCCCGTATCACGGCTAGAAGGAGATCTCGCATGACCGGTTCGTTCAACCGTCGCGGCTCAGCGGCTCTCGCTCTCGTCGTTGCGATGGGCATCGCCATCCTTCCGGCAACGGCCGCTTCGGCGGACGTCACGATCGACGGCCCCATCAACCTCGGCACCGCAACGGCCTTCGGGGTGCTCGGCGCGAGCACGGTGACCAACACCGGCCCAACGAACATCACCGGCGATCTCGGTCTGAGCCCCGGAACCTCCATCACCGGCTTCCCGCCCGGCATCGTGCTCGGCACCCAGGAACCGACCACCGCGGTGGCCGCTCAGGCCCAGGCCGACCTCACCACGGCCTACAACGTGGCCGCGAGCCTCACCCCCACGTCGAGCGGACTCTCCGACCTCGTCGGCCTGTCGCTCACCCCCGGTGTGTACTCGGGACCGACCCTCTCCCTCTCCGGCGATCTGACGCTCGCCGGCACGGCCGAGTCGGTGTGGGTGTTCCAGGCGGACAGCACGCTCATCACGAGTTCGGCGAGCCGCATCCTGCTCACCGGCGGAGCCAGCTCGTGCAACGTCTTCTGGAAGGTGGGCAGCTCGGCCACCCTCGGCACGGCCTCGCAGTTCGTCGGCACGCTCATGGCGAGCCAGTCGATCACCGCCACGACCTCCGCGACCGTTCAGGGCCGACTGCTCGCCGACAACGGCGCCGTCACCCTCGACAGCAACGTGATCACCCGCCCGGCCGGCTGCGAAGACGCGAGCACGACCGTTGTGCTGGCCAGCCCGACCTTCACCTCGGGCGCCCCCACGGCGACCGCGACGGTCGGCACGCCGTACACCTCGACCGTGACGGCTTCGGGCAACCCGGCGTCCAGCTTCCGGATCTCGGCGGGCGGCCTGCCCACCGGCCTCACCCTCGACGCGACGAGCGGCGTCATCTCGGGCACGCCGACAACGGCGGGCAGTTTCGCGTTCACCGTTACCGCCAGCAATGGCGTCTCGCCCGACGCCTCCCAGTCCTCTACCGTGACGGTCGCCGCGGCCGCCGCGGTCGGGATCAGCGCGACGTCGCCCGGCCTCACCTCGAGTGCAACCCGCGCGAGCGCGGCAGGCGAGCTGGCGGCGACGGGCGCCGATCTCACGCCCATCCTGGTTCTGAGCTTCCTGTTGCTCGCCCTGGGCGGCACGCTGCTCGTGCGCTCCTCGCGATCGCGTTAGGCGCAGCGCAGGGGTCACGAACCGGCCATCCGAATGTCATTCGTGTCTGATCGAATAGACGGCGTGCCAGAACAGACTGCGGATGCGACCAGCGGGTACGACCCGACCTTTCTCTCGGTGCCTGCAAAATCGGTGCCTGCACAATCGGTGCCCACAAAATCGGTGCCTGTCGAACCCGTCGAGCTCCCGTTGCCGGGCACCCGGCAGCCGACGATCCGGCTCGACTACACCCACTTCAGCTTGCTGCTCGATCCCGAGCGCCGGCTCGCCGCCGCCACGGCGGTCAACATCGACGGCGCCCGACTCGTCGACGTCGAGCGCGGAGACGACTGGCACCTCGACCCGCGGGTCGACGAGAGCGAGCAGGCGGGCGGCGAGCTGTATGCCCGCAACGACCTCGACCGGGGTCACCTCGTGCGTCGCCGTGACCCCGTGTGGGGCCCAGATGCCGAACGGGCGAACCGCGACACCTTCGTCTACACGAACGCCGCACCCCAGGCGGCCCAGTTCAACCAGTCGAAAGAGCTGTGGTCGGGGCTCGAAGACTACGTGCTCGCAAACGCCGAGACCTTCGACCGCCGCCTGAGCGTCTTCACCGGCCCGATCTTCGGCGACGACGACCCGACGTACCGCGGGGTGCGGATCCCGCGCCTGTTCTACAAGGTGGCCGCGTGGGCGAACGAGCGAGGCATCGAGGCCGCCGGCTACATCCTCGACCAACGGCCGCAGCTCGACGACATCGACCTCGCCACCGCGACCGCGCTGGCGGTCGGCGATCCGCCGCCGCTCGGCCCGTTCCGAACCTTCCAGGTGCCGATCGGCGACATCGCCGCTCTCGCCGGGCTGTCGATCGACGCCCTCGTCGACGCCGATGTGCATGCGACGCAGACCTCGTGGCTGCTGATGACGCAGCGCAGCGAGATCCTGCTCCAGCGCTGAGCCGGCTCAGCTGCGACGCGCGGTCAGCAGCAGGTACTCCCATTCGAGCACGAGGGAGCCGTCGGATCCTGTGTCGAATCGTTCTGCCAACGCCGCGAGGTCGGCATCGAGCGCCGCCGTGCGCTCGGGGTCGTCGCCGACGTTGCGGTAGGCGGCGATGGTGGGCCCGTAGTGTGACGCGAAGTACTGTCGAAACTCGTCCGGCGCCGCGAAACGGTCGATCGTCACGGTGCCCGTCGACACCGACACCTCGGTGACGCGGTCGCCGAGCAGACCGCGCACGTGCTGCTCGTCGCCCCACAGCGGCGGCGGTTCGGCCCCGGCCGGGGGAGCGGCGGCGTAGGGCTTCATGGTCGCGAGCATCTGCCCGACGAAACCTCCGGGCGTCCAGCTGAGCAGGCCGATGCGGCCTCCCGATCGGCAGACGCGCACCAGTTCGTCGGCCGCGACCCGGTGGTGTGGCGCGAACATCACGCCGATGCAGGAGAGCACCACGTCGAACTCGCCGTCGGCGAACGGCAGCGCCTCGGCGTCGGCCTCACGCCACTCGAGTTCTGCGCCACGCTCGGCCGCCTGGGCGCGGCCCACGTCGAACAGCTCGGGGGTGAGATCGCTCGCGGTCACGGTGCCGCCGGCGACGGCGGCCGGGATCGAGGCATTACCCGACCCCGCCGCGACGTCGAGCACCCGGTCGCCCGGTTGCACCCCTACCGCCTCGACGAGGATCGCACCGAGTGACGAGATGAGATCGCTCGCCAGTTCGGGGTAGTTGCCAGAAGCCCACATGGCGCGGTGCCTGGCTTTAAGAGCGCGGTCGGCGTCGACCGCGTCCGTCACTTCAGTCATGATTCCTCCACACTCGGATCGGCCGCGACACTGCGGCCGTTCCGAGTGTGCTCCGCTCCTGCGCCGCAGCACACCCCCCCACGACTCGAACAGGTCCGGATGCGCCGAAAACCCGCCCAACAGGGAGAAGCGCGCGGTTCGGGTCGCGGCGTCCTGTTGGGCGGGCTGAGGTGTGTCGGTTAGGCGGAGCCCTCGCGACGCTTGTTCGACGGCACGATGGCGGTCAGCGACCAGCCGATGAGGCCGACGAGCAGCCCCGAGCCGATGGCGAAGGCCGCGACGCCGAAGGAGACGACCGAGGTGAAGAGCGAGGTGCGAAGGAACGAGGCGTTCATCACGGTGGCGCGGATCGGGTCGTCCTGCTCGAGCTCGGCGTAGGTCATGCCCTCCGCCATCTCGAGCGCGTGGTGGTTGATGATGTCCGCCTGGGCGTAGGCGGAGAACGGGCCCACGACGGGAGCGCCCGCCATCATCGACGCGTCGTCGCTCACGGTGATGTTCTCGTCGGCGAGCTGGCCGCTCACCAGTCCCCAGACGACGCCACCGCCGATGATCATAACGAGGCCGCCCAGAATGGCGAGGAATCCGACCACCCTGATGGCCGTCGACGTGCGCGCAGTGATGCCGAGCGTTGTGGTGTTGACGGTCGTGGTGGTCACGGTGTGCCTTTCGTTGCGGGAACCGGAGTGGCTCTCATGACTGCAGTCTGCTCGCAATCTCGAGAATCCATCAGGGCACAAGGTCCCGGGTTCCCGACCGGGGCGCAACTGGTTACGGTTGCCCCATGGCAAGCGAAGCGACAATGCTCACGGTCGGCGAGCGCGAGGTGCGCATTTCCAGTCCGAGCCGGGTGCTCTGGCCCGACCTCGGCATCACCAAACTCGACCTCGCGAAATACCTCAGCGAAGAGCGCGTCGGTGCGGCGTTCATCGCGGCGAACGGTGATCGACCGGTATCGCTGCAGCGCTTCCCCGGCGGCATCGACGGCGAGCAGTTCTTCTCGAAGAA
>NZ_JBKKAD010000160.1:0-4853 GCF_046714715.1 Conyzicola sp. | reverse complement strand
ACATCGACCCGATGATGATGGAACGCGTCATCAGCCACGGTCTTGCGGCGTCCGCCCGCTATCTCAAGCTGCGCATCCCGCTTCCCGACCGGCCCGGCCAGCTCGCACGCATCGCGGCCCTCGTGGCCGAGGCGAGCGCCAACGTGGTCGAGGTACTGCACACGCGGCACAACGAGGGTATGCAGATCAGCCAGGTCGAGCTCGAGCTGCACATCGAGACGCGCGGCCCCGAGCACGCTGGAGAGGTGCTCACCCGCCTGCGCGACGAGGGCTACGAGCCGCGCATCGACTTCTAACTAGGGCGTGTACGTCTCCACCGCGACGATCTCAACCGAGATCGACTTGCCGCTGGGGGCGGTGTAGCTGGTGGTCTCGCCGACCTTCTTGCCCATGATGGCGATGCCGAGCGGGCTGCCCTCGCTGTAGACGTCGAGTTCGGCGTCTCCGACGATCTCGCGGCTGCCGAGTAGGAACACGCTCTTGTCGCCGAGGATGTTGGCCGTGATCACGGTGCCGGGCTCGACGACGCCGCTCGACTGCGGTGCCTCGCCGACGTTGGCGTGGCGCAGCAACTCTGTGAGAACGCGGATGCGCGCCTCGATCTTGCCCTGCTCTTCCTTCGCGGCGTGGTAGCCGCCGTTCTCCTTGAGGTCACCCTCTTCGCGTGCGATCTCGATCTTCTTCGCGATCTCGAGGCGGCCTTCACCCGACAGGTGCTCGAGTTCTGCACTGCGGCGATCGAACGCCTCCTGGGTCAACCAGGTGACTGAACCGTCGTTAGTCACAATGCTCTCCTTAGTACTACAGCGGAGGCCCGACGTCGCGTCGGGCCGTTATACAGATGAAGACCGGTCGGTGCCGACCGGTCTCGTGGGGCGAATCGATCAAGACTATGTGAGCCAGCAGCGGTATATCAACCCGGTCACGGCGAGCTCCGTCGTGCGGATCTCCGCACCGAGGGTGCGCACACGGCGATCGGAGGCCGGTACGTCGACTACGTTCCAGCCGACGATCGCGAACGTCGAGTTCTGCGCCTGCAGCGCGCAGCTCATCGTCGAGCCGGGGGTCACCGTCAACTGGTAGCGCACCTGCACGAGCGAGTCGTCGATAATCGTGTGTCCGGTGTCGACGACCTCGAAGTCGGAGTTCGCGCTGAGCAGCCCGCCCCAGACGAGCCAGGCGACGAGTGCCACCACGAACGCGATGGCGGTGCCGATCACCGCGCCGCGCGTGCGCCGGGCGTTGCCGCGGGTGCGGCCGTAGCGTCGGTCGAGCTCGGCGGCAGTGTCCTGCACGGTTGATGACACGAAAGCTCCAGATGCTGCGGTTAGTCTTGACTACAGGCTACGGCCTCAAGGGTATTCGTTCGGCGCTAGGAGTTCGGTGACACTGCGGTTGCTGGCGGTCCACGCCCACCCCGACGACGAGTCGAGCAAGGGCGCGGCGACCTACGCCTACTACCGCGATCGCGGTGTCGACGTGACGGTCGTCAGCTGCACGGGCGGCGAACGCGGCGACATCCAGAACCCGGCGCTCGACGCGACAGCCATGGCCGACCGCGACATGGCCGGCCTCCGCCGCCTCGAGATGGCCCGCGCGCAGGCGTTTATGGGCATCGACCACCGCTGGCTCGGCTACCTCGACTCCGGACTTCCCGAGAACGGCGAGGCGCTGCAGCCCCAGAGCTTCGCGATGACACCGCTCGAGGTCTCCGGCGTTCCGCTCGTCAAGGTCATCCGCGAGCTGCGGCCGCACGTCGTGATCACCTACGACGAGAACGGCGGGTACCCGCACCCCGACCACATCCGCACGCACGAGATCACGATGTGGGCGCTGGCCGCCGCTGCCGACGCGGCGCAGCTGCCCGAGTGGGGCGCGGCCTGGAACGTGCGCAAGCTGTACTACGACCGCATCATCAGCCCGCAGCGCTTCGGCGCGGTGTACGACGCGATGGTGTCGAGTGCCCCGGATCATCCGCTGCTCGCATCTTTGGAAGAGATGAAGGGGTGGATGACGCAGCGGGGCGAGCCGAACATCACTACCCAGGTTGCCGCCGGCGCGTTCTTCGACGTGCGCGACAGCGCGCTGCGCGCCCATGCCAGCCAGGTGCCGCCCGACAGCCCCTACTTCTTCTGGCCCAACGAGATCCAGCAAGCCGTGTGGCCCTGGGAAGACTTCGAACTTGTGCGCTCGAGCGTCGACACGACGCTGCCCGAGACCGACCTGTTCGCCGGAATCACCGATGAGGACGAACAATGCCACTCCTGACCAGCACAATCCTGAGCACCGCAGTACTGAGCGACGCCGCACTGCGCGCCGGAGTGTGGCTCACCACCTCCACGACGCCCTCCCCGTCTCCGACCTTCGGGTCGTACACGGGCGACGAAGACCTCATCACGCCCGGGTGGATCGGATTCGCGATCACCTTCCTCATCATGGTCGCCACCGTGCTGCTCGTGCTCGACATGACCCGCCGTGTGCGGCGCACGCGCTACCGCAGCGAGATCCGCGAGCGCCTCGAGGCCGAGGCGGCCGCCGAGGATTCCGCCGGCAAACCGGAATAAATACCGCCGCCTCGCGGCTTGAACGACACGGGGCGACACACGATTTCGTGCGCCCGTCGTGCGACACGAAAATGAGCAGACAATGACTACTTCCACCGATGAACCGCGTTCGGATGCGCCTACCGAGGCTGCGCCTACCGAGGCTGCGCTGGCCGAGACTGCGCTAGCCGAATACGCGGCCTGGCGCAATGCGCGGCTCGCCGCCGTGGCCTCCGCTACCGGCAACCTCTCGCTCGTCGAGACGCGCTGGCTGCCCGCGGGAGCCGACCCCGCCGCAGAATTCGCGACCGCCACTGCCGCGGCTCCCGCAACCGTCACGGTCACCGCCCTGCGCCGCAGCAACCTCGACACCGGCGAACCCGAGCACGGCCTGCGTTTCTGGGACGCGGCCTCGCCTGCCATCGCGGCCTTCTCGACCATCTCGGCGTTCCCGTACGACCCCGACTGGGTCGTCGAGGCCACCTTCACCCCCGTCGCCGGCGACCGCACCGTGCCGTTCGAGCACATCCGCGACAACGGCGGAAGCCGCGAGCTCGTGGTGCCGGGCGACATCACCTTCAGCCGCGACGGCGTCGACTACTCGCTCAGCGCCTTCGACGACGACGGCACCCTGCTGCTCGTGTTCGGCGACGCCACCAACCGCCGCGACGACGACACCGCGACCTACTCGGCGGGGCGCTTCCTCTTCGTGCCCCGTTCCGACGGCGCGGGCTTCGGCGACGCCGGCCCCGTCACCCTCGACTTCAACCGCGCGTTCGTGCCCCCGTGCGGGTTCTCGGTGCAGTACAACTGCCCGATGCCGCCCGCCCAGAACCGCTTCGCCGGCCCCATCGAGGCGGGGGAGCGCACCGTCGTCTTCGACGGCGGCTTCGACATCTACGCACTCTGACCCACACAGCGCACCACAGCGCACCACAGCACACAGGAGCACCATGAATAAGCCCATCGCGTTCGTCGCACTCGGTCTCGCGGCGACACTCTCGCTCGCCGGCTGCGCGAGCGGCACCGGCTCGTCGTCTGCGGACGGCTCGACGGTCGAAATCGGTTCCCTCTACGAGCCGCAGAACCTGAGCAACATCAGGGGCGGCGGCCAGGGCGTCACCGAGGCGTTCAACGGCAACGTCTACGAGGGCCTCTTCAAGCTCACCGACGACGGCGAGGTCGAGCCGCTGCTCGCCGAGAGCAACACGGTGAGCGACGACGGACTCACCTACACGTTCACGCTGCGCGACGGCGTGACTTTCCACTCGGGCAAAGAGCTCACCTCGGCCGACGTCAAGGCGAGCATCGACGCCGTTCTCGCCGAGGACTCGCAGTCGGCCCGCAAGAGCAGCTTCGGTTCTGTGTCATCCATCGAGACTCCGGATGACACGACCGTCGTGGTCACGCTGGCGGAACGTTCCATCTCCTTCATCTACAACCTCAGCTACGTCTGGATCATCAACGCCGACGCGGTCGACGCGGAGACCACGGAGGACGGCACGGGCCCGTACACCCTCGACGAGTGGAAGCGCGGTAGCTCGCTCAGCCTCACCGCCTTCGACGACTACTGGGGGGACGCGGCATCCAACGACGAAGTCGTCTTCACCTACTTCACCGACGCGACGGCCCTCAGCAACGCTCTGCTGACCAACGAGGTCGACATCGTGACGAGCGTGCAGAGCCCCGACGCCCTCACCCAGTTCACCGACAACGCCGACTACGTCGTGAGCGACGGCGAGTCGACGACGAAGGAGGTCCTGGCCTTCAACGACCGGGTGGCCCCGTTCGACAACGTCGACGTGCGCAAGGCCGTCTACTCGGCGATCGACACGAAGAAGCTGCTGAACTCGATCTGGGGCGACTACGGCACCCTGATCGGCTCGATGGTTCCGCCGTCCGACCCGTGGTACGAAGACCTCACCGAGGAGAACCCCTACGACCCAGAGCTCGCGAAGCAGCTGCTGGCCTCGGGCGGCCAGGCCGACGGCTTCGAGTTCACCCTCGACACCCCGAGCTACGACCCGCACCCCGCGGTCGCCGAGTTCGTGAAGAGCGAGCTCGCCAAGATCGGCGTGACCGTGAACATCAACACGATCAGCTCCGACGAGTGGTACACCAAGGTCTATAAGGCCCAGGACTTCACCGCGACCCTGCAGGAGCACGTCAACGACCGCGACGTAGTCTGGTACGGCAACCCCGACTTCTACTGGGGCTACAACAACCCGCAGGTCACCACCTGGGTCGACGAGGCCGAGGCGTCGGCGACGACCGACGAGCAGACCGAGAAGCTGAAGCTCGTCAACCAGC
>NZ_JBKKAD010000159.1:0-12760 GCF_046714715.1 Conyzicola sp. | reverse complement strand
ATGATCAACAACTACATCGCCGACGGCACCGTCTCGTTCTCCGAGGAGGCTCAGCAGAAGGCGCAGCAGGTCGTCGCCGAGCGTGACGCCGGATTCGTCGGCGCGGGCGCCGCGGGCGTGCGCTTCGTGCTCGGCACCGACGCGAACGGCAAGTTCGTGAAGTTCGGCGACCAGTACGAGGAGATCCGCATGATGGCGAAGACCTTCGAGTGGACCGCCGAGCGTGCTCTCGTGGCGGCCACCTCCGACGCCGCCGACGTGGTCGGGCTCGGCGCGAAGGTGGGAACCCTCGCCCCCGGATACGGCGCCGACTTCATCGTGATGAAGGGCCGCCCCTGGGAGGACATCGCCGACATGCGCGTCGAGAACATCGTCGCCGTCGTCTCCCGCGGCTCCGTCGTCTTCGGCCAGCTCCCCGCCTGACCCCGCTCTTCCCCCAGCACACCCACAGCACCGTGAAAGGAACCACAGTGAGCACCAAGAAATCTCGCGTCTTCCGCCTGACGGCCATGCCGGTCGCCGCCCTCGCGGCGATCAGCCTCCTCGCCGCCTGCAGTTCGGGCGCCGCAGAAAACGACGCGGCACCCCTCGAGTCGTCGAAGGACACCATCGTCTTCGCCATCAAGGAGGACCCGACCTGCCTCGACCCGCAGCTGACGTCGCTCACCACGTCGCTCAACATCGGCCGCCAGGTCGTCGACTCGCTCGTCGACCAGAACCCCGAGACCGGCGAGATCGTTCCCTGGCTCGCCGAGTCGTTCGAGACCAACGACGACCTCAGCGCCTTCACCTTCACGCTGCGTGACGACGTCACCTTCAGCGACGGAACCCCCCTCACCTCGGCCGTGGTCAAGGCCAACCTCGACTCGCTGATTGCGCTCGGCAAGACCGCGCCGCTGGCTTCGCAGTTCCTCGCGGGCTACGTGAGCACCGATGTCGTCGACGACCTGAACTTCACCGTCACCTTCAGTGCCCCGAACGCCCCGTTCCTGCAGGGCGCGTCGACCATGACGCTCGGCATCGTCTCCGAGGCCACGACCGCGCAGGCCGCGGACGTGCGCTGCACCACCGGCCCGATCGGCTCCGGTTCGTTCGTCTACGACTCGTACACCCCGAACGACTCGGTCGTCATCGTCAAGCGCGACGGCTACGACTGGGCCTCCGAGCTGCGCGAGCACACCGGCGAGGCGCTCGTCTCGACGATCGAGTTCCCGGTCATCACCGAGAACGGGGTGCGCACCGGCGGCCTCGAGTCGGGCGAGTTCGACATCATCCAGGACCTCCCGTACATCGACGAGTCGCGGTTCACCACAGACGACTACAACCTGTACGCGGCAGCGAACACCGGCGTGCCGAACAGCCTCATCCCCAACACGACCCGCCCGATCGTCGCCGACGAGGCCGTGCGCAAGGCGATGCTGCTCGGCACCGACCGCGAGGAGATCAACCTGCTCACCGGTTCGGTGAGCGGCCAGCCCGCCACGAGCGCCCTCACCAGCTCGACCTCGGGCTTCGAGAGCCAGGCCGAGGCCACCGCCTACGACCCCGACGCCGCCGAAGAACTGCTCGACGACGCCGGCTGGGAGATGGGTTCCGACGGCATCCGCGAGAAGGACGGCACCACGCTCACCGTCACGGCCACCGCGTTCTACGCGCAGGACGTTCTCGAGGCCGCGCAGATCCAGCTGAAGAAGATCGGAATCGACCTGCAGCTCAAGATGGTCACCTCCGGCGACTTCTTCGGCGCCATCGCGACCGGCGACTACGACTTCCTCGCAGCCGGCCTCACCCGCAGCGACCCCGACGCCCTGCGCGTGCTCTTCTCGCAGGCCTCGGCCGCGAAGTGGGGCATCGTCGACGACGCCGAACTCGAATCGATCCTGCTCGAGCAGGCCGCGACATCCGACACCGCCGACCGCCAGGCTCTCATCGACCAGGCCCAGGAGATCATCATCGACAAGGCCTACCTGGTACCGATGCTCGAAACCACGCAGCTGCACGCGTCGGTCTCGACCGTCTCGGGAATCACCTTCGACTCCGCTTCGCGGGTTCAGCTCTACGACGTTCGCGCGTCGGAGTAATCGAGTAGTCCAGAAAGCACAGCAGTGAAATCAGCAGGAACGTCCCCCACCCGGTTCGCCGTGGCCGTGCGCTACCTCGCGCCCAAGCTCGTGCAGTTCGCCTTCGTGATCTGGGCGACGTACACGGTGACGTTCCTGCTGATCCACCTGCTTCCCGGCGATCCGTTGCTCGCCGCCCTGTCGGTCAAGGGCGGCGACGCGACGACCACCGACCCGGCCGCGCTCGAGCTCCTCCGCGCGCAGTACGGGCTCGACGGTTCGCTCTGGGACCAGTACTGGGGCCACCTCGTCCAGGCGCTGCAGGGCAACCTCGGCGTCTCGATCGCCACCGGCCAGCCGGTGGGGGACATGATCGCCCGAGCCCTGCCGAACACGGCGGCGGTCGCCATCCTGGCGCTCGTGCTCGGCGTCGTCTCGTCGGTGATCATCACCTACTTCGCCTACGTCACGCGGTGGGGGTGGGTGCGCACCACCCTGCTGCAGATCCCGCCGCTCGGCGTCGCGATCCCCGCCTTCCTCTCCGGTCTCGTGCTCGTGAGCGTCTTCGCCTTCGGCCTCGACCTGCTGCCGTCGTCGGGAAGCCGCAACCCGCTCAGCGTGATCCTCCCCGCGGTGACCCTCGCCCTGCCGGTGGGCGCCATCTTCTTCCAGGTCTTCTCGGCCGCCGTGCTCGAGGCGATGGCGAGCCCCTACGTATTCACCGCGACGGCCAAGGGCCTCGCACCCCGCACGATCTTCCTGCGGCACGTGCTGCGCAACTCGCTGCTGCCGTCGATCACCATCCTCGGCCTGCTCATCGGCTACCTCGCAGGCGGCACCGCCGTCGTCGAGACCGTCTTCTCCCGCGACGGCATCGGCCGACTCACCGTCGACGCCGTGCTCGCCCGCGACTCCAACGTCATCCAGGGAATCATCATCGTCGTCGCCCTCGTCTACTCGGTCGTCAACCTGCTCGTCGACCTCTCCTACGGGATCATCGACCCGCGCACCCGGGCGGCGCTCAGCGGCACCGCGGTCGCCCGCGCCAAGGACGAAGCGGCGGTCGAAGCATGAGAATTCTGCGCCAGCCCGGAATCATCGTCTCCGCCGTCATCATCCTGTTCACCGTCGCGGTGATGCTCTGGCCCGCGCTCTTCGCCACCCACGACCCCTACGAGGGCGTCGCGGTCGACCGCCTGCAGGGCCCGAACGGCACCTACCTCTTCGGCACCGACCACCTCGGCCGCGACCTCTACTCGCGCGTCGTCTACGGCGCGTTCCTCTCGCTCGCCTCCGCGGGCGCCGCCGTGCTCGTGGGCGTCGTCGTCGGGGCGATCGTCGGCCTGTTCTCCGGCTTCGTCGGCGGCCGCGTCGACTTCGTGATCATGCGCTTCGTCGACGTGCTGATCGCGGTGCCGAGCATCCTGCTGGCCCTGATCGTGGTCGCGAGCCTCGGCTTCGGCCCGTGGTCGGTCGCGTTCGGCGTCGGGCTCGGTGCCACCGGCTCGTTCACCCGCATCATGCGCTCCCAGGTGGTGCGCGTGCGCAACGAGGAGTACGTCGAGGCCGCGCGAACCCTCGGCGTGCGCTGGCCGAGCATCCTGTTCTCGCACATCCTGCCCAACTCGGCGCGCCCCGTGATCGCCTACGCCGCGCTCGAACTCGGCACCGCGATCCTCGCCGTGTCGGCCCTCAGCTTCCTCGGTTTCGGCGCCCAGCCGCCCGAGCCCGAATGGGGCGCCCTCGTCTCCGCCGGCCGCGACTTCGTGTCGACCGCGTGGTGGCTCAGTGTGATCCCCGGCTTCGTGATCCTCGTGATCGTGCTCGCCGTCAACCGCCTCGCGCGAGCGATTGGAGAGAACAAATGACCGACAACCTGCTCACGGTGACCGGCCTCGCCGTCGACTACACCTCGCGCACCGGCACCACCCACGCGGTGCGCGGCGTCGACTTCGCCGTGCCGCGCGGCGCCATCGTCGCGATCGTCGGCGAGTCGGGTTCGGGAAAGAGCACCATCTCGCAGGCGATCGTGCGCAGCCTCGCCGAGGGCGGAAAGCTCGTGGGCGGCTCGATCGAGTTCGACGGCCGCGACCTCGCCCTGTTGCCCGAGCGTTCGCTCCGTGGCATCCGGGGCAGAGAGATCGGCTTCGTCCCGCAGGATCCGAGCAATTCGCTGAACCCCCTGCTGCGGGTGGGCGAGCAGATCGCCGAGACCCTGCGCCTGCATAAGAAACTGAACAGGGCGGATGCCGCGGCGGAGGCCGTGCGCATCCTCGACGAGGTCGGCATCCCGAACGCCGCGGCGCGCGCGGGGCAGTACCCGCACGAGCTCAGCGGCGGGATGAAGCAGCGCGTGCTAATCGGCATGGCGTGGGCGTGCACCCCGAAGCTCGTGATCGCCGACGAGCCGACGAGCGCGCTCGACGTGACCGTGCAGCGCCACGTGCTCGACCGTATCGAACAGCTCGCGCGCGACCACGGCACCGCGGTGCTGCTGGTCACGCACGACCTCGCCGTCGCGGCCGACCGCGCCGACCAGATCATCGTGATGCAGCGCGGGCTCGTCGTGGAGACGGGCACGGCCGCCGAGGTGCTCGGCTCGCCGAAGCACGAGTACACCCGTGAACTCGTGGCCGCGGCGCCCGGGCTGTCGAGCACGCGGCTCACCGCACGGGCCGTGAACGTGGCGAGCGAGGCGCTCACCCTCGGGTTCCGCGCGCGGCCCGCGCACCCGGCCGACACCATCCTCGAGGTCGAGCACCTCACGAAGACCTTCGTGCTGCGCAACGCCGGCGTCGCCGCGTCGTTCACCGCGGCCGACGACGTGTCGTTCCAGGTTCCGCGCGGCTCCACCTTCTCGATCGTGGGCGAGTCGGGCTCCGGCAAGACCACGACCGCCCGGATGGTCGCCCGCATCACCGCCGCCGACTCGGGAACCGTGCGCTTCGACGGCGAAGACATCACGGCGGCGAAGGGCGACGCGCTGCGCCAACTGCGCCGGCGCATCCAGGTCGTCTACCAGAACCCGTTCGGCTCGCTCGACCCGACGATGTCGGTGACCCGGATCGTGACCGAGCCGCTGCGCGCGTTCCACATCGGGTCGCGGGCGCAGCGCGCCGAGACCGCGCGAGCGTTACTGACTGCCGTGCGTCTCGACCCGGAACTGGCCGAACGCCGGCCCACCCAGCTCTCGGGCGGCCAGCGCCAGCGGGTCGCGATCGCGCGGGCCCTCGCCCTCGGCCCCGAACTGCTCGTTCTCGACGAGCCGGTCTCCGCGCTCGACGTCTCGGTGCAGGAACAGATCCTGCAACTGCTCGTCGACCTGCAGGCCGAGTTCGGGCTCAGCTACCTCTTCATCTCGCACGACCTCGGGGTGATCCGCCAGGTCTCCGACCACATCGCGGTGATGCGGCTCGGGCGCATGATCGAGCAGGGCCCAGCCCGCATCGTGATGGCGAACCCGACCGAGCAGTACACCCGCGAGCTGCTCGAAGCCATCCCCGGACGGCGGCACGCGTGACCGCTGCCTCCCGCGTCGACGAGAACACGATCCGCGCGCTGCCCAAGGCCGAGGTGCACGTGCACCTCGAGGGCGGATTCGAGCTCATCGACCTGATCGACCTCGCGAAGGCCGCGGGCGTCGCGCTCCCCGGGCCCGCCCGGTCGCTCTTCGACGTCAGCACGCACCACGCGCCCGTGCACGACGACGTCACGTCGGGCGGCGGCGCCGCGAACGGCGTCGGCGTCGGCGGGTTGAGCGGCTTCCTGCGTTTCCTCGACTGGCAGTGCTCGCTCGTCACGACCGCCGAGCAGGCGGCGCGGGTCGCCTACCGGTTCGCCGCCCGCGAGAGCGCGTCGGGCGTGCGCTACGCCGACGTCGTGGTCAACCCCACCCACTGGAACGCCTGGAACGGCCGCACCCCCGAGCTGTTCGCCGCCTTCGCCGCCGGGCTCGACGAAGCGCGGCAGGACGGCCTCGCGAGCATCGGGCTGTGCGTCTCGCTGTTGCGGTCGCAGAGCCGCTCCGAGGCCCGCGACCTCGTCGAGTGGATGACCGCCGCCCGCCCGGCCCACGTCGTCGCCCTCTCGGTCGACGGCGACGAACGCGTCTCCGGCCGCACCGGCGAGAAGTTCACCGAGGCGTTCACCCTGGCGCGCGACGCCGGATTCCACCGCACGGTGCACGCCGGGGAGTCGAGCGGCCCCGAGGGCGTCTGGGACGCCGTCGACCTGCTGCACGCCGAGCGCGTCGACCACGGGGTGCGCTCGATCGAAGACCCCGCGCTCGTGCGCCGCCTCGTCGACGACGGCATCTCGCTCGGCATCTGCCCGCGCTCGAACGTCTCGCTCGGCATCTACCCCGACTGGGCGAGCCATCCCGTCGAGCGGCTGCGCGCCGCGGGGGTGACGGTCACCGTGAACACCGACGATCCGGCCCCGCTCGGCACCCGCCTCGAGTCGGAGTGGGCGATCTGCGCCGACACCTTCGGCTGGGATCTCGCCGACCTCGGCCAGCTCGCCCACAACTCGGTGCGCGCCAGCTTCGCCGACGACGACCTGAAGAGCGGACTGCGCGCCGAGATCGACCTGTTTTTATCGGATGCCGCGGCGCCCGTTACGGCAGAATCGGCATCGTGACCACTGCGCTGCGGCCCGAGCTGCTCCCCACCCACGAGGAGCTGGCGCTGCTGCGCCGAGTCGCCATCGGCCAGGCCCCCGCCGACCTGATTGTGCGGGGCGGCCGGGTGCTCGCGGTGCACACCGGCGAGTTCCTCGAACGCGACGTCGTTGTGTCGGGCAGGCACATCGCCGCCATCACCCCGGTCGGGCACTTCGACTGCGAGAACGTGATCGACGCGACCGGCAAGCACATCGTGCCCACGTTCATCGACGCGCACCTGCACATCGAGTGGACCATGCTCACCCCCGGCGAGCTCGCCCGGGTGAGCGTTCCGCGCGGCACCACCACGGTGCTCACCGACCCCGACGGCCTCGCCAACGTCGCGGGCCTCGCCGGAATGGACTTCATGCGCACGACCGGCACGCCGCTGCGCATCTTCGAACAGGTCAGCCCCTCGACGCCGGTGAACGCCGACCTCGAGCGCGGCGGAGCCACGATCCCCGAACGGGACGTGCTCGACCGCCTCGCCGACCCGCGCTCGGTCGCGCTCGGCGAGGGCAACCCGTTCGACCTGGGCGACGTCGCCACCAACCGCTTCCGCGAGGCGCTCGTCACCGGCAAGCGCATCACGGGCCACAGCGCGCGGCAGAGCAGCGAAGGGCTCTGGGGCTACCTCGCGGCGGGCGTCGGCGACGACCACAACGCCGCGACGGTCGACGAGGTGCTCGACCGGGTGCGCCTCGGGGCCATGATCAATCTGATGAGCGGGTCGATGAACGACAACACCGTCGAGGTCTTCTCCGACCTCGAGCGGGTGCGCCCCGCGCTCGACCACATGTCGTTCTGCGCCGACGACAAGCACGTGCTCGACATCGCCACCGAGGGGCACATCGACCACCACGTGCGCCAGGCCATCGCGGCCGGTATTCCGCCGGCGCAGGCCTACCGCATAGCCACCTGGCAGCCGGCGCTGTACTACCGGCTCGACCACGTGCTCGGCTCGCTCACCCCCGGACGGCTGGCCGACCTGCAGATCATCGGCGACCTCGCGGGGGTCACACCCGAGAAGGTCGTGGTCGGCGGCCAGCTCGCCGCCGCCGAGGGCGTCCCGTTCTTCGACAACGCCGACGAGGTGCCGCGGTGGCTGCTCGATACCGTGCACGTGCCGGAGTCGTTCGACCCGGCACTGCTCGCCGTCGCGGCCCCGGGCGACACCGCGGTCGTCCAGGCCATGGAGATGTACGACGGCTACTTCAAACGGGCCTTCCACGCGACACTCCCCGTCGTCGACGGGGTAGTCCAGTCGCATCCGGCCCTCGACGTGCTGAAAATAGCCGTCGTCGACCGGCACTACGGCGACGCCCAGTGCGGCGTGGGCTTCGTGCGCGGGTTCACGCTCGCCCGCGGGGCGATCGCCGTCAGCATCAACTGCACCAACGCCAACATCGTGGCGGTCGGCGCCGACGACGCCGACATCGCCGTGGCGGTCGGCGCGCTGCGCGACCAAGGCGGCGGATTCGTCGTCGTCGACGGCGGTGCGGTCACCGCCCGGGTGGTGCTGCCCGTCGGCGGGATGATGAGCGCCGCGCCCTGGGAGGCCACGGCCGCCGCGCTGTCGGTCGCCAACGATGTGGCCTTCGACCTCGGATGTCGCATCCGCTCGCCCTTCATGGTGTTGTCGTTCGTCGGACTCGGGGTGGTGCCCGATCTGGGTCTCACCGAGCTCGGCCTCATCGACGCCACGAGCCAGAGCTTCATCGACCTGGTGCTGGCCGTCGGCCCAGGCGGGATAGCCTGCCGTTGTCCCAATCACGACTTTCCCGTACACGCCCTCATGGAGGACCAATCGTGACGATCAACCGTCCGGCCCACGTCGGCGGCCCCGCGCGCTCCGAAGACGACCGCGTTCGTGGGGGAGTGTTGCGCTACGTGCGCGAGGCGGTCGTCGCCAACGAGTCGCTGCCGGGCGAGGTCGAACTGGCGAAACGGCTCGACGTCTCGCGGCAGCAGATCCGCAACGCGCTGTCGTCGATCGAGCGCCAGGGCATCGTGCGGCGCCGGCAGGGCGCGGCCACCAGCGTCGACCCGGTCGCGCTGCGCATGAGCGTGCGTCTCGAAGAGCAGCTCGAGCACGCCGAACTGCTCGGCCGCATGGGCTACGAGGCCGCCGTCGAGGTGATCGAGTCGTCGCTCGTACCCATGCCGGAGAACATCGCGCCGCTGCTGACGCCCGATGCCGGACCCACGGCGTTCAGCGTGCTCAAGCGCTGGACCGCCGACGGTGTGCCGGCCATGGTGGCCGACAACCTCGTGGCCCTTCCGGCCGACCTGCCCGACGACCTCGGCGGCGCCGAATCGGTCTTCACGCTCGCCGAGCGCGTCTGGGGCGAGTCCATAGTCTGGGAGGTCGCGACCCCCGGCGTCGCGACACTCGACGAGCGCCGCGCGGCTCTGCTCGACCTGCCCGTCGGTTCCGCCGTGCTCACCCTCGAGATCATCGGCACCACGGTGAGCGGCCGGCGCACGTTCCACGCCTTCGAGACCCACAACCCGGCGATCGTCACCTACTCGTTCGTGCGCACGGTGCGCCCGCCCTGGAACAGCGCGTACAACGAGGCGTAGCCGCCCGCGGCCTGCTTCACGCCGACCAACAGGATGTTTTCGCCTCGACATCGCGCCGACAGGACGGTTTAGCCCGCTCGAAGGCGCCCGGTCCTGTCGGGCGACGCGGTCGCTGCCTCACGCCCCGGCAGCACGTCAGCTCGCGCGCTCGCCCAGGTCGTCGCCGGCGCCCGGCGCGTGTGCCCCGCGGGGGCCGTCGAATTCCACGGCGGTGAGCGGCTTCGCCGTGGCCTCGAGCGGAACCGCGGCGCCGAGCACCTTCGACTCGTCGAGTGCGCTCAGCTTGCGCGCCGACACGAGAACGCGCGACTCGAGCGAGTTCGCGAACTGGTTGTAGCTCGTGACCGTGGAGTCGATGCTGCGGCGCAGCTTGTCGGCGTGGTCCGACAGCGTCGACAGTCGCTGGTAGAGCTCTTTGCCCAGGTCGAACAGGGTCTTGGCCTCGTCGGTGAGCACGTCTTGCTGCCAGCTGAACGCGACGGTCTTGAGCACCGACCAGAGCGTGACGGGGGAGGCGAGCGCGACCCGCTTGCTGAACGCGTAGTCCATGATGCTCGGGTCGGCCTCCATGGCGGATGCGACGAGAGACTCGCTCGGGATGAAGGCGATCACGAGTTCGGGGCTCGCGTCGAGGCCCGCCCAGTAGGCCTTGCTCGCGAGGGTGTCGATGTGGCCGCGCACCACCCGCACGTGTTGCTTGATCAGCGCTTCGCGGCGCGCGCCCTCCTCGCCCGTGGCGGTGACGGCGATCTGGGAGGCCTCGAGAAAAGCGGTGAACGGAACCTTGGCGTCGACGGCAATGTTCTTACCGCCGGGCAGGTGGATCACCATGTCGGGCCGCCCCGAGCCGGCGTCGCTGCGCACGGACTGCTGCACGTCGAAGTCGACCCGCTCGACGAGCCCGGCCGCCTGCACGACGTTGCGCAGCTGGGTCTCGCCCCAGACGCCCCGGGTGCCGTTGTTGCGAAGCGCCGAGGCGAGCGACTCGGCGGTGCCGCGCAGGCGCTCCTCCGACTCGGTGGCGTTCTTCAGCTGCTCGCTCAGCTGGCCGTGCTGCAGGCTGCGCTGCGTCTCCAGATCGGCGACGGTCTGCTGCATCGTGCGCAGGGTCTCCTGCACGGGGGAGAGGGCCTGCAGCACGCGGTTGTCGGCGTCCCTGCCCTGTTGCGCCGCGCGCTGCTGCGCGAGCAGGTGCTCGACCTGCTCACGGAGTGCGACGGCCGTGGCATCCGAAGCGGCCGCCTCGGCCTTCAGCTCGCCGAGCACGGCGATGGTCGCGGGCGAGTTCGACCGGGCGCGCGCGACCAGCAGGCCGATGATGGCGCCGAGGATCACGCCGAGCAGCAGTCCGAGCAGCAGCGACAGTATGGGGTCCATGCGCCCAGTGTCGCACCGCCCGCCGACACCCCCGTGCCGCCCACGCGGCCGCGCGCGCTAGTTGACCGGGCCGGTCCACTTCTCGCCGGGGCCCTTGCCCACGGCGTCGGGGATGGAGGAGGCCTCGCGGAAGGCGAGCTGCACCGTGCGCAGTCCGTCGCGGAGGGCGAGGGCGTGGTGGTCGCCGAGGTCGGGGGCGCTCGCGGTGACGAGTCCGGCGAGGGCGTTGATCAGCTTGCGGGCCTCGTCGAGGTCGATCTGCGCCTCGGCGTCGGGCTCGTCGGCGAGCCCCAGCTTCACGGCCGTGGCGCTGAGCAGGTGGATGGCCACGGTGTTGATGACCTCGATCGCGGGAACCTCGCCGATATCGCGGATCTCCACGTCGGGGTCGAGGTTCGCGCCACTGTGATCGTGGCCGTCGCCGCCGTGCAGCGCCGAGCTGGAGGCGTGATCGTGGGAGTAGGGCTCGCTCATTCGGTGCATCCTTAGTCTTTTCGCGCGGCGTCTGCTATTCTTGTGCAGGCTTCGGGGCTTGCCCCGATACGAAAGTGGAGATTCTCCCACCCGTCAACCGCTTCTCAAGGTTACCGGGTAGTTACACCCCGCCGAAGTTGTGCGTCACCGCGCAGCGCAGGTAGATAAACAGGGTGTTGGCGTCGCACTAAACAGCACGCGTGATTCTTCTCTTCGTCCCTGCCCGGCATCCGCCCGGCAGAGTGGCCATCAGAAGATCTAAAGGAGTCCCGCATCAGCGATCCCCGTACTAACGACCGAATCCGCGTACCGGAGGTCCGACTCGTCGGAGCCGAAGGCGAGCAGATCGGTGTCGTTGCCATTGACGTGGCACTTCGACTTGCCCAGGAGGCCGACCTGGATTTGGTTGAGGTTGCTCCCAACTCCAAGCCCCCCGTCGCCAAGATCATGGACTACGGCAAGTTCAAGTACGAAGAGGCCCAGAAGGCCAAGGAAGCGCGCCGTAACCAGGCGAACACGATCCTCAAAGAGGTTCGTTTCCGCCTGAAGATCGACGTGCACGACTACGAGACCAAGCGCAAGCGTGCCGAGGGCTTCCTCGCCGCGGGCGACAAGGTCAAGGCAATGATCCTGTTCCGTGGCCGCGAGCAGTCGCGTCCCGACCAGGGCGTGCGCCTGCTCAAGCGTTTCGCAGAAGACGTCGCCGAGTTCGGCACCATCGAGTCGAGCCCCACGATCGATGGCCGCAACATGGTCATGGTCATCGGCCCGCTGAAGACGAAGGCGACGGCCAAGGCCGAGGCCGAGGCGCGTCGCGTCGCGAACAAGCCCGCAAAGGGCGGTTCGGATGTCACGGACGGCGACGACGAGACCGACGAGGTCTCCCCAGAACCCACTGAAAACGTGTCGGCTGACTCAGCCGGAGAAGAATCAACGAAAGAGGATAAAGATGCCTAAGCAGAAGACGCACTCGGGCGCCAAGAAGCGTTTCAAGCTCACCGGTACCGGCAAGATCAAGAAGCAGGGTGCCGGCATGCGACACAACCTCGAGGTCAAGTCGAGCAAGGTCAAGCGCAGCTTGAGCAAGGACCGACTCGTCGCACCCGCCGACGCCAAGATGATCAAGAAGCTTCTCGGCAAGTAACGCCGCCGGCCCCCAAGATTTAGGACAAGAACAATGGCAAGAGTAAAGAGAGCAGTAAACGCTCACAAGAAGCGTCGCGTCATCCTCGAGCGCGCAAAGGGCTACCGCGGACAGCGTTCGCGCCTGTACCGCAAGGCCAAGGAGCAGGTCACCCACTCCCTCGTCTACGCGTACCGCGACCGCCGCGCCCGCAAGGGTGACTTCCGTCGCCTGTGGATCCAGCGCATCAACGCCGCGTCGCGCGCGAACGGCCTCACCTACAACCGCCTCATCCAGGGACTCAACCTGGCCGGCGTTCAGGTCGACCGTCGCATCCTCGCCGACCTCGCGATCACCGAGCCGGCCACCTTCGCCGCGATCGTCGCGACGGCCAAGGCGGCACTGCCCGCCGACACGAGCGCCCCGAAGGTCAAGGCGTAACGTCTCGTATTATCCCGCCGCCGCGCTGGCGCTCCTCGTGAG
>NZ_JBKKAD010000158.1:0-31082 GCF_046714715.1 Conyzicola sp. | reverse complement strand
CCGGCGCAGTTCCGCGCCAAGCTGTCGCTCAAGGGAAACAACAAAGCCACCCTCTTCCTCACGCGGGTGGCGGGGAAGCGAGTGGCGCTGTTGGCGCAGCGGGTCTAGCTGTTGTAGTAGCTGCCGCTGCTCGGGTCGGACATGGCGAGGATGATCGCGAAGATGATGAACGCCGACACGACGAGGCCGATCAGGATGCCCACGTAGCCGGTGATGATGCCGGTGAGCCAGAACGGCTTCGCGTAGGGCTGGCGGCGCTGGGCCATGTGACCGGTGATGACCGCGGCGATCGAGATCAGCAGGCCGAAGCCGCCGAACAGGATGCCCACGATTCCGAGCACCATCGAGGTGACCGAGAGTCCGCGCGGGGGGCCGACAACGCCGGGGGTGTACGGGTTCTGCGGTGCACCGGGCGTGTAGGTGGGAGGGGCCGCGGAGTAGGCGGGCGGGGCCGCCGAGTAGGCCGGCGCGGCGGGGCTCGCAGCGGGCGGGTTCGCGGATGCGGGCGGGGCGGGCGGCACCGGGGGCGGTGTCTGGTCGTCTGCATTGGTCATTTGATTGCTCCTCACAGGTGAGGCCCCAGTCTACCCAGAGCCGTATTCGCGTCAGCCCGGGTAGGTGAAGTTGTCGCCGGCGGCGGCGAGGGCGACGAAGACGACGATCCAGACCACGATGACGATGAGGTTGAGCAGGATGCCCACGTAGCCGGTGATGAGGCCGGTGAGCCAGAACCCCTTCGCCTCGGGTTCCTTGCGCTGGCCGAGGTGTCCGAGCACCACGCCGCCGACCGAGAACAGCAGGCCGCCGCCCACGAGTCCGATCAGCAGGCCGAGGATGCCGAGGATCATCGAGATGATCGACAGGTTGGGGGTCGGGGCGGTCGGGCCCTCGATGGGCGGCATCAACTGCGGGCCCGGCTGCACCTGCGGCCGCGGCGCCGGCTCGGGAGCGGTGGGATCGGTCATGGCGCTACTCCTCTACGGGCGGTGGTGCCAGCCATGCTCCCACCGCGGGTTTCGCACGTCAATCAGGCTTGGATGACGGTCGCGGGGAGCGTAGAGTCCGCGCCGAAGTCGAGAGTGGATGGCGCGTGGCCGGCCATTATCAACTGGGCACCGAGGGCCGCGATCATGGCGCCGTTGTCGGTGCACAGCGAGAGCGGCGGGATGCGCAGCTCGATGCCCGCGGCCGCACAGCGTTCGGCGGCGAGTTCGCGCACCCGGGCGTTCGCCACGACGCCGCCGCCGAGCAGCAGCCGGGGGATGCCGTGGTCGACGCACGCGGCGACGGCCTTCGTGAGCAGGATGTCGGCGACGGATTCACGGAAGCTGGCCGCGACATCCGCCATTGGCACCTCGACCCCCGAATCGCGCGTCTGCTCGACCCACCGGGCCACCGCGGTCTTGAGCCCCGAGAAACTGAAGTCGTAGCGGTGCTCGGCCATGTCCTTCTGCTGGCTGAGGCCGCGCGGGAAACGGATGGCCTTCGGGTCGCCGCCGACGGCCACCCGGTCGATTTCGGGTCCGCCGGGGTAGGGCAGGCCGAGCAGCCGGGCGACCTTGTCGAAGGCCTCGCCCGCGGCGTCGTCGATCGTCTCGCCGAGCAGCTCGACGTCGGAGACCAGGTCGCGCACGAGCAGCAGCGAGGTGTGCCCGCCCGAGACGAGCAGGGCGATGGTGGGGAGTTCGATCTCGCTGTCGTCGTCGCGCAGCACGTCGGCGCCGACGTGGCCGACGAGGTGGTTGACCGCGTAGAGCGGCTTGTCGAGCGAAACGGCGAGCGCCTTCGCCGCGCCGACGCCCACCATAAGGGCGCCCGAGAGGCCGGGGCCGCTCGTGACCGCGATCGCGTCGAGCTCGTCGAGGGTCACGCCCGACTCGGCGAGCGCCTGCTTCAGGGCGGGCACGAGGGCCTCGAGGTGGGCGCGCGCCGCGACCTCGGGCACGACGCCGCCGTAGCGGGCGTGCTCGTCCATCGACGACGAGATGACGTTGGCGAGCAGGGTGGTTCCGCGCACGATGCCGATGCCGGTCTCGTCGCAGCTGGTCTCGATGCCGAGCACCAGGGGCTCGTGGCCGCTCACTGTCCCACCGCCGGCCGGGTGACGGGCGAGGGGATCTCGAGGCGCATCACTGCGCCGTCGACGTTGTCCGGCTGGTAGTAGCCCTTGCGCACCGCGATCCTTTCGAAGCCGAGCGAGTCGTAGAGAGACTGGGCGTGGGGGTTGTCCACGCGCACCTCGAGGAAGATCTCGCGCGCACCCCGGTCGCGCGCCTCGGCGATGAGCGCCTGCACCAGGGTGCGGGCGAGTCCGCGGCGCCGGGCGGTCTCGACCACGGCGACCGACTGGATGTCGGCCTGCGTCGCACCGCGCGGGGCCAGCAGGCCGGCGTAGGCGTCGAACCGGTCGGGGGTCGCCGGGTCGAACGCCACGAGATAGTGGGTGTGCTTGTTGCCGAGCTCGGCGAGCATCGACTCGCGCGACCAGGCGTCGGTTGGGAAGACGGCGTGCTCGATGGCCATGATCGCGTCGAGGTCGTCGGGGGTGGCCGAGCGCAGCTGCCAGACCATCAGCTCACCCGCTTCGGGCCGGCGCTCATCGTGACGTCGGGCGAGCGCAGGTAGAGGGCCTCGTCGCCCGCGAACGCGCGCTTGTGCAGGTAGAGGCTCTCGGCGAGAAGGCCGACGGATGCTGCGGAGACGGTGACCGCGTCGAGGCGGGTGTACCCGGCGAACCCCGGCACGACGTCGGCCAGCTCGGCGGGCTTGCACAGCGCCGGACCGTGGGCGCGGATCGGCAGCCCGACCTCGTCGCTGCCCGCGTAGGTGCTCCAGTAGATCTCGCGGCGGCGCGCATCCGTCACGACGAGCGTCGGCTCGATGAGCCCGAAGGCGATCGCGTCGTGGCTGACCACGGGTACGACCGGCTTGCCCGCACCGAAGGCGAAGGCCCGCGCGGCCGCGATGCCGACCCGCAGGCCGGTGAACGGCCCCGGGCCCATGCCGACGGCGACACCTGACAGGGCGGTTACGGCGACGCCCGACTCGTCGAGGCAGTCGCGGATGAACCGGCCGACGACCTCGGCGTGCCCGCGGGTGTCGGGCGACGAGCGTTCGGCGAGCACGCCGGCGTCGCGGTCGACGACGGCGACACTGGTTCCGGCGGAGGTATCGATCGCGAGCAGCACCCCACAAGCCTAGGCGGGGTTGCCGAGGCGCGCCGCCCTCAGCAACGCCGCCCCCAAGACCAGAGGGGCAAACTTTCGACCTTCAGGCCGCCATTGAGGGTCGATTGCTTGCCCCATCGGTCTGCGGCGAGAAGGGCGGGGCAAACTTTCGACCCTCACCCGGGCGTTGAACAGCGGAACGTTGCCCCTCGGCTCGGGGCGGCCGCTGTGACGCGCCGCGTCTCTATGCGCCGAAGCCCTCGAGCCAGCCGAGGTCTGCCCAGCGCGGACCGTGCCCGGTGACCGTGACCGTGCGGGTCTCGACGCCGTCGTCGGTCACCACGCCGCCGACCGGTCGCACGATGTCGAGCTGCAACCACTCGTCGGTGATGCCGTCGAGCAGCCCCTCGCCCCACTCGACCACGACGATCGACGCCGGGAAGTCGATGTCGAGGTCGTCGAGCTCGATCGCGCTCGAGAGCCGGTAGGCGTCGACGTGCACGAGCGGCGCTCCCTCGGGGCGCGGGTGCGTGCGGGCGAGCACGAAGGTGGGGCTCGTCACCGCGCCCCGCACTCCCAGCGCCGCGCCGAGCCCGCGCGTGAGCGTGGTCTTGCCCGCGCCGAGCTCGCCGTTCAGGGTGACGAGGTCGCCGGAGCGCAGTTGCGTTGCGAGCAGGGCACCGAGCGCCGCCATCTCTTCGGGGGTGGTGATGGTGAGCAGCATCAGACGAACCTGCGGGTCACCCGGCCGCCGATGCGGGTGACGATCTCGTAGTTGATGGTCGACGCGGCCGCGGCCCAGTCGTCGGCGCTCGGCACGCCCGTGGCCGGGTCGCCGAAGAGGATGGCGCGGTCGCCCACCCGCACCGGGTGGTCGCCGACGTCGACGACGAACTGGTCCATGGCGACGCGGCCGCTGATGGTGAAGCGTCGTCCGTTGATCGAGACGGGCCCGCTGCCGGAGGCGTGCCTCGGCACCCCGTCGGCGTACCCGATCGGCACGAGGGCGAGCGTCGACTCCCCGGCCGTGACGTAGTCGTGCCCGTAGGAGACGCCGCTGCCCGCCGCGACCCGCTTGGCCGACACGATCTCGGCGCTGAGCTGCATCGCCGGCGTGAGACCGAGGTCGGCGCTCAACGCGTCGTCGAACGGCGAGAGCCCGTAGGCGGCGACCCCTACGCGCACGAGGCCGAATCGCGCGTCGGGCAGGCGCAGGGCTCCGGCGCTCGCGCCGAGGTGCACCACCTCGGGGTCGAGCCCGGCGGCGACCGCCTGCGTGAGCATCGCCGTGAAACGCTGCACCTGCGCGGCATCCGCACTCTCTCCCGCGTTCGCGAGGTGGCTGAAGAAGCCGCGCACCCGGATGCGCCCCGCGGCCTCGTGGCGGGCCGCCGCCGCGAAGAGGGCCGCGCAGTCGGCTTCGCTGGCGCCGTTGCGTCCAAGTCCGGAGTCGACCTTGAGGTGCACGACCGCGGTTCCGGATGACGCGGCGACACGCTCCAATTGCTCGAGGTGGTTGACGCCGATCTCCACCCCGGCGGCGGTCGCGGAGGCGAAGTCGGCGGCGCTGCCGTGCAGCCAGGCGAGCACTGGGGCGTCGATGCCGGCGGCGCGCAGGACGAGGGCCTCGTCGATCTCGACCACGCCGAGAGCCACGGCCCCTCCCTCGAGGGCGGCGCGGGCGCTCTCCACGGCCCCGTGACCGTAGCCGTTGGCCTTGACCACGACCATGACATCGGCTCCGTCGACCGTGCGGCGGATCGTCTCGACGTTGCGGCTGATCGCGCCGAGGTCGATGCGGGCCTCGCGCAGGGCGGCCACTACTCCCCCTCGGCGATCACGTAGGCGACGGCGACTCCGGCGTCGTGACTCATCGACAGGTGCACCGAGGTGACACCGCGGCTGCGCGCGACGGTGGCCGCGGCATCCGAGAGTTCGAACGACGGATTGCCGTGGGAATCGGACACGACGCGCATGTGGTGCCACCTGATGCCGGTCGAGTCGCCGAGGGCCTTGATGAGCGCCTCCTTCGCGGCGAAGCGGCCGGCGAGCGAGCGCAGGGCGAGCACACGTTCGCCGCTCACCAGCTCGACGTCGGCGAAGAGCCGCGCCTTGAGCGCCGGCGTGCGGCTGAGGGCGCGCTCGAACCTGGCGAGGTCGACCACGTCAACGCCGATGCCGACGATCACAGGCGCACCGCGCTACTCGACCGTGACGGACTTCGCGAGGTTGCGCGGCTGGTCGACGTCGAGGCCCTTGGCGGCCGCGAGCTCCATGCCGAAGATGTGCAGCGGAACGACGGCGAGCAGCGGCTCGAACAGCGAACCGGCCAGCGGGATCGGGATGACCTCGTCGGCGAAGGGCAGCACGGCGGCGTCGCCCTTCTCGGCGATCGCGATGACACGGGCCCCGCGGGCGCGGATCTCCTGGATGTTGGAGACGACCTTGGGGTGCAGCGAGTCGGGGTCGCGCGGGCTCGGAACGATCACGAAGACGACCTGGCCGGGCTCGATAAGTGCGATCGGGCCGTGCTTGAGCTCGCCGGCGGCGAAGCCCTCCGCGTGGATGTAGGCGAGCTCCTTGAGCTTGAGGGCGCCCTCGAGGGCGACCGGGAAGCCGACATTGCGGCCCAGGAACAGCACCGACTGGGTGTCGGTCATCCAGTGCGCGAGCTGACCGATCGACTGCGAGGCGATGAGCACCTCTTCGATCTTCTCGGGGATGGCGACCAGCTCGTCGGAGTACTCGGCGATCTGGGCCTCGCTGAGCGTGCCGCGCACCTCGCCGAGGTGCAGGCCGAGCAGGTAGAGGGCCGTGACCTGGGCGACGAACGCCTTGGTCGACGCGACCGCGACCTCGGGTCCGGCGTGCGTGTAGATGACGGCGTGCGACTCGCGCGGGATGGTCGCGCCCTGGGTGTTGCAAATCGAGAGCACGCGGGCGCCAGCTGCGGTGGCGTACTTGACGGCCATCAGGGTGTCCATGGTCTCGCCGCTCTGGCTGATCGAGACGACGAGCGTGCGCTCGGTGAGGATCGGGTCGCGGTAGCGGAACTCGTGCGAGAGTTCGACGTCGACGGGGATGCGCGACCACTTCTCGATCGCGTACTTGCCGAGCATGCCGGCGTAGGCCGCCGTGCCGCAGGCGATGATGACGATGCGGTCGATGTTCGCGAGGACATCGTCGCCGAGCGGCTCGAGCTCGGGCAGGCGCACCCTGTGGTCGACGACGCGGCCGAGCAGCGTCTTCGCGACGGCCTCGGGCTCTTCGCTGATCTCCTTGGCCATGAAGCTCGACCATCCGCCCTTCTCGGCGGCGGCGGCGTCCCAGGCGATCTCGAACTCCTCGGTCTCGACCGGGTTGCCGAAGAAGTCGGTCACCACGACGGAGTCGGTACGGAGTGTAACGATTTGGTCCTGACCGATGGCCACGGCGCGTCGCGTGAACTCGACGAAGGCCGCGACGTCGGATCCGAGGAAGTTCTCGCCGTCGCCGAGTCCGATGACGAGGGGCGAGTTGCGGCGAGCGCCGACGACGACGCCGGGCTGGTCTTCGTGCATCACGAGCAGCGTGAACGCGCCGTGCAGCTTGTCGACGACGACGCGCATGGCCTCGGTAAGGTCGCCGGTCTCCTGGTAGGCGTGGCCGACGAGGATGGCCGCGACCTCGGAGTCGGTGTCGCTCGTGAAGGTCTCACCCTTGGCGAGGAGTTCCTGCTTGAGGTCGTAGAAGTTCTCGATGATTCCGTTGTGGATCAGCGCCAGCTTGCCGTTGTCGCCGAGCTGGGGGTGGGCGTTGCGGTCGGTCGGGCCGCCGTGGGTCGCCCAGCGGGTGTGACCGATTCCGGTCGCGCCATTGCCGATCGGGTTCTGCTCGAGCTCGTCGACGAGCATCTGCAGCTTGCCGCTCTTCTTGCGGGAGTCGATGTGACCGCTGGGGTCGATGATCGCCACTCCGGCGGAGTCGTACCCCCGATATTCGAGTCGCTTCAGCCCGCCCAGGAGCACTTCAAGAGACTTGTTGTCACCGACATAACCCACGATTCCGCACATGAGGCACGATTTTACGGTATCGAGGGCGCCTCGGTTGTCATGGTGTCGTGTCGCCGGGTCGCGGCGTGGCTGCGCCCGAGCTCGCGGCTGGTAAGTTCATGCCGACCGGGAGTGGAGCAACCAGCGTGACGATCGACATCATGATGCCTTTCTATGGGAGCGTCGACCAGTTCAGAGAAGCCGTACTGAGCGTCGTCGGGCAGTCCGATCCCGACTGGCGACTCGTCGTCATAGACGACTGCTATCCCGACCTGAGCGCGGGTGAGTGGCTCGTATCCCTCGGCGACGAGCGCATCGAGTACCGCCGCAACGAGGTCAATCTCGGCATCAACCTCAATTTCCAGGCGTGCATCGACCTCGCCGTCAACGAGTGGGTCACGATCTTCGGCTGTGACGACGTGATGCTTCCCGGCTACGTAGACACCGTCGCCCGCATCACCCGATCCCACCCTCGCGCCACGTTCGTGCAGCCGGGCGTCCGGGTGATCGATGGGGGCGGGAAACCCGTCTCGACCCTCGTCGACTGGACCAAAGACCGGTACCGGCCGAGTATCCGTGGCACTTTCGAACTGAGCGGCGAGCAGCTGGCGGTGAGTCTGACCCGGGGCAACTGGATGTACTTCCCGTCGTTGTGCTGGCGCCGGGAGGCGCTCGTTAGGTTCGGCTTCCGGCCCGACCTCAGCACCGTGCAAGACCTGGCGCTCGCGATCGATCTCGTCTTCGACGGTGCGACATTGGTCGTCGATGACGAACCGGTCTTCCTCTATCGGCGTCATGCGGCCAGCGTCTCGTCGTGGCGCGCGGTCGAGGGCAGCAGGTTCGCCGAGGAGGGCGCGTTCTTCGAGCGCATCGCTCGGGAGTACGGCGCCCGCGGCTGGAAGCACGCCCGTCGGGCGGCGCGCAACCGGTTCTCGTCCCGGCTGAACGCGGCGAGCAGGCTCCCTGCCGCGGCTAAAGCCCGCAATCCCGGAGCCGTCGCGACCCTGCTGCGATACGCTTTTCTTCCGGGCCGCAACCGCGTCTCCTCAGGAGAACAATCCGGAAAGGGCAAGTGACGTGACATCCCGCACTGCCTCCCCCGACCTCGCTACGGCGCTCGAGGCCACCCTCGTTGTAATGCCCGCGTTCAACGAAGAGCAGGCCGTCGGCGCCGTCGTGGCCGAGGTGCTCTCGGCGGTCCCCGGTGTCACGTGCCTCGTCGTCAGCGACGGTTCGACGGATGCGACGGCCGAGCGAGCCCGGCTGGCGGGCGCGACAGTTCTGCAGCTGCCGTTCAATCTCGGCGTCGGCGGCGCGATGCGTGCGGGGTTCCGCTATGCGGTCGAGCACGGATTCACCTACGTCGTGCAGGTGGACGCCGACGGCCAGCACAACCCGCGCGATGTCTCCACCCTCGTTGATGCGCTGTCCGAGGTCGACATCGTGATCGGCGCACGATTCGCCGGAGAGGGCGAATACAAGGCGTCCGGCCCGCGCGCCTGGGCGATGAAGCTGCTCGCCGTCACCATGTCGCGCATTGCCCGCACCCGTCTCACCGACACGACCTCGGGCTTCCGCGGGGCGGGGCCACGCGCGGTGCAACTGTTCGCTTCGCACTACCCCTCGGAATACCTCGGCGACACCGTCGAATCTCTCGTCTTGGCGCTGCGCGCCGGAGCGACGGTGCGGCAGGTTCCGGTGGCGATGCGCGAGCGCGCCGGCGGCGTGCCCTCGCAGAACGCATTCCGGTCGACCATCTACCTCGTTCGCGCACTCGCCGCCCTGATCATCTCGCTCACCGCGCACCCGTATCCGCTGCGCGAGACCGACACCTCCGCGACCGGCCGCACCGGGAGCATCCGATGACCACCACCGCCTACATTTTCGGCATCGTGTCGTCCGGACTCGTCGTCATCGCTGTGTTCGAACTGCTGCGGCGTCGCCAGGTCCGCGAGCGTCACGCCGTCTGGTGGGTGATCGCGTCGCTGTTCGCCCTGCTGGTGAGCATCTTCCCCTCGCTGCTGGATTGGGTCGCGAAAGCGGTCGGAGTCGCGGCGCCGATCAACCTCGGGTTCTTCGTGACCATCGTGATCCTGTTTCTGCTCTCCGTTCAGCACGGCGCCGAATTCACCAACCTCGAAGAGAAGACGAGGGCGCTGGCAGAGCAGTCGGCCTTCCTACGGCAGCGGGTCGAAGCCCTCGAGGGGCGCCTCGACATCACTGCGGCGCAGCCCGAGAACGAGCAGGGCGGCAAGCCCGATGCCGGAGCCGACGCTGAACCCCCAGATGCCGGCGTACATTCCGATGCTCGGCCCGAGCGTCAGAATCACGACGAGCCCCACCACAAAACCCACTGACGAACTGATAGCCACGGCACGCGAGTGACCGTTCGCGAGCAGCAGCGCGCTCGGGATCAGGGCGACGGTGAAGACGAAGACACCGATCAGCATGTATTGCAGCAGCGGTACCGCGTCGGCGAAATCCTGGCCGTAGAGCAGGGGCACTATCCAGGGCGAGACGAGCGCCAGCGCTCCGAAGACGGCGAACGCCAGAGCGCTGAAGCCGAAGAGCAACTTCATTGCCGCCGCGGAGCGCAGGGGTGCGTCGCTTCGGGTTCGATGGGCGAACGCGGGGATGATGACCTGGCTTGCCGCCTGTCCGAGCATCGAGGCCGGGGTCGCGAGCGAGAACGCCGTGGCGAACAGCCCGGCTTCGTGGCCCGGGTTGTAGACCTGCGCCGCGAGCATCATGATCTGCAGCAGTCCGTTGGAGGCCAGGCCGGCGATGACGTTCCAGCCGGCGAAGGCGAGCACGCCGGTCGTGGGGTGCTCGGCGCCCGCGACGCGAGCGCGCGGCCAGAGCGCGATGGTGAAGATGGTGTACCCGACCGCGAGCGGCAGTAGCGCGATCGCCGGGATGCCGGCCACGACGACGCCGACCAGCGCGGCGAGAGTCACGAACGACGTCAGCCCATCCCACAGGGCGACCCGCATTGCTTTGTGTCGGCCGAGCTGGGCGCTGCGCGCGTATGCGTACCCCGCGTACCCGACCACGAGCCAGGCACCGAACAGCGACGGTATGAGCTCCGCGCCGAGCGCGAGCCCGATGGGTACGGCGGCGGCTCCGAGCACCACGCACGACAGCCAGAAGCTGCGGCCGAGCAGGCGCAGCACCGCAGCATCCGAGTCTCCACGGTGCAGCGCGACGGCCAGGAGCCGCGAAACGGTGTTGCCCGCCGGCGTCGGCCAGAACAGCGCGGCGAAAATCGACAGGGAGATGAGAGCACTCGTCTCACCGAGGGTCTCGCTGCCGAACGCGCGGCCGATACCGATCGTAAAGAGCAGCTTGGTGCCGCCCTGCACGGCGATGCCGCCGGTGGAGAAGATGGCCGCGTTGCGCAGCGACCGTGCTTGGCCGCTGCCCGAGTCGACCTTCGGCGCGCTGCCCGTCGTCTCGCTCATCTCAGGAGGTCACTAACGAGGCAACGAGAAGGAGCGCCGCACCGCCGGCGACGACCGGGGAGCTCCATTTTCTCTGGGCGAGAAGCCATCCGCCACACAGGACGAACGCGGCGAGAAGAGATTGTCCATAACGCGGTCGCAACTCGGCGTACTCACCGACGATCAGGTACACGACGACTGCGAGTACGGGGGCCGATGCCATACTCGCGAACAGGGTGGAGCCCGCGATGATCGCCTTCGGAGACCCTGCCTTGGCCGTGAAGATCATCCCGATGACGCCGGCGGTCGTGATGGTCACGAGGATGATGCCCACTACGAGAGGGATGGGAGAGTCCAGGCTCTCGGTAAACCCGAGAGGGGTGAATCGCAAGAAGTTGAATGCCTGAAGCAACAGCTCGGTCTTGGTCAAGGGAACGTCGACGCCCTGCACCGGCGACGGCCCATAGGAGATGGCCGAACGCACGATCATCCACGCCAACTGAGTCACCAGCGAAACGAGCAGGACCACGACAGCCACGCGCACCGGTCGGCTTCGAGCGATGCCGGCGAGGAGCTGACGCCTGTCGTTGCCGGCCTCGGCGTAAGCCTGCTTCACGCCGAACACGACGAGCACGATCGCGACGAGTGCGACCGAAATGATGTTCTGGAATTTCAGCAGCACGACGAGCGCGGCGGCCACGGCGAGCCACGCCGGATGTCTTTTGCGCTGATAGACCAAGACCCCCAGCAGGCTGACCGCCGCGCCGGCCGCGAGCGACGGCGCGTCGGTCGATACGTAGGTGTTCGACCAGTGGGAGGCCGGGGAGATGATGACGATGACGGCGAGCCCCCAAGCCAGCATCCGTGGCACCCAGAGCCGTGTCATCAAGAAGAAGAGCAGCACGGCACCGAGGCCCAGCCAGATACCGCCCGCGAGGCGGCCTGCGTCTACCAGCCCCACCCCCGTCCACACCAGCGGTTGGGCGAATACGCGCGTGATCGCGAAATAGGTCGGGGAGTAGATGTCGGCGCTGGTCAGCCCGTCCTGCGGCGGTACCGTCGTCGCCGGCCCGCAGTTGACGGGGGTCGGGCCGAGGATGATCACGCCCCGGCAGTCGAGCTGATCGCGGGCGTACTCGCCGGTCTCCTCACCCTGGTGCAGTACGAGCTGGTCAGGCACCTTGGCGAGGTAGTCGATGTAGACATACTCGTCGAAAGGCGAAAGCTCGGTCTGTTGCGGCACGGCTACCGCCACGACCGCCAACGAGATCAGGAATAGCGAGAGGGGCGCCACCCAGCGGCGCCACCCGCGATTGCGAGCACCGCGCGTCCCCCGCGTGGAGGGGGCGTGGTCGGGAGATGTGTGTGAGATGGCGATTCTTCCTTTGCCGTCACGGGCGGCGTGGGAACGCCCCCGATGATCGCCAACGATATCGCATCCCGAAAATCACGCGCTGACGACGCGTCGGGTCTCGCGGTCCCGCGTGGACACTTCCCCGTGGAATGTAGGATCGCAGGTATGCCTGCGTCCATCCTGGCGCGAGTGACGCGCCCCGGCCACATTCTGGCCGTCTTCGGCACCTTTCTCATCTTGACCATCAGCTGGGCATTGGCCACGCCGCTGATGGGAACGCCAGACGAGCCGTCGCACACCACACGCTCGGCCGCCGTGGTGCGCGGCGACGTTGTCGGCGACTACGCGCAGGACGGGGTATTTCGTTTCCCACTCGTGCAGGTGCCCGACTACGTCGAACGCGCGGTGGAGCTGCAGTGTTACACCGGCAACATCCTTCAGGCCGTCGACTGCCAGGGCGACATCGGCGACGACACCACGCTCGTCGACTCCGCCAGCACGGCAGCGTCGAACAACCTCGTCTACTACGCGATCGTCGGCCTGCCGACACTCGTCATGAAGGGCGAGGCCGCGCTCTACGGAATCCGCATCGCCAGCGCTCTAGTCGTGTCCATGCTGCTCACGATCATGGTGGTCGCATTGAGGGCGCAGGCTCGCACCGTCTGGCCAGTGCTCGCCGCGGTCGCTGCGACAACCCCGTCGGTGCTGCTGCTCGGCGGTGTGATCAACCCGAACGGCGTCGAGATCGCCGGCGCCGGCGCACTCACCGCGGTCATCGCCCTCATTCTCCGAACGTCTCTGTCGGCCAGACAGCTCTGGGTCTACGCCTCGCTGGCAATCGTCTCGACCATCCTCCTGACCAGCGGCCGTACGATCGCCGTCCTCTGGGTGCTCATCATCGGCATCGTGTGCATGCTTCTGGTGCCGGGCGCTCGACTGCTCGAAGTGCTGAAACTGCGGCAGGTCTGGTTCGCCCTCGGCGGGATGCTGCTGGCCCTCGTCTGGGTCGTGGTGTGGATGACGCAGCTATCCATTCGCGCGATCAGCCCCGACGGGGCGGTGGATCACCGCGAGCCGGGCCTTCTCCGCGTCGTCATCCTGATGTTCGAGCGCACGTTCGACTCCTGGCGCGACTGGATCGGCCTGTTCGGCGTTCTCGAACTGCAGGCACCCCTCTTCGTGCAGTTCGTGTGGGGTACCGCTATCGCGGTGACGATACTGGCCGCGATAGCGCTGACGCACGGACGGCTCCGGATCGCCGTGCTGGTGTCGCTCGCCGCCGCGGTTCTCGTGCCGGTCGCTGTTCAAACCGCGCTGTACAACGAGGTGGGCATGTTGTGGCAGGGGCGCTACGGCATCCCCGTCTACACCGTGCTCTTGATCACCTGTGGCATCGCACTGGATAGCGTCGCGAAATCCCGCCTCACCGCCTCGCAGGCGGCCCTGGTGCGGGCGGGCGTCGTCGTGGTGTTCGTCGCGCAACTGTACGCGTTCGTTTTCGTTTTGCGCCGATACGTCGTGGCCACCTCGGACTGGATATCGATGTTCATTGATCCGCTGTGGCACCCGCCTCTCACGTGGGCGGGACTGAGCGTGTTGTACTTCGTTGGATGTTCAGCCGCGCTCGTTCTCATCCTGCGCTGGGTCGCGTCGCACCGAACCGTAGACGTCGACGATCGGGCGGACGACGAGCTCGCCCTGAACGCCCGATGACTGACCGCGCTGGCACCAACGGCCACCTCTCCCCGTTCCTGGAGATCAACCGCCACGACTGGGCGGCGCTCGCCCCGAACACCCGGTTGCCGCTCAGCCAGACCGAGATCGTGCAGCTGCGCGGCCTCGGCGAAGTGCTCGACATGCAAGAAGTCAGCGAGGTCTTCGTTCCGCTGAGCCGGCTGCTCAATCTCTACGTCTCCGGCGCCCGCAACCTGCACCGCCAGACCACCGAGTTTCTCGGCGCCAGCACCAGCAGCACGCCGTTCGTGATCGGCGTAGCCGGCTCGGTCGCCGTGGGCAAGTCGACGGTCGCCCGCCTGCTGCGCGAACTGCTCGCCCGCTGGGACGACACCCCCCGGGTCGAGCTGGTGACCACAGACGGTTTCCTGCACCCGAACGCCGAGCTCGAGCGTCGCGGCATCATGGACCGCAAAGGCTTCCCGGAATCGTACGACCGCCGGGCACTGCTGCGCTTCGTGACCCAGGTCAAGAGCGGGGTGGCCGAGGTGCGGTCGCCGTTCTACTCGCACCTGCACTACGACATCGTGCCGGACGCGGAGATCGTGGTGCGTCAGCCCGACGTGCTGATCGTCGAGGGGCTGAACGTGCTGCAGCCCGCGGCGCCCGGCCACCGCCTGGCGGTGAGCGACCTGTTCGACTTCACGATCTACGTCGACGCCCGAACCAGCGACATCGCCACCTGGTACGAGGAGCGCTTCCTCAGCCTGCAGCGCGGCGCGTTCACCAACCCGCGCAGCTACTTCCACCGGTTCGCGTCGTTGAGTGAAGACGAGGCCCGCACCCGTGCGCGCGGCATCTGGACGAGCATCAACGAACCGAACCTCGAGAAGAACATCCTGCCCACGAAGGCGCGGGCGTCGCTCGTGCTGCGCAAGAACGCCGACCACGCCGTCGACAGCGTGCTGCTGCGCAAGATCTGACCCCGGCCGCGGCCGCGCGAGCGCCCCGCAACAGGACGTTTCGGCCGCGCCTGCCCGTCAACAGGAAGGATTCGGGGCGTCGGCCCGTCGCGTCCTGTTGAAGAAGCGGGCGGGGCCGGATGACACGACGACGAAGTTAGAGCTTCAGCTCCATGAGCACGATGTCGGCGAGCTCGTGAGCGATGCGGTCGGCGGTCGCCTGGTCGGCGGCCTCCACCATGACGCGCACCATCGGCTCGGTGCCCGAGGGGCGCAGCAGCACGCGGCCGGTGTCGCCCAGCTCGGCTTCGGCCTCTTTCACCGCGAGCGCGATGACCTCGCTCGACTTCAGCGAGTGGTGGTCGACGCCACGCACGTTCACCATGATCTGCGGGTACACCGTCATCACCGAGGCGAGCTCGGCGAGCGACTTGCCCGTGCGCGCCATCTCGGCGAGCAGGTGCATGCCGGTGAGGATTCCGTCGCCGGTCGTGGCGTACTCGCTCATGATCACGTGACCACTCTGCTCGCCACCGAGGGAGAGGCCCTTCTCGTTGAGCGCCTCGAGCACGTAGCGGTCGCCCACGGAGGTCTGCAGAACGGTGATGCCGTTCTCCTCCATGGCGACGCGCAGGCCGAGGTTGCTCATCACGGTCGCGACGAGGGTGTCGTCTTTCAGCAGACCACGCTCTTTCATCGACAGCGCGATGATGGCCATGATCTGGTCGCCGTCGACGACGTTGCCCACGTGGTCGACCGCGAGGCAGCGGTCGGCATCGCCGTCGTGCGCGATTCCGACGTCTGCGCCGTGTTCGAGCACGGCACGGGCGAGGTTGTCGAGGTGGGTCGAGCCCACGCCGTCGTTGATGTTGTAGCCGTCGGGCTCGGCACCGATCACGGTGACCGTCGCGCCCGCGTCGGTGAAGACCTGGGGCGAGACGCCGGCGGCAGCACCGTTGGCGCAGTCGAGCACGACGTGGATACCGTCGAGGCGGTGAGGCAGCGTCGACAGCAGGTGCACGACGTAGCGGTCTTCCGCATCGGCGAAGCGCCGGATGAACCCGACCTCGACGCCCGTCGGGGAGAGTTTCTTCGCACCGAGCGCGAGCTCGATGCGGTCTTCCACGACATCGGGAAGCTTCGTGCCACCGACGGCGAAGAATTTGATGCCGTTGTCGGGGGCCGGATTGTGCGACGCGGAGATCATGACGCCGAAGTCGGCCTTGAAATCCGCGGTGAGGAACGCCGCGGCCGGAGTCGGGATGACGCCGGCGTCGTAGACGTCGACCCCCGAGCTCGCGAGCCCCGCGGCGACGGCGGCGGAGATGAACTCGCCGGACACGCGGGGATCCCGCGCGACAACCGCGATCGGTCGGCGCCCCGAAGCGCGCCGACCGTCAGCGTGTTGTCCTTTACCAAGTACGACGGCTGCCGCCTGGGCAAGCCCGAGCGCCAGCTCTACCGTCAAGTCTTCGTTCGCTAGACCGCGAACACCGTCTGTGCCGAAGAGCCTTGGCATAAAACGCGTTTTAGCGCTTCGAGAACTGCGAAGCCTTGCGGGCCTTCTTGAGTCCGGCCTTCTTGCGCTCGATGACGCGGGCGTCACGAGTAAGGAAGCCGGCCTTCTTCAGGGCCGCACGGTTGTTCTCGCGGTCGATGCCATTGAGCGAACGCGCGATGGCGAGACGCAGTGCGCCTGCCTGGCCCGAGGGGCCGCCGCCGGTGATCTTGGCGATCACGTCGTAGCTGCCGAGCAGATCGAGAACCTTGAACGGGTCGTTGATCAGCTGCTGGTGCAGCTTGTTGGGGAAGTACTCGGCGAGCTCGCGTCCGTTGACGGTCGCGGTTCCGGTGCCGGGGGTGATGCGCACGCGGGCGATGGCCTGCTTGCGACGACCCACGGCTGCGCCGGGAACGTTGAGTACTGCGCGGGGAACCTTGACAGCCGCCTCGGCGGGAGTCTCGGTCGAGTAGCTCTGAGGAGCTTCTTCGATGATGTCTGAAATCTGGGCCACGGTAGTTACGTCCTTAGTTTCTAAGCCGGCGCTACTGAGCGACCTGGGAAAGGGTGTAGATCTTCGGCTGCTGGGCAGCGTGAGGGTGCTCGGTGCCGGTGTAGACCTTGAGCTTGGTCAGCTGTGCGCGACCAATCGAGTTCTTGGGGAGCATGCCGCGAACAGCCTTCTCAACCGCGCGCGTCGGGTGCTTCTCGAGCAGCTCCGCGTACGTGGTCGCCGTCAGGCCGCCCGGGTAACCCGAGTGGCGGTAGGCCTTCTTCTGCAGGAGCTTGGAGCCGGTGAGGGCGACCTTCTCCGCATTGATGATGATGACGAAGTCGCCCATGTCCATGTGGGGAGCGAACGTCGCCTTGTGCTTGCCGCGCAGAAGCGCCGCAACGTGGCTGGCCAGACGGCCGAGAACGATGTTCTCTGCGTCAATGATGAGCCAGTCGCGCTGGACATCCTCCGGCGTGGGGGAAAAAGTACGAGTCACAGTAGTGCTGCCTTCTTGATCGAGTGAGTTGTTCGTGAATCCCGCTCCGATGGACCGTTTCTCGACGCAATGCGAGGGAACGACGCCGGTGGAGGGCTCATGATCGGGTATCGCGCACAGGGGCGCAGACACCAAGGGTCAACACTAGTCGACGGGTGGTGCCTGAGTCAAAAGGTCTTCGGATGCGCCTCGCGCGAACTCCTCGGCCTCTTTGGCGCGGGCGGCGAGTATCGCCTGCCCTTCGGCATGCCGCAGCGCGGTTATCCGGTCGTCCCAGACCACGACGCCGCGGCGCCGGCGGGTGAGTTCGGCGCGGTCCTCCATCTCGTGGTCTTCCGGGTAGCCCACCTCGGTGAAGATCAGGCCCTTCGCGGGCATCACCTTGAAGTCGCTGGTGCGCTCGAGTTGATCGCGCAGCACCGCCAGGCTCTCGATGCCGAGCTTGCCCTCCCCCACGGCGACGCAGGCGCCGACAAGCGCGCGCACCATGCTGTGGCAGAACGCGTCGGCCTTGATGTGCGCGACGAGCACGCCGTCGTCGAGGCGCTGCCAGCTGAACTCCTGCAGTTCGCGGATGGTCGTCGACCCCGGGCGCGGCTTGCAGTAGGAGGCCCAGTCGTGGAGTCCGACGAGGGAGAACGCGGCGAGCTGCATGGCGGCGAGGTCGAGCTTTGCGTGGTGCCACACGGTGTGGTTACGCACCAGCGGATTTCGGGGAGCCGCGGCATCCGCGACCCGGTATTCGTAGCGACGCCAGATCGCCGAGAAACGGGCGTCGAACCCCTCGGGCGCCCAGCTCGCGTCGGTGACCCAGACGTCGCTGTCGAGCCCGGCCAGTCCGTTGAGCCGGCGCGCGAGAGCGGCGGGGGCCTGGTTCTGCGGCGCCGTCGGACCGCCGCGGTGCTTCTGCAGTTTCGCGATCTGGGCCGGGTTGAGGTCGACGTGGGCGACCTGGCCACGGGCGTGCACACCCGCGTCGGTGCGGCCGGCGACGGTGAGCACCGGGGGCTCGCCGTACTTGCGCAGGATCACGGCGAGAGCGTTCTCGAGCTCGCCCTGCACGGTGCGCAGATTCGGCTGGCTGCCCCAGCCGGAGAAGTTCGTTCCGTCGTAGGAAATGTCCAGTCGCACTCTCCTGGTCGCTTGGTTTTCCACGCAGCGAGTCTAGGCTTGTGGGGTGCGCAGATCGAATGCGCCCCTCTTCATGACCCTCACACATCCCGTACTCGCGGTGAACGCTCCCGCCGAACGGCTCGCTGGCCTCGATGGCCTGCGGGCCATCGCGGTGACCCTCGTTGTGCTGTTCCACCTCGCGCCCGGCGTGCTGGTGGGCGGCTACCTCGGCGTCGACATCTTCTTCCCGATCAGCGGTTTCCTCATCACGACGCTGCTGCTGCGCGAGCGTGTGGCGGGCGGCGGCATCGACGTACTGCAGTTCTGGCAGCGTCGCGCCCGACGATTGCTGCCGGCCCTCGCGCTGGTGCTGCTCGCCTCGTCGGCGGCCGCGTTCGTCGTCGGCGGCGACGTGCTGGTCGGCATCGGCCGCCAGCTGCTCGGCGCCTCCACGTTCAGCTACAACTGGCTCTCGATCGCCGAGGGTGCCAGCTATCTCGACTCGACCACGCCCGAGCTGTTCCGCAACCTCTGGTCGCTCGCTGTCGAGGAGCAGTTCTACCTGCTCTGGCCCCTCGTGGTCGTACTGCTGTGGGCGGTACCGTCGCGGTGGCTGCGGCTCGGTTTTGTGGTGGCGGTGGCCGTGGCATCCGCGGTTTCTATGGCGACCCTGCTCGACGGCTCCGACGCGACGCGCGTCTACTACGGCACCGACACCCACAGCTTCGGACTGGCACTGGGCGCCGCCCTCGCGATCGCGCGGCAGGAGTGGCCCGGATTCGCGGTTCCGCAGTCGCGCGGCGACCGCGTCTTCGGCGGGCTGATCGGGCTGCTCGCCGTCGGCGGGCTCGTGGCGCTGGCCGTCGTTATGCCGGCCGAGGCGGCGTCGACCTACCGCGGCGGCCTGGTGCTCGTCGCCGCGCTGAGCGTGGTCGCCATCGCGACGGCGACGGTGCCGGGCGCGCTGCTCGGTCGCGCGCTCGACGTGCAGCCGCTGCGGTGGATCGGCCGGCGTTCGTACGGCATCTACCTGTGGCACTGGCCGGTGTTCGTGCTCGTGCTGGGTGCGCTGCCGGCCGGCGACCGTTCGCCGGCGACGCTGTGGGCGGCAGGTGGCATCGCGCTCGTGCTTACCCTGGCCGCCGCGACGCTCTCCTACGCGTTCGTCGAGGTGCCGATCCGGCGCCAGGGGTTCCGGGTCAGCGCGCGCGTGTTCGTGACGCAGTGGCGCCGCGACCGGTGGGGCGTGCGCAGGGGCGCCTGGCTGCGGGCGTCGCTCGTGGCGGTCGCCGCGGTCACCGCCGGGGCGCTCACGGTCGGCGCTATCGCCGTGGATCCCGGGTCGGGCCTGGCCGCGGCCCGCATCCGCGCCGGGGAGGCCGCCATCGCCGCCGCGGAGGCACGCGCGGCGAGCCCGTCGCCGACTCCCCCGCCTCCGTCCCAGCCGATGCTGCCGCGCGGCGACCAGATGGTGGCGATTGGTGACTCGGTGATGCTCGCCGTTGCGCCGGAGCTCATGGCGGCCTTCCCGGGCATCACCGTCGACGCGGTGGTCTCCCGCCAGATGTCGGCGGCCCCCGACCTCGTGAGGTCGATGGTCAAGGCCAAGACGATGAAGCCGTTCCTGGTGCTGGGGCTCGGCACGAACGGCTCGATCGACGCGAGCACCCTGCGCGAGGTCAAGCAGATCGTCGGCCAGCGCACGCGCATTGTGCTCGTGAACGTGCAGGCGCCGCGCGGGTGGACGCCCGGCGTCAACGAGATCCTCGGCTCGTACGCGCAGCGCGCCCGCTCGGTGGAGCTCGCCGACTGGCACGCCGCCATCCAGCCGCACCTCGACGTGCTGGCGGGCGACCAGATCCACGCGGGCGGCCCGGTCGGCGGCGGCATCTACGTGGACGCTGTCACGAGCGCGCTGCTTCGCCTCGTGGAGCAGCCGCAGATCGACGGCGGGCCACACCTCAGCGGAGACAAGCCCACCGAGCGCTGACCGCGCCCCGTGTCATCCGCCCCTCGGCTCGCCCGCCGAACAGAGGGGCAAGCAATCGACCCCTAAGCGGGCACTCAACGTCGATTCTTTGCCCCGCCCGAAGCAGCTCGGGTCGCCGCGGCCCCGAGGGGCAAAGTTTCGACGCTGAAACCGGCCGTCAAGGTCGAAAGTTTGCCCCTCGGCTCGCCGTCGCAGTCAGGGGTGCGGATGCCCCGCGCGGGTTAAACGACAACGGCCCCGCTCGGTGAGCGGGGCCGTTGCAGATGAAGAGAAGGACTACTTGGCGTCCTCGGCTGCGGGAGCCTCGGTCGTCTCGTCGGTCGTGGTCTCCTCGGCGGGAGCCTCCTCGAGAACGGGCTCGTCGACGACGGTCTCGTTCACGACGGGGGCCTCGGAAGCGTTGGCCTTCGCCGTCTTCTTGGCCGACTTCGGCTTCGGGGTGACGGGCTCGAGAACGAGCTCGATCTGCACCATCGAAGCGTTGTCGCCCTTACGGAAACCGAGCTTGGTGATGCGCGTGTAGCCACCCTCGCGGTCGGCCACGAGGGGAGCGACCTCGGTGAAGAGCTCGTGTACGACGCTCTTGTCACCGATGGTGGCGAGAACGCGACGACGGGCGTGCAGGTCTCCGCGCTTGGCGAAGGTGACCATGCGCTCGACGAGGGGGCGCATGCGCTTGGCCTTCGTCTCGGTGGTCTTGATGCTCTTGTGGGTGATGAGCGATGCCGCGAGGTTCGCGAGCATCAGGCGCTCGTGCGCCGGTCCGCCGCCGAGGCGGGGTCCCTTGGTTGGTGCTGCCATTAGTTAATCTCCAGTAGGTGAGGAAGTCGAAATCGAGAACGCCGAATTAGGCGGTGGGCTCTTCGTCGTCGTAGCCGCCGTAGAAGTGGGCGCCATCGAAGCCGGGAACCGAGTCCTTGAGGGACAGTCCCATCTCGACGAGCTTGTCCTTGACCTCGTCGACCGACTTCTGACCGAAGTTGCGGATGTTCATGAGCTGCGTCTCCGACAGTGCGACGAGTTCGCTCACGGTGTTGATTCCCTCACGCTTGAGGCAGTTGTAGCTGCGCACAGACAGGTCGAGGTCTTCAATGGGCATGCTCAGCTCGCTGGAGAGGACGGCGTCGACCGGCGCGGGGCCGATCTCGATGCCCTCGGCAGCGGTGTTGAGCTCGCGGGCCAGGCCGAACAGCTCGGTCAGCGTGCGACCGGCCGAAGCGATAGCGTCGCGCGGCGTGATCGCGGGCTTCGTCTCGACGTCGACGACCAGGCGGTCGAAGTCGGTGCGCTCACCGGCGCGAGTTGCCTCGACGCGGTAGGTGACCTTGAGAACGGGCGAGTAGATCGAGTCGACCGGGATCTGGCCGGCTTCGCTGAACTCGCTGCGGTTCTGCGTCGCGGAGACGTAGCCGCGGCCGCGCTCGATGGTGAGTTCGAGTTCGAACTTCGCCTTCTCGTTCAGCGTTGCGATGAGCAGCTCGGGGTTGTGGATCTCGACACCGGCCGGAGCCGAGATGTCGGCGGCCGTGACCTGGCCGGCACCCTGCTTGCGCAGGTACGCCGTGATCGGCTCGTCGTGCTCGCTCGAGACGACGAGTCCCTTGATGTTCAGGATGACCTCGGTGACGTCTTCCTTGACACCGGGAACGGTGCTGAACTCGTGGAGGACGCCGTCGATACGGATGCTCGTGACAGCAGCGCCGGGGATCGACGAGAGAAGGGTGCGGCGAAGCGAGTTGCCGAGGGTGTAACCGAAGCCGGGTTCGAGCGGCTCGATGACGAACCGCGAACGGAACTCGGAAATGTTCTCTTCGGCAAGAGTGGGACGCTGTGCAATCAGCACTGGTGATTCCTTTCGGCGAAGTGTCCGCTATATGACACTTGGGATACGACGAGTGGCGGGCTCATCGGTTGTTGAGTTGTGAAAGAACGAGATGGCCGAGTAGCCGCCTGCGGTCATATCGCAATATGACCGCGGGCGGCGTACGGGGCCAGCGAAGGGAATTAGACGCGGCGACGCTTGGGCGGGCGGCAACCGTTGTGCGCCTGCGGGGTGACGTCGCTGATCGAGCCGACCTCGAGGCCTGCTGCCTGAAGCGAACGGATCGCGGTCTCGCGGCCTGAACCCGGTCCCTTGACGAAGACGTCGACCTTCTTCATGCCGTGCTCCTGCGCCTGGCGAGCGGCGGACTCCGCCGAAAGCTGAGCGGCGAACGGGGTCGACTTACGCGAACCCTTGAAGCCGACGGTTCCCGACGACGCCCAGCTGATAACAGCTCCGGTGGGGTCGGTGATCGTCACGATCGTGTTGTTGAACGTCGACTTGATGTGGGCCTGGCCCACGGCGATGTTCTTCTTTTCCTTCTTGCGAGGCTTACGAGCCGCGGCTTTTGGTGCTGCCATTATTTTCTCCGAAGTCTTATGTACGTAAGGGCGATGAAGGCGTAGTCACTGGCGAGGCCAGGGACTAGCGCGCCTTCTTCTTGCCGGCTACGGTGCGCTTCGGGCCCTTGCGGGTACGAGCGTTGGTCTTGGTGCGCTGGCCGTGGACCGGAAGTCCACGACGGTGGCGGATGCCCTGGTAGGAGCCGATCTCGACCTTGCGGCGGATGTCGGCGGCTACCTCGCGTCGGAGGTCACCTTCTACCTTGAAGTTGACTTCGATGTAGTCACGAAGTGCGATGAGCTGATCGTCGGTGAGATCCTTTACGCGGATCTCGCCGCTGATCTGGGTGTCGGCGAGCGTTTTGAGAGCGCTCGTGCGGCCAACACCGTAGATGTAAGTCAGTGCGACCTCTACGCGCTTGTCGCGCGGGATGTCGACGCCGGCTAGACGTGCCATGGTGGCTTCTCCTGTTACCTATTGGAGGTCTGTAGCAACTCCTGTGCACCGGCCTCCAACCGATGGTGTCCCCCGGCTAGCCGGGATCTGGAGTTGCTATGTAGTTGTAATGCGCTATTAGACCCGGGGGTCTAATTAGCCCTGGCGCTGCTTGTGACGAGGGTTTTCGCAGATGACCATCACGTTGCCGTTACGGCGGATGACCTTGCACTTGTCACAGATCTTCTTGACGCTGGGGTTGACCTTCATGGTGATTCCTTGTGTGTCGCTGTCGTCGTGCTCTCGGGATGCCGAGGGCCGTTACTTTCCAGCAAACTGTTACTTGTAGCGGTAAACGATCCGACCGCGGGTCAGGTCGTAAGGGCTCAACTCCACGATCACGCGGTCCTCAGGGAGGATGCGGATGTAGTGCTGGCGCATCTTGCCCGAGATGTGAGCAAGAACACGGTGGCCGTTGGTCAGCTCAACGCGGAACATTGCGTTGGGCAGAGCTTCGACTACTGCGCCTTCGATTTCGATGACACCGTCTTTTTTGGCCATAGCCTCTTCGTCGCTAAAAGTATTGTTTGATGGTCGTGCGTGGATAGTGGTGATTCCCGGCCTCCGAAGAGACGGCGGCGGCACGACAGAAGTCGGCATGAAACACCAAAGATCAAGCTTAGGTCATTACCGGGCGTTTCGCCAAGTCCGTTCTATACTGACCGGCCTGCGGATGACACGGCTCAGCCGATCGCGACGGGTACGACTCCGAGCGGCGCCAGTGCGGCCGCCCCACCGTCGACCGCGGTGAGCACCCAGATGCCGCCGGCGTGCACGGCCACGGAGTGTTCCCAGTGCGCCGCCATCGTGCCGTCGGTCGTCGTGACCGTCCAGTCGTCGGCCAGCGTGACGGTGTCGATCGTGCCGCCGGTCAGCATGGGCTCGATGGCGACGGTCAGTCCGGCCTTGACCTCCGGGCCCTTCTCGCGAACCTGGTAGTTGAAGACGGGCGGTTCCTCGTGCATCGAACGGCCGATGCCGTGGCCGGTGTAGTCCTCGATGATGCCGAAGTCGCCCTGCGACTCGATGTACTGCTCGATGGTCGCCCCGACATGGTTGAGACGTTTGACGGTGGCGAGTGCCGCCACCCCGTGCCAGAGCGATTGCTCCGTGACATCCGACAGCCGCTGCCTCTCGGCGACCAGCTCGGGGCGCGAGGGGTCGGGCACTACGACGCTGAACGCAGAGTCGCCGTTCCAGCCGGCGAGCTGCGCACCGCAGTCGACCGAAACGAGGTCGCCCGGCTGGATGATGCGCGGGCCGGGGATTCCGTGCACGACCTCGTCGTTCACCGAGACGCAGATCGTGTGGCGGTAGCCGGGAACGAGCATGAAGTTCGGCTCGGCTCCCGCCGCGCGGATGATCTTCTCGGCGATCGCGTCGAGCTCGAGCGTGGTGATGCCGGGCACGATCGCGGCGCGCACCGCGTCAAGCGCGGCAGCCGTGATCAGGCCCGGTTCGACCATGAGCTTCAGCTCGGCGGCCGTCTTGTAGATGTTCGACCGGAAAGCCACTAGGCCGATTCGACGGACGACTCGTTCGCGGCGATGCCGCGCTCGGCCAGAGCGTCGGCGATTCGGCCGGCCACGTCGTCGATCTCACCGAGGCCGTCGACCTCGATGAGAAGGCCACGGTCGCGGTAGACGGCGATCAGCGGCGAGGTCTCGCGGGCGTAGACCTCCTGGCGGTGACGGATGGCGTCTTCCGTGTCATCCGTTCGACCCTGCTCGATCGCGCGCTTGCGCAGTCGGGCCACGACCTCGTCCTGGTCGGCGACCAGCTGGATGACGGCGTCGAGCGCCTGGCCCTTGCCGGCCAGCAGCTCGTCGAGGTACTGCACCTGCTCGAGCGTGCGCGGGTACCCGTCGAGCAGGAAGCCGTCGATCGCGTCGTCTTCTTCGAGACGGCTCTTCACCAGGGCGTTCGTCAGCTCGTCGGACACGTAGTCGCCGGAGTCGATGATCGCCTTGACCTGCACGCCGAGCGGCGTCTCGTTCTTGATGTTCGCACGGAAGATGTCGCCGGTCGAGACGTCGGGAACACCGTAGGTCGACGTGATGCGGGCGGCCTGCGTGCCCTTACCCGCGCCGGGCGGACCGACGATCAGGAGGCGGGTCAACGGAGGAGGCCCTCGTAGTGACGCTGCTGGAGCTGCGAATCGATCTGCTTGACCGTCTCGAGTCCGACACCGACGATGATCAGGATGCTCGCGCCACCGAACGGGAAGTTCTGGTTGGCGCCGACCGTCGCGAGGGCGATGAGCGGGATGAGCGCGATCAGGCCGAGGTAGAGCGAACCCGGAAGGGTCACTCGCGTCAGCACGTAGTCGAGGTACTCGGCGGTCGGACGACCGGCACGGATGCCGGGGATGAATCCGCCGTACTTCTTCATGTTGTCGGCGACTTCTTCGGGGTTGAACGTGATGGCCACGTAGAAGTAGGTGAAACCGACGATGAGCAGGAAGTAGACCGCCATGTACAGCGGGTTGTCGCCCGAGGTGAGGTTGTTCTGGATCCAGGTGACCCACTCGGCGGGCGCCTCGCCCGCGGCCGGCTGGTTGAACTGGGCGATGAGAGCCGGCAGGTAGAGCAAGGATGACGCGAAGATGACGGGCACGACGCCGGCCATGTTCACCTTGATCGGGATGTACGTGTTGTTGCCGCCGTAGGTACGCCGGCCGACCATGCGCTTCGCGTACTGCACGGGGATGCGCCGCTGCGACTGCTCCACGAACACGACCGCGGCCATGATCACGATTCCCACGAGGATCGTGAGGATGAAGATCTCCCAGCCGTTCGACTGCTGGATGCTCCAGAGTGCGGCGGGGAAGGTGGCGGAGATCGATGTGAAGATCAGCAGCGACATGCCGTTGCCGATGCCGCGCTCGGTGATGAGCTCGCCCATCCACATGATGAGGCCAGTGCCGGCGGTCATGGTGATGACCATGAGCATGATGGCGTACCAGGCGTCGTTGGTAATGAGGTTGTTGCACTCGGCGATACCGGAGTTCGACGGGAACAGGGCGCCGCTTCTGGCCACGGTGATGAGCGTCGTGGACTGCAGGATGCCGAGGGCGATCGTCAGGTAGCGCGTGTACTGCGTGAGCTTCGCCTGGCCGGTCTGGCCCTCCTTGTAGAGGGTGTCGAAGTGCGGGATGACCACGCGGAGCAGCTGCACGATGATCGATGCCGTGATGTACGGCATGATGCCGAGCGCGAAGATGGACAGTTGGAGCAGGGCTCCACCGCTGAAGAGGTTGACGAGGTCGTAGAGACCATCGGTGCCCGCGTTACCGGCGAGACACAGTTGAACGTTGCCGAAATCGACGAACGGTGCGGGGATGAACGATCCCAGCCGGAACAGGGCAACAATACCGAGCGTGAACCCGATCTTCCTGCGCAGGTCTGGCGTACGGAAGATCCGCGCGACGGCTCTAAACACAAGTCCTCCAGGTTATATAAGAGCAGAGGCCGGAGTGGGCCGCCGATGTTTCGACGGCCCAACCCCCAACCAATGTCGACAGCCGCTAGGGTGGCTGTCTCAACGCGTGAGCGTTGTACTACTTGACCGAACCGCCTGCTGCAACGATCTTCTGCTCAGCAGAGCCGGAGACCTTGTCAACTGCAACGTTCAGCTTAACCGCAATGTCGCCATCGCCGAGAACCTTAACCTTTTCGTTCTTGCGAACGGCACCCTTGGCGACGAGGTCAGCGATCGTGACGTCTCCACCGGTGGGGTAGAGGTCGGCGAGCTTCTCGAGGTTGACGACCTGGTACTCGACGCGGAACGGGTTCTTGAACCCGCGCAGCTTCGGCGAACGCATGACGAAGCCGATGTTTCCGGCCTCGAAGCCCGGGCGCACGTTGTAGCGCGCCTTCGTGCCCTTGGTACCACGGCCCGCAGTCTTACCCTTGGAACCTTCACCGCGTCCGACGCGGGTCTTGTCCTTCTTCGCGCCGACAGCCGGACGAAGGTGGTGGACCTTGAGGACCTGCGGGCGGACATCAGCCTCGGCTGCCGGCTTCGTCGAGACGGACTTCGCAGCGCGAGGTCCCTTCTCGGCGGGAGCCGCGACGACCTCGGACGACGTGTCAGCCTTGGCTGCGGTCTCTGCCTTAGCAGGGGCCTTGGCCTTGGCGGGTGCCTTTGCGGCGGCAGCCTTGGGGGCGGCCTTTGCGGCAGGTGCCTTCTCCGCGGCGTCAGCCTTGGGTGCAGCAGCCTTCTTGGCAGGGGTCTTCTTCTCGGCTGCCGGAGCAGCCTTCTCAGCAGCGGCCTTGGGAGCGGCTGCCTTCTTCGCGGGAGCCTTTTTGGGCGCTACCGTTTCTTCTTCAGCCATTAGTCAATCTCCTCGACCTTGACGAGGTGAGCAACCGTGTTCACGTAGCCACGGTTCTGCTTGTTGTCCTCGCGAACCACCACGTCACCGATGCGGTGAAGCCCGAGGCTCCGCAGGGTGTCGCGCTGGTTCTGCTTCTCACTAATTTTGGACTTGATCTGGGTTACCTTCAGGCGAGCGGCCATCAGACACCTGCCTTAGCTTCTGCTTCGGCACGCAGGAGGCGAGCCGGAACAACGTGCTCGACGGGGAGGCCACGACGTGCGGCGACCGCACGAGGCTCCTCGAGCTGCTTGAGGGCAGCGACCGTGGCGTGCACGATGTTGATCGTGTTCGACGAGCCGAGCGACTTGCTCAGCACGTCATGGATGCCGGCGCACTCGAGGACGGCGCGAACCGGTCCACCAGCGATAACACCGGTACCGGCGGACGCCGGACGCAGCAACACAACTCCGGCAGCGGCCTCACCCTGCACCGAGTGCGGGATTGTGACGCCGACGCGAGGAACGCGGAAGAAGTTCTTCTTCGCCTCTTCGACGCCCTTGGAAATGGCGGTAGGCACTTCGCGCGCCTTGCCGTAGCCGATGCCGACCAGGCCGTTACCGTCTCCGACGACGACGAGAGCGGTGAAGCTGAAGCGACGACCACCCTTGACGACCTTGGACACGCGGTTGATCGTGACAACGCGCTCGAGGAACTGGCTCTTCTCCGCGTCGCGGCTGTTGCCACGGTCGCGGTTCGGGCTGCGCTCGCGACCGCCACGGCGGGCCTCGCGAGGCTCGTTCGTGGTGTCGGTGGCGGGGGCGTCGACGACGACCGCGGCCGCAATGGCCTCGGCCGTTACGGCTGCCGGTGCCTCTGTTACTTCTGCAGCCACAACTGGCTCCTTAGATACATCGCTCACAGGTTGAGTCCACCCTCTCGAGCTCCATCGGCGATAGCGGCGACGCGACCCGCGTACTTGCTACCACCACGGTCAAATACAACGGCTTCGACGCCGGCAGCCTTCGCGCGCTCGGCGACGAGTTCGCCGACCTTGCGTGCCTTGGCGGTCTTGTCGCCGTCGAAAGTGCGCATGTCAGCCTCGAGGGTCGACGCCGATGCGAGGGTGAAACCCTTGCTGTCGTCGACGACCTGCACGAATACGTGACGGGCCGAACGCGTGACGACCAGGCGTGGACGCAGCTCGGTGCCGACGACCTTCTTGCGAAGACGCGTGTGACGGCGCGCCTTGGCGGCCGACTTGCTCTTGCCTCTAGTTCCGAGACCCATTTCTACTTACCACTCTTTCCGGCCTTGCGGCGGACTACTTCGCCTGCGTAACGCACGCCCTTGCCCTTATAGGGCTCCGGCTTACGCAACTTACGAATGTTGGCCGCGACTTCGCCGACGGCCTGCTTGTCGATACCGACAACGGTGATCTTGGTGTTGCCCTCGACCGTGAAGCTGATGCCCGCGGGCGGGTCAACCGTGATCGAGTGGGAGAAGCCGAGTGCGAACTCGAGCGACGCGCCCTTGGCAGCTACGCGGAAACCCGTACCGACGATCTCGAGTCCCTTGGTGTAACCCTCGGTGACGCCGACGATCTGGTTGGAGATCAGCGTGCGGGTGAGGCCGTGGAGCGAACGCGATTCGCGCTCGTCGTCGGGACGCGTGACCAGAATCTGGCCGTCCTCGATCTTGGCCTCAATGGGGCTGGCGATGACGAGAGCGAGCTCGCCCTTCGGGCCCTTGACGGAGACGGCTGAGCCGTCGATCTTCACGTCTACCCCGGCAGGGATGACGATGGGAAGTCTTCCAATACGTGACATGACTGATTACCACACGTAGGCGAGGACTTCCCCACCCACGCCCTTCTTGGAAGCCTGGCGGTCCGTGAGGAGCCCCGAGGAGGTTGACAGGATGGCGACGCCGAGTCCACCGAGAACCTTGGGGATCTCCGTCGACTTTGCGTATACGCGAAGTCCGGGCTTCGACACGCGCTTGATGCCCACAATGGAGCGCTCGCGGTTCGGGCCGTACTTCAGGTCGATCGTCAGCGTCTGTCCGACGCGGGCTTCCTCGATCTTCCAGCCGGCGATGAAGCCCTCGGCCTTCAGGATCTCGGCAATGTGGGACTTGAGCTTGCTACTCGGGAGCGACACGGTCTCGTGGTACGCCGAGTTAGCGTTGCGCAGTCTGGTCAGCAGATCTGCGACCGGATCTGTCATTGTCATGTGTTGTTATTCCATATCTCGTCTGGTTTCGGCATCCGTTACACGAAGGCCGACCTGTGCGATCGGTGTTGCTTGGATTGTGCAAAAGCGGAACGTTGCCCTTTCGGGCAACGTTCCATCTTAGCGGCAGGAATTACCCCACCGCGTAAGAGACTCTTTAGTTCTGCTCTGCCGTCTTGAACGGGAAGCCCAGCGCCTTGAGCAGCGCGCGGCCTTCCTCGTTGTTCTTGGCGGTGGTGACGATGGTGATGTCGAAACCACGAACGCGGTCGATCTTGTCCTGGTCGATCTCGTGGAACATGGACTGCTCGGTCAGACCGAAGGTGTAGTTGCCATTACCGTCGAACTGCTTGTCGCTCAGTCCGCGGAAGTCGCGGATGCGCGGCAGCGCGAGGTTGATCAGACGGTCGAGGAACTCCCACGCACGGTCGCCGCGAAGGGTGACGTGTGCGCCGATGGCCTGGCCTTCGCGCAGCTTGAACTGTGCGATCGACTTGCGGGCCAGCGTGACCTGGGGCTTCTGGCCGGTGATCGCGACGAGGTCCTTGATGGCACCGTCGATGATCTTGCCGTCGCGCGCTGCTTCACCGACACCGGTGTTCACGACAACCTTGACCAGTCCGGGGATCTGGTGAACGTTGGTGAAACCGAAGTCCTTCTTCAGCTGCTCGGAGATCTCGTTGCGGTACTTGACCTTGAGAGCGGGCTGGGTCTTCTCAGCCGTGGTTGCAGTGTCAGTCATTAGAGGTCCTTACCCGACTTCTTCGCGTAGCGGACGCGAACGGTGCGCTTGACGCCGTTCTTCTCCACTACCTCAGTGCGGAAGCCGACGCGAGTGGGCTTCTTGGTCTCGGGGTCAACGAGAGCGACGTTGGAAACGTGAATGGGCGCTTCCATGGTCTCGATGCCGCCGGTCTTGGTGCCACGCTGGGTCTGGCCGACACGAACGTGCTTGGTGATGAAGTTCACACCCTCCACGACGACGCGGTTGCGCTCAGTGAGTACCTCGATGACACGACCCTGCTTGCCGCGGCTTCCGCCACGGGCCTGGGTCTTGCCGGTGATGACCTGAACCAGGTCACCCTTCTTGATGTTTGCCATGACTTAGATAACCTCCGGCGCCAGCGAGATGATCTTCATGAACTTCTTGTCGCGAAGCTCACGGCCGACGGGGCCGAAGATGCGCGTGCCGCGCGGGTCTCCGTCCGCCTTGAGAATGACGGCTGCGTTCTCGTCGAACTTGATGTACGAGCCATCTGGACGGCGACGCTCCTTGACGGTGCGCACGACGACAGCCTTGACGACATCACCCTTCTTGACGTTTCCGCCCGGGATCGCGTCCTTGACGGTGGCGACGATGACGTCGCCGATGCCGGCGTAGCGGCGACCAGAGCCGCCGAGCACCCGGATGCAAAGGATCTCCTT